>CALUTF010000010.1 GCA_944323595.1 Candidatus Gastranaerophilales bacterium | reverse complement strand
GACTCAATGACGGATTTTGGGTGAGAGTTAATGTACTCACCATTATGATAATTAAATATCTTAATCAAGCGGGGCGTCAGCAGAAACCCGCACAAAATCTGACTCAATGACGGATTTTGGGTGAGAGTTAATGTACTCACCATTATGATAATTAAATATCTTAATCAAGCGGGGCGTTAGCAGGGACCCGCACAAAATCTGACTTAATGTCTGATTTTGGGTGGGGGGATACTGCGCTCGCCACCATGATAATTGAATAGCTTAATCAACCGACAGAAGGGGCGTTAGCGCAGTTGGTAGCGCACGACACTGGCAGTGTCGGGGTCAGGGGTTCGAATCCCCTACGCTCCATTTTTTGTATCATTATGAAAATAAAAATATAAGGAGTATGAGTATGATAAAAGTTGCACCTAATGTAACAACAAAAATTACAATTCCTGCAGAACAAAAAGTTCAATATACATACAATCATGTCAGCAAACTTGTAAAAGCTAATCAGGTACAAGCTGATTTTCACGCAGATAGAATTGATATTTCATCACCGACGACAAAACAGACAACTTCTATTCTTGATAAACTTACAGAACTTGGCATCAATTTTGTAAAACAATCAAAACAGTAATTAAGAAAGAGCACGGGATAGTAAGTCCTAATCTGCGTTTTAAATTGTAATTTATTCATCAATGTGTCGACAGAATAACCAGTAAATAATACCGAAAAAAGGACAAATATACATCCCCACAGCAATTCTGGATACAGTTCGTGGAAGCATCATTGGATTTGGGTTTTTATTTATCTGATAAAGAATTATTGATGCAATAAGACCTAAAATAGTAAAAATAATCAGTTTTATAGTAGATTTTTTCATAAAAACACATTACCACAAACAACTACAAAACAAACACAATATCAAAAATAAATTAACTATAATTCAGTAACAAATAGGTCAAATTCGTCGGAATTCACTTCACGCAAAAAGTTTGTCCAGGTATTATAATAATCCGCTAACGCCATTGTATAACCTACGATGATAGATTTATATGACTGTTTCATAACTATTAAAGAAGTCAAATCAGATTTTCCCGTTTCGTAATCTTTCACAGAAACATCAATCAATTCTTCCGAACTTGTCAGAATTTTTGTTTCATAATCATTCAGATTTGATGCAGAAATCATTAACTTATAATAAGCAGCATTCAAATCTTTTATAGCTTTATTTTTAACAGATTCGTAATTTAATTCAGCCTGCTCAAGCTGTAATTTAGCATTCTTAATTTCCGGAGCATAGTTATAAAACACAGGCAAGTTAACAATATTGCCGCCGACATAAGCACCACTGTTATAGCGTCTGTCATCCGTTTGCGTCATGGTCTGATAAGCATATCCGCCTATTAATTCTAAATCCGGAACCCTTTTTCTCATAACGACAGTTAAATTCTTTTTGGCAACTTCTATCTCCTGCTTCGCAATTTTTATATCAAATCTATGCTCAAGTGCACGTTCTGATATTGTATTAAAATCAGGGAATTGAGTTGTCGGCGGTGGTGTCATCAATTCCTGAAAATTATTAGCTTCAGATAATATATTATCTATAGAATCATAGAAAACTTTTGCTTTTGAGTTAATAATTTTATTAAACTCAAACAGGGCACTTTTTACATTAGCCTTTGCAGTATTTACCTGTGTAATCATCTGATTCAGTGCAATAGTTGCCTGAATTGCATCAATTTCAGGAACTGCACCTGATTTGACATGACGCTGTGCTATTTCCAAAAGTTCTTCCTGCAATTCCTGCTGCTGTTCCATCGTATCAAGAACGGATTTTGCGGCAACAAGATTAATATAAGCTTCTCTAACATCCATTTCTATATTGAATTTTCTATAATCCACATTTTTTGAGATTAATTCAAGATTAGCTTTAGCAAGATTTTTTCTTGCACCGCGTTTCCCGATTTCAACCAACTCTGTAAATCCAAGCTGGTTAGGCTCACTTCTGCCAGCGGCTCCCAGAAAATAGAACGCATTAAAATCAGGGTTTTGCAGACGATTTGCAATTTTTACTTCATTCTTTGCGATATCACGATCAATATTAGATACTTTTAAATCCATATTGTTTTCAACAGTAATATCTATAGCCTGCTGAAGATTGATTTTTTGCACCTCTTCTACAGCAAAACTAATCACAGGGATAAAATATAAAAATATAAGAATCAGAAGCTTTTTCATAAAATTCCGTCCATGGAAAATCATACCATAAGACAAAAGTATAGTAAACTTATATAAAAAGTTTACTTACAAAAAAGTTTAGCCTATAATTAAAAATAGGAGAGAAAAATTGAATAAACAGATTTACGCAAATATAGCTTTATTGACAGTAGCCGTAATATGGGGCTTGACATTTACCGCCCAGAGAGTCGGCATGGAATTTCTCGGACCTTATACATTTAATGCTGTCCGTGCAATCCTTGGCAGCATAAGCCTGATTCCTGTTATAATACTTTTTAAGTTGATGAAGAAGAAAAAGAAAGCATCATATTCGCCGCAAAAAACAAAAATAAGAAGAATACGTTTGATACAAGGCGGACTTGCATGCGGCATAGTGTTATTTCTTGGAATGACTTTACAGCAAATAGGTATAATCTACACATCAGCTGGCAAAGCCGGTTTTATCACCGCTTTGTATATTGTAATTGTACCTATATTATCTTTCTTTTACAAACACAAGATTACTGTTAATGTATGGATAAGTGTAATACTAGCAGCATTTGGGCTGTATCTTTTATGTTGCAAAACAGACTTTACCGTTGCGCCTGCAGATTTGATTCTTATAATAAGTGCTCTTATGTTTGCACTGCATATTATGGTTATAAATCATTATTCTCCGAAAGTTAATCCGATAAAGTTATCCTGCGCTCAGTTTTTTGTAGCAGGTACACTTTCCATTGTACCTATGCTTCTGTTTGAGCAACCTACATTGCATAATGTATGGCTTGCAAAAGATGCTATTATCTACTCAGGCTTTTTTGCCTGCGGGGTAGCTTACACTCTGCAAATTGCAGGACAGAGAAATACATCACCTGTTGTTGCATCTCTAATCCTGAGTCTGGAATCAGTTTTTGCCGTAGTAGGAGGATTTTTAATTCTCCATGAAGTTCTGTCAATTCGAGAACTGGCAGGTTGCGGCTTTATGATTACCGCAACCATACTCTCTCAATTAAATTTTCCGGCGAACAAAAAAGCCGCTTTAAATCCGGCTGATACCGAGAGCAAACAAGGATAATAATATAGAACCGATTAGCGCGCTGACAAACCCCTCGACTTCAAAACCAGGAGCGACCGCACCTGCAAGCATTAATAACAATGCGTTAATTACAAAGGAAAACAAACCGAGAGTCAACACATTTACAGGTAAAGTAATTATTTGAATAAGAGGTTTTATGAATGTATTTATGAGTGCCAGAATAACGCAAACCAGTAATGCACTCAAAAAGCTCTCAACTTCAATTCCGGGAACGACCCACGAAACGAAGACTATGGCAAGAGCATATATTACCCATCTCAATAATAAATTTAACACAATAATCTCCCTTTAAAATACATCTTTTACAGATAATAAATATAAAGCGAAATTATATATAAATTATGCCCTGAAAGTGCTAATTATTTTTTAAGTATATTAGAAACTTGTAGCATCCAAAATTTCTTTTTGGCGTCTTGCCCGTCCTTCACGAACAGCGCCTACGGCACCTTTTGTTTCAATAGTCTGAATTACTGCATTTTTTGTTTCTTCCAGATCAATAGATTTATAATTCGTTCCTATAAAATATAAACCAGCTAATACAACTATTAATAAAATTAATTTACCCATCATTCACCCTCTTATATAATACTAAAATTATTATACATTATTTAGTTAATCTCTGCAATAGAAAAAGAACGGTTTTGCAACCGTTCTTTTATCTGATTTTACCACTTATTAGTCAAATTCGACTTCATTGAATTAGCTCTGCGAAGATTGAGATATAAAATCTTATTCGCTGTGGCTTTACTCATATTAACAAAGCGGACACCGGCCATATCTTCTTGAAGCCGCATAACTTCAACCTGTACATCAATTTCAATATCTTCATACAGTATAGAAACATCAACTTTATCGCCGACTTTAAGATTCAAGTCATTACCTATTAATGCACCTGTTTTTGAAATATCATATACAGGAACAGTTGATTTAATATTTTGCCCTTCAGTCGGGAATCTCATTGAAATACGTTTGGTTGCTTTATAAGTAGCTTTATCAATATCCTTAAATCCCGGAGTTGTCGTATATTGTTGTAATTTATCATCCTTGTAGGTCAATCTGTAGAAACTGTTTTCGTTTCTAAACAGGTTGGTGATTTCATAAGGATTATAATTTACAACAGGAGCCTGAGTTTCCAGAGTAATTAAATCACCCATATAAAGTCCGAAAGAACCTGTTTTTTGGGTATAAAGCTGCAAGGTTGAATGATCCAGCAGTCTTCTGTAATCGTTATCAACAATAGTCAGCCATCTGTATTCTTCACTTTGCGGTCTGTGAACACCTGCTGAACCAAATCTGTTACCGTTTCTGAATTCTGCATAGTTATTGATTATTGCATCACGTACAGAGAGTTCCAAATCCTGAGTATCAATATAAGCATCATTTGCATATAACTTATTGATATTTAATCCTCTGTTAGTATCCTGCTGCAATGTATTATTAGAATTCAAAGAAAGTGTAACATCTTTGGCTCTGTTATCAGTACCTGTCTGGATAGTGAATTTATTTTGGAAAATTTCAATTGTCGTCATTAATTCCTGTTCAATATATGACCTTGTAGAACTGTCACCATTATTTGCATCTGCAACAGCATCTTTGGATACACCAGTTATATCAAAAGATAATTTTGCGCCGTCACCGAAAGTATTAAATCCTGATGCGTAGGATGTTTCTCCGGTAAGAGGATCAACATATACCGTATCGGCTTTAGGATCAAATCCATCACTATGGTTTTTAGTATGTATGTCTGATTCCATCGCATCATAAGAATGAGCATAGATATTATCTGCCATCAGAGTAACATCTGCCTTTTGGAAAGTATTACCATTTACGGTTTCAAATTCACCTTTACCGTTATTGGCACCTCTGACGTAGGCATTATATATTCTGAGTGTTGAATTTGCATCATCACCGCCAAATGCATCCAATACTTCTATTGCCACAGTTTGCGGAACTACTTCATTATCTTCACCGCCTAGTTTAATCTTGTCGTGCGGATAAAGTAAATCATTGAAATCATCGCTGCCGCCTGAAATTTTACCTAAATTATAGATAGTAAGATTTTTTGATTTACTCAGAATATGGAGGTGATTATTTGATGTAATTTCACTTATTTCAGCATCTGAGCCTAATGCAAAATCTATTGAACCCCGCTTAGAAATCAAGTGAGCAATATTTGTTTTATCACCATAGGCTGAACCATCCAGATAAATATCATTTTCAGCTTCAAAACCTACTTTAGCATTTGCATCCAAATCTGTTCTTTGTTTATAGGTCAAAGCTTTTCCATCTTCACCAATTTCATTGCTTGAAATTACCGAAATATTTTTACCCTCCAGATTAGCCTGAGTATTATCTGTTGAGGCATTCTTTATTGAGTAGCCTCTGTAGTAAGGTTCATTATTCGGATCCGGATGTTCTTCATCAGGTTGTTTCCAGTCAGCTGCTGTCAGAACAATATCGCCATCCGTTTTAATTTTATCAACATTCAAATCGGAATTTTTAGCTGTCAGGTTAACAAGACCTGAATCTGCCACTCCGTCTTTTGCAGAAGCTTCTATATCTACTTTGCCTTTGATATTAACATTTATTGATTTTGTATTATCTCGGGTTTCAGCATCAATACTATAGGCAGGTTTATCGGAATCTGCACGTTGACCAATACTGCCGTCTGTGAGTTTGATATTCAAATCCTGACCTGCTGCAATAAGAGTTTTATCAACTCCAGAATTTAGAATGTCTCCGTTCGTTTGTGTTATATTAACATTTCCCCTAACAGCATTAATATTATTATTGGTAGAAGCATCTCCGATTATAATATTTGAATCGCTGTTTGTAATATTAATATTCTGATTGTCGGTTCTTGTTATACCTGCAATTATAATACCGCCTGAAGCTGTATTTTTGATATTAAGATTTCCGTTATTGTTAATAACAGTACCGATAGCATCTACTATAATTCCTCCGTTCGTGTTGGTAATATTTGTTTGACCGAGGACATTCAAAATATCACCTTGAACAAGAATTCCGTCACCGCTATTCGTTACTTCCAGCAATCCGTTATTATTTTTGATTAAACCGCTTTCTGTAACAGTAAGTTTTCCGGCAGTGTTATTGACTTTTGTATTACCTTTTTTATTGTTAACAATACCTGCAATTTCAGCACCGCCATTACCGTTATTTGTAACAGTCATTGTTCCGTTATTATTCAGCACCTGAGCACCGTTATCAACGGTTAATGCGCCATTTTTATTGGTAACCGTCATAGAACCGTTTTGATTATCTATTTTACCGGTTGATGCAACATTCAAGCCGTCAACGCCGTTATTTGTTACGGTCATATTGCCCTGTTTATTTTCAACGGTTCCGGAAATTTTAAGTTCTGATTTTTCGTTTGTGATTTCTGTATTTCCGGTATTGTTTGATACCGTGCCTGAAATTTCTGCTCCATTTGCTCCTTTGGAAGTTATTTTTGTATCGCCTTTTCCAAAGTTCTTAAGCAGCCCGGCAAGTGTTAGTTTTCCGGAGGTTTCTGCATTAGTAACCGTTATATTACCCTGTTTATTTTCAACGGTTCCTGATATTTTAAGTTCTGATTTTTCGTTTGTGATTTCCGTATCTCCGGCATTATTTGATACTGTGCCTGAAATTTCTGCTCCGTTTGCTCCTTTGGATGAGATTTTTGTGTCGCCTTTTCCAAAGTTCTTAAGCAGCCCGGCAAGTGTTAGTTTTCCGGAGGTTTCTGCATTAGTAACCGTTATATTACCTGCTGAACCTGTATTTTTTTCATTATTTTTTACATTACCGGTATTTGTTAAGGTCAAATCTCCGCTATTATTTGTCAAGGTTATATTACCTTTTTCATTAGTTATTGTGCCGCTGATTTCGGTTCCGCCGGCGCCGTTATTTGTCAGTGTAGTGTTACCCGTAGTCGTTGAAACAGTACCGGAAACAGTAATTTTATTACCATTGTTCGTTACACTTGTATTACCGTTTGTATTTTGAACTTTACCGGCAACTGTCACATCACCTTTTGTATTTTCTACAGTCAAGGCACCGTTAGAATTTTGGATATCGCCTTTTGTTGTTATACTAACACCATCAGCACCGTTATTCTTCAGTGTAAGTTCTCCGTCATTGATTAATTTGCCGTCAACAACGACTCCGCGATTTGCACTGTTTTCAAGAGTTGTTTTGCCGACTGAATCAATTGTTGCAACAACATTACCGTCTTTATTACGGTGCTCATTAACTGTAATACCGTTTTCTGAAGTTATATTGAGAGAACCTGTTCCGTAACCATCTTTTTTATTTTTACCGTTTGTAATTACTCCAAGGATGTTAACTTTGCCTTTTGAAGTAACTTCTGTTGAGGCTAGATTATGTCCCTGATTTACAACAGTACCTGTGAATGAACCTTTACCTCCGTTCATTCTGTCATTTCCAAGAGTATTTATGACAAGTTCATTATTTGTATCGTTTTTAATGTTAACGTTGGCATATCCGTCAGTATAATGAACTTCACCTTTGCCGGAAACATTACCTGTGAAGTTAACATTACCGCCTTCTTGTTGTGTATGGAATACAAGAAGTTTGTTATTTGCTTTGTCATAAAGAACTTTTATATTGTTATCTTTATTCAGGTATGCGGTATTGACCATATTCTTTTCACCTGTATTCGGATCAACAATAAGGTTTTCATCTTTCAGCATCTCATCTGTTATTGTAATATTTCTGTCACCGTAACCAGCCTGAACATATCCGTCAACCTTGATATTGTCAGCATTTACTGTAATATCTTTACCTGCAATAAATCTGTCGCCTGTATTTATGTTCAAATCAGTGCCTTTTGCATTGTATGCAACATTGCCCTGTACTGCAACAACATCTTTCACAGCGGTGTTTATTGCTCCATTAAAGTTTATATCACCACTTTCGTTCCATACGTTTAGTTTAGCTCCGCTGAAATTAATCATTCCGTTGAAGGTTATATCAGACGGTGTTGAATTTTTGAACTGATCTAACGGATTGTTATGGTCAAAGTAATTTTTGATATTAATACCCGGCTCATAAGCCTGACCGTCACCGCTTACTACAAGAACGTTATCGTGAATAGGTGTACCGGTATTTGCCAGATAACTGTAATTTTGTTTTTCTATAATAAGCCCGACTTCATCAAGATTATCAAAATTGATATTTCCGAAAATTAAGTCATATTTGTCTGAATAATTGTTTACATCAAATGCCGGCTCAAAGATTTTGAAATGACCGCTGCCTGTAATTTTATTCAAAGCGGTTTCGTCAGCGGCTCTATTTAATGTTGTATCAGTTTCCAGACCAATAATCTCAATCTTAGATTTTGGTGCATTTATATCGTCAAACTTGATATAAGATTTGTCTGCTGTAATATCTTCAAAAGTCAAACCGCTCAAGTATTCTTTTTGAGATTCAAGATTTGCTATACTTTCAGTTATTGTTTTTTTAGAATCTGTATTATTTTCTATTAAGGTCTTAAGCGAATCAATCTGCGACTCATAATTTGCAATAGAGGCATTTATATTATCTTTAGCATCTTCAGCGCTTGTCGCATCGCCAATAACTTTTTGAGCACCGTTGGCATCTGTATAAATAAATCCGAGATTTTCATCTTCTGTTATTTGGGATTGTATAGCATTGTATGCAGTAAGAAGAGTTGTCTGCTGTTCTTCCGTCAAATTCAACGAGTCTGACGCAATATATGTTTCAAACGATGAAACTTCGCCGGTAGCAGATGTTTCCTGATTCATAAAGTTGGTCCAGAACGTATCAAAATCTTCTATTATGCCGTCTGCAGCTGCCTTGACATTATCTTTTACTATCCCCTGAACAGTATCCATAGAAATAGTTTCATAATCACCGGTATTCAAATCTTCCAGCATTTGTTTAAGTTCACCGATTAAAGCATCATACTCCGCAATTTTCTCATTGCTGTATTTATCATCATTTTCAATATCAGAAAGTTTTTCTTGAAGTTCAATAATTTCAGCATCAATAGACTCAATAGCCTTTTGATTGTCTTCTTCTTGTTCTTCTGCTGTGATTACACCGCCTTCAACAACTTCATATTTATTTTCAAAACCTTCATCTTCCACAATATTGCCGTCTTTATCTATAATCATATTGTATTTTGAACCGGCTCCTGCACTAATTTCACCGTCAAGTTTTAGTGAATTATCTATTGTTTCTGTAATATTTTTGCTTTGTCCTGATACAGTAATAGGTATACCGAATAACAGATAACTGGTTTTTGTATAGGCTACATTTGAAGAGAGGTCGGAATCACCATTGCCGTAACGAATTGTAACATCTTTATCTGAAGAGATTAATGCATTTTTATTAACGGTTAAGTCATTGTTTGTATTAAATTTCAATGAACCACCGGCATCGCCTGTAGCAACAGCAGCATCAACATTAAGTTGAGCATTTTGGGTCAGATTATTTTCGGAATTCTGCATAAAGTTAATCTGAACAATATCGTTGCCTAAAAGTTTACCGCTGTTATCTACATTATTATTTACGTTTAACGTAAGATATGAAAATGCACCAGGATCACGACCTCCAAATTGGTCGGCATCAATATTAACATCAGATACAAGTGTATTATTAGAATCTAATGCGATATCTAAATCTCTTGCCAGTAATGACGCACCTGTGCCTATGTTCAGATTATTGTTATTTGTAACAGTTAACCTTGAGGTTGCAACATTCTTTGCAACAAAACCACCGGCAGCAGAACCTATATACTGCCTCAATGTACTGTCTGAAGTAACATCTACATTCATATTGTTTTGTGCTCTGAACGTGGAATCCTTCAGTGTTATATTACTTGTTTGGGTCACATCGTTAGTAATATTTGTACTGTCTGAGACTGAAAACCCTGCAATTCTGACTTCATACCTGATATCTTTATCATCAATTGTACCAAGTTTTGCATTGGTTTTCATAGACATATCGTAAGCTTCAATATCGGTGCCGTTTTGTGAAACTATATCAGCAGTTGATGTTATGTTATTTTTAACATTACCGCCATATACAAGAACAGCTCCGGAAGCTTGAAGATTTCTCTTCATCGCAACACGATTTTCACTATTGACATCAAAATTAACATTTCCTGATGATTTGATTTTGGCTCCGTCTATGTTGATTTTGTTTGTTGTGTTTAACGTATTTGATGTATCTGATTTTGAGATTGCAACTAAGGTGACCGCTTTATCACTTAATACGGTTTCTGTTTTATTCACGGCATTAGAAGTAACATTCATACTATTATTGAAATCTTCATTTACTGCATCGGCAGTAATATTAATAACAGAATTTCCGTTGGAAGCTGTCGTTAGTTCATAAGTACCAACCCTTACAAGACCGCCGCCTTTAGATTCAGCGGTATTAAATGAATTACGTTCAACATCTGACGTAACATTCATACTATTCATTGCAAGATTGCCGCCTATATTAATAGTAGTATTTGTATTAATTAGTGCTTTACTTGAATTAGATGAATCGGAAGCTAATGTGATAGAAGCATTAAGCATTTCAGTATTTACATCAGAATTATCATTCAAGACAACATTAATTGCATTTTTGATTTCATTATTTCCGGCAATTGTTATCGTATTAGAACCGCTGACTGAAGATTGCAATGCAAGAGAATTAAGTTCTATTGCACTCAAACTAGCAGATGATGAACCTGCTGAAGCTGTTCTGTTTAATTTAGAAAATACATTCAGATTATTTGATTTAAGACTTCCTGCATTAACAGTTGCATTTGTTTGAGCGTTAACTTCTGCATTTAGTCTAGTTACGCCGATACCTGCCAAACCTGCTTGTGCTTTTTTAGCAAGAACTTCAGCCCTGATTTCACCTGATTCATCGGTATTTGTCTTAACACCTGCGGCGACTTTAGTATTGTCTGTATTTTCTATTGTTAAACCGGAATTATTAATACCTGAGTTAAATTGTGCATTAACAATAGCCCCCTGTGAGGTTACTGTTGCTGAGGCAAGTGACAGACCACCCATATTTACGGTTGTTTTGGCACTCACACCGCCTGTTGATGCAATTACGTTCATATTATTTGAATTGATTGTACCGGTCGCATCAACTATAGCATTTGTAATAGCACTTGATTCAGCTTTATTAACAACAACCTGTCCTGAAATAGCAGAAGCTCTAAGAGATGCAAGTTCTGAACTTAAAGCGCTTGTATTGTCAGCTTTTACATCAAGGTTTCCGGTTGCATCAATATCTACTGCCCCTCTAATTGCAGCTTCTACCGTATTTTTGGATTCTGCAAGCGCAACGGTCGCATCAATGCTTACACCGGAAACATTTGCACCAACAGAACTTACATTTGTTGTATCTTTTGAAATTGCATTCACCGCAACATTTTGACCGCTTATTGTTCCATTATTTATTTCTGATTTTGTAGTAGAGGTATTTGTAAAGTATGCAACGTTTCCGCCTACTGTAACACTACCAAGAGATGCAGCATAAGCATTTGTGTCTGCTATAACCTCATTATTTGCAGTCACTGAAATATTATTATTATTACCCGATACATTACCGCCCAAACTTGCTGATGTATTGTATTTCATATTAGTTACAAGCACATTTGCAGAAAATGCTCCTGCAGGCCCGATGGCAGCTGTTGCATTGTGTTTATCTAAATTGAGTGTATTAGACGCATCAACAGTTACGTCACCTGTTGACTGAATATTGGCATTCACATTAGCCTGAACACCGCCTTTTGATGCATCTGATACAGTCACATCTGCACGATTAAGTGCAACATCGGTAATATTACCGTTATCGCTGGTTGTTAAATACTCATTTGTGTTGGCATCATCAAATTTGCCGCCGATAGATGTCACAGAAACAGCGCCTGCAACACCATACAAACCGCCTGCGGCTGATGCTGTAAGGATATTAATATCCATATCTGAAACGGCATCAACATCTACGGAAGATGCTTCGATTACACCTGTTGTAGATGCAATTTCAGCTCTCACTGCATTATTAATTATATTAACGTTTGCAGCACCGGCTCCGCCACCGCCGACTCCTACAGCGACGATACCGACATTCATATCCAGATTAATTTCATCCTGCGCATTTACAGTGAGTATTCCTGTTGTAATATCTTTAACACTGTTATCAACATAAGCACGGACTTCTGATTCTATCACGTTAACAATGACACCAAGACCAACTGCCAATCCGCCGATTGTTGCTGACAAATTATTGCCGCTAAATTCATTATTACTTGTTGAATTTACAGTCAATGCACCCGAATTAATTTCTGAATCTTTAATTTGTGCAACACTTGTATTCTTAGCCGAATTGGCAATAGCAGAACCGTTTACTGCTGTTGCAGAACCTGCACCGGCAGCCAGCACATCAAAAGTTTTAAATTCATTTGAAGCTTCTACTTTTGTTTCTCCACTGGATTTAATTATTGAGTTTTCAACAGAAGCGGTGTTAGTTGTAGTATTTTCATTTGCAATTACGAGCGCGCTGCCTGCAACACCTCCGGAAGCTGAAACTCCGGCAGCAAGAGTTGCAACTTCTTTATCGTTTTCTGCTTTTACTGCAACTGTTTGCGCATTTTGAATTTTAGAATCTTTAATTTTTGCGGAAATAGTATTTTGCATGTAATTATTATTCACAGTTCCATTTACAGCTGTCGCACCGGAAGCTGAGGCGCCAAGCATAATACCGCCAAGATAGCCGCCGTCTTTTGCAGTTACTTCGACTGAGCCGTTTTTAACTGTTGTATTCAGTATTGAAGCTTCTGTTGTGCCTAAAATGGTATTAACAAGCGCATTTCCTGTTACAGAGGTGACACCGGAACCTGCAAGATTTGCAAGTGCATCATAAGTAACGGCTACTGTTTCAGCAGAAACATTCAACATATTTGTATTTTCAATTTCTACCTGTTCAACTACTGCTGAAACATCATTTGTAATAGTATTTGCAACAGCAACTGCACCTACAGAATCGGTACCTGAGCCTGTTACGGCAAGAATATTTACAATTGGAATATAATTATCAATATTAATACCGTTACTAAAATCTGAGTCATCACCCATTAAGACGGCATAGAAATTATCATCATATTTCCATTTATTAAAATCACTTTTGGCGGTGACATTAATATTTTTTGAAGCATTTGATAATGTAGAGTTTACAACATAAGCTCTTACAGTTGAGTCAATGACGTTAACAATACCGGCACCTGCAATGCCCGCAGCTCCTGCACCGGAAACCATCATCATCGTTGAGCCGAAAGATGCCTTTGAATCAGCATTCACATTAATATCGTCACCTGCAGTTATAGATGTTTTATCACCGCCTTTTTTACCTACGGTTGCCTGTGTATTGTTTGAAAAAGCATTCACATAAGCAATTGCACCAACTGAAGCAACACCAGAGCCGTTAACTGCAACATTAACACTTTCAACATCAGTTTGTTCTTTTGCTTCAACGGTGACACCGCCTGCAGAATTAATAGTAACGCCATCTTCAATTGTAGCAAGAGTATTATTTACTACCGTATTCACATTAGCAGAACCGTTAACTGCAACAGTTCCAGCACCTCCGCCAACAACCATTAAAGTTCTGACGGTCTCGTTATTTTCAGCTTTTACATTCACACCGCCTGATGTTGTTGTAATATTTGCACCATTAGCAATAAGCGCCTGCGTGGTACCTGTTACTACATTAACAAAGGCAGAACCGCCAACAGCAGCCGTACCTGCCGCAGTAATAGTACCGACAATTGCATTTATCACTACATTATCTGTAGCCTGAACATCAACGGAACCAGCTTTTATGTTTGCATCTCCTATAGATGCCAGTACATTGTTATTGACAACTTTTGTAATTATAGAACCGCTTACGCCTGCAGTACCACCACCTGCCAGATCAAATGTCATCTGCCAGTTTTTGAGAGCATCATAAGCTTCAAGGCTTGTACTGCCGTTCACAACATTTGTAAGAATATCATCAATATTAATTGAAACAATATCTCTGCCGCCTGAGTAGTTGCTTGCAGATGCATTTACCTTGACTTTTCCTGATGAAGTTATATTAGCACCGTCAGCAACAGATGCTGAAACATCTTTGTTCAAAACATCTACAATAATAGAACCGCCCACTCCAGCCGTACCGGATGCAGCCACAGTCCCGCCGCGGCTCTTCAAGTCTGTAGTATCTGTTGCGATAACATCCACACCGGTTGAATTTGTAACAGTGCCGCCAACTGAAGCCATTGTTTTGTTAACAATAACATTTGCACCAATATTTGCAGCCGCTGCCAGAGTACCTGTTGATACGGAAACAGCTGCAGGAATAATGTCAATATTTTCATAAGATTGAGCGGCAGCACTTACATTGCCGCCTGCTTCAATATTAGAATTTACGTTTGAAGTTGTTTCATTTGTATAAACATTTGTAATAATATTACCGCCTACTGCATTGCCGTTACCCAGTGCCAATCCTGCAACTGCCGTGACACCCTCGACTGTACTATTATAATCAGATGCTGCTGCGACATTTCCTGCTGATTTAATCGAACCGCTTGTAATATATGATTGAATATTACTATTCAAAACATTTACAATAGCATTTGCCAGAACTTGGGTAGTTTGCCCCGTAGTAAGCCCGAAATTCACTGCAAGAAATCTTAAAAGTTCGTCAGAGTCTGCCGTAACAGATACAGAGGTTGAATTCTGTATTTCAGAATTTTGGATACCTGCAATAATTTCGTTATTAATAACATTCACAACAGTACCGATACCTACACCTGCACCGTTAGCAGTAGAAATAGAGGCTGAACCGGCAACATTTGCGGCATTAATATTTGAGTAAGCAAGAGTATCCACAGCACCGGAAGAATTTATTACAGCATTATTAATCGCTGCTGAAACAGCATTCCCAATGACGTTAACCCCTATAGCACCTACAAATGAGAATGATGAAGAACCGCCTGTAATTACACTGCCTGCAATTGAAAATGCAATTATATCATCGGTTACACCGCCTTTATCGTTAGCCTTAACATTTACATTTTTGACACCTTGAAGATTACCACCGGTAATTTCAGAAGTTGTTGATTTATCATATATATCAATATTACCTGCAATACCGGCACCAACATTGGTACTGCCGCCCTTTCCACCGGCATAAGCTACACCGCCGGCGCCTTTATAAGATTTTGAATAATTGTTCGCAGTAACATTTACATCTGTATTTTTACCTGTCAAAGTAACATTTTCCATAGAAGCGGTTACAGAATTGTCTATTGTGTTTACGTTAAATGAACCGCCTACAGCAGCCTTAACATTGCCACCCTGACCTGATGCCGCGCCAACCCCGACAGCAACTGCAATATTTTCGTTATTTTCATCTGCTTTAAGATTAAGGGCACCATTTGAATTATTAAATGTTACATTAGTGCCGTTCATTGAAGCAGTGGTTGAACCGCCTTTGGAATTAACATTAACAGCGGCACCTGCACCGACATTACCTGATTTTGCGACACCTGTTGCTATATCAAGACCTTTTGTTTCCTGTGTTGCTTCTACATTCAAAGAATTTCCGACCGTAATAGTGGCATTGCCTACAGAAGCTTCTACATTGGTATCATTAGAATTTACTGTTACAACACCTGCTGCTGCGGCAGAAAAATTATCGGCTGCGGTCTGACCGTTTGCAGTTTGAGTTAAATTACCTGTAGTTCCGGCAAGCGCCTGACCTTGAGAAGTTGTAGAATTATTGTCAGTCGTTCCGTCAGGTGTTTTATTTGTATCATTCAATGATGATTGAACATTTTCGTCTTGAAGAGAATCTGTAACCGAACTTCCTGAAGCATCAGCGACAGCATTGTCTGAAGAAGATGTCCCGCCTTTAATTTTATCAACTAATGGCTGCAGTTTATCCATCCAGCCGCCAAAGTTGCCGAAAATCTGATTTTCAGATGATCCTGAACCGCTATTTGCCGCATCCTGTGTTGATTTATCGACACTAACACCGCCGGCAAATGCACCAGCCAATCCGACATTAAGCCCCTGATATTTAGCATCGGCGTTAATATCCGCGCTTTCTGATGCGGTAATATTAGCACGGTTACCGATTTGAGCCTGAACATTTTTATCTACGGAATTCACCATAACAGTAGCACCGACGGCTGCTCCGGAAGATGAAGTTTGTCCGCTGCCTCCTGAGGATGAACCGCTTTGTTTAGATAGAGCCCCGCCAATATTTAAAACAGAAGTCTTATCTGTTGCGGTTCGTTCATCTCCAAATGCAATCGTATTATTATTAAGATTTTCAGTATCAGCTACAGGTCTAAATTTTGCTTCACCTGCTTTTACGTTAACTTTTTTAGCATTTACTTTAGCATTTTCCCCGATTGAAGAGGTTGTATTCCCGCTTATATTATTAACAAGGACAGAACCAGCGAGAGCAAATGTTCCTGAACTTGCACCTGTGGCAATTACATTCAGGTAGCTTGCTTCGTTAGCCGAATACAAGCCGACTTCGCCATTCTGTGCGGTGACGGTTGCACCTTTTCCAATAGTGGCTACGGCATTATTTGTAAAATCGTTTATAAGAACAGAGCCGCCAAGACCTACTTTATCGCCGCTTGCTGCACCTTTAAATATCTGCGTAATCTGACCTGCACTATTAAAGTTAACAACTGAATTTACAGCATTAGCAATTACATTACCGTTGTTGGCCTTTACTACAGAATTATCTGCTATGGCTGCTGTCGTGTTATTTGTAATTGTATTGTATACAACAGCACCGGACACTCCGGCATTTGCGCCGTCACCTGAAGCAGACGCCTGATTATTGAATAAATTAGCTTCAGCTTCATAATCTACAATACCGCCGTCTTCTCCTGATATTTCGAAATCAACGTTTGATAAGTCCAGACCTGAATAGTTATCTCCGCCATCAGAGCCAAACATATCAAAATTCCAGTCTAAAGTACCGTCAGAATTTGCACCGATATTAAAGCTTACAATATCAGAACCTAAAATATTAAGATACAAATCTACAAGAGATGCAGGCAATTCTGTTGTTGCATTTAGTTTAACAGAATTTGCTGTTACATTACCGCTTATATTTGCAGTAGTTGTATTATTCTGGCTATTTACCAGAACAGCGGCACCCGGAGCAAATTTTGCCCCGTCCGTAGATTCTGATTTTGCCTGATTTATTGTATAATCGACCGTATTAGCTTCTACCGCAACATCTCCGCCGGCTTTAAAATCTGAGCTGCCGATTGATGCTGTAGTATTAATTACGCTTTTATTTATGTTAACAACTCCTGTTGCTTCCAGTGTCGGATTTGGATCGGAAGTTGTATTTGTAGGGTCATCGGCATTTGCTTTGTCTGACGAAAATGCTGACAGAATACCCTGAACTTTGCTCAAAATGCCTTTTTCTTCGTCTGTATGCTCTTGATTATCTTTATCCGTTGCAGAAGTATCACCCGGTTTATATTCGCTTCCTTCTGCTGAAACTTCAGTAGAACTTACATGGAGTGATTGTGCTGTTACATTGGCATCACCGGTAACTTCTGTTTTAGCATTAACCACTGCTGATGTATTTACTCGGTCATTTTTTAACAAAAGAGAAACACCTGCAGTACTGCCTGCCTCATGACCAGCAGAAGCTTCCTGATATTTTACTTTATTTTCAATTTCAATATCGTTGCTGGTTGCATTTACAGCCGCAACATTCAAATTATCGGCTTTAATTGTTGAATTACTATCAAAATTTACACCGGTATCTGCAGTTGAAGTATGATTTATAACCATAAGTTCATATGCATTGGCTTTTTCGCCTTTGTTCTGAATTTTAGTCTGGTTTTGAAGCTCTAAAGAAGATTCGTTTTGTGAAAGAGCCAGTGCTGTTAAATCACCGGTTGTATTAATACTGGTATTTTTTACGTTAATATTTGATTTTGTAGCATTACCGAGTGCATAAACTAATGCTTTGCCTGTCGGAATAACAGTAGATGAAACCTCTGTTGAAGCAGCGGCATTTGTCCCCAGAATTATATCGCCATTTGCAGCCAAATTTGAATTTTCTATATTAATTTCAGCCTCTGCACGTGCGCCTACAAAATCATCATAAGGGGTATTCATATTAAAATAATCGCCAAGATTTTGTGCTGCATCTGATGTTGCAGAATCTACATTTTCAAATTGAACGTCAACTTTATCCGTAGCTACAGCCTGAATATCCAATGAGCCGCCTGCTACTGTTGCATTTTTAATATTAACTGAGGCTTTAAGAGGGTCTTGTTTTTCTACTTTACTCAGCAGACTGTCAGATTCACGCGATGCCTGAGCGCGGATGACGACCTTGCCGTTTTGTAAATCAAGACCGGTAGGATTTTGGATATTATTTGATACAAGGCTGTTAAACAAATTTTGCGCCTGTTCATCCCCTGTCAGAATTACATTGTTATTTTTAACACCTGCTATAATACCCGCGGTATTTGTAGTTGTACTATCATTGCCTATAGAAATATTTTTACCGTAAACTTCAACTCCGTTACGCGCGATAATTTTACCGTTAATTGTTATATCGCCCTGTGAATCTGTTTTCAAATTAGACAAATCTTCAACAGGAGATGAGAGAAAAGCATTATAAGTATTTTGTGACGGTGTAATGAGAGATAGTGCACCAACATTTAATACACCGGAAGCTCCGATTACGATACCGCTCGGAGATACAAATATAGCATGCCCGTTATTAAAAGCACCGCTTGCATTTAAAGTATTTAAAAGACCGTTAATATTAACCTGATTGTTTACGAGAGCTACAAATTTTTCTATACCGAAACTATTGATAAGATTAGCAATATCACCCTGTGTTAAATTAAATTTGTCAAAATGAGCAAAATCCGTTGAACCATGAGGATGTCCGGTAATATCAAAGTTCGTATTAAGACCGTTATTTATCGGGTTGAAATTAATCTCAGCACCCATGCCGTGTGAAGTATCCGGTGTAATTTCACTCGCTAAAAGCGGCAAAATTAAACTTTGCTGAAATACAAAACTCACGCACAATATTAATACAAATAATCTGCGTAATACTTCTACAATCGGTCTTTTACTCTTCATATAATCCTATCCTTTTCTTCCGGTTAATTTGCTTAAATTAGTAACCACATAAACAGTTATTTTACATGAAAATACAAACACATTTTCTTTTGTTGAAATGTAACAGTTTTATTACAAAGATGTAACATTTCTTTATTTTTTAATTAATAAATATATATTTATAGTAATTTAAGAACAATAAATTTGAAAAAGATTAAATTAAAAAGTGAGTGATTATGAATAGTAAAAAGCTTTTGACGACAATAATTTGCGCCGTATGCATACAATGTACAAGCTGTGTTTTCGGCGAACCTGCACCTATGATACCGACAGCAATTCAGTCAACCGGCGGGATTAACACTCACGATATGGATATTTTGAAACAACAGCAAATTGAGCAGATAGAACGCAAAGATTTGCAAAACCTTGAAAAAAGCAACAGGTTTAAAGAAAAAGAAAAAAAACAAACCCGCAAAGAAAAAAAAGAAAAAGAAAAAGTTATAAAAGCTAAAGCTGTTGAATATGCAACAAAAGGGGTTTATATTGAAAATATTAAGGTTTCTCCAAGTGAAATTTTAACAACGGAAGAAATATCAGACATCATTGAACCCCACACAGGACAAAACCTTACGTTTGAGGCAATCAAAAAAATTGTTGATGAAATAAATAATCTTTATCTGGAAAAAGGTTATGTAACAGCAAGAGCTTACGTGCCAGAACAAACTATAGACAATGAAACTTTGTATATAGAACTTGTAGAGGGAAAAATCGGCAATGTAACAGTCACCAATAATAAATGGACAAGAGATTCCTATATTGAAGACAGAATTTCAGGACAAAAAGGGGACGTTTTTGATATTGTTCAACTGGAAGAAGATGTGCTGAATTTTAACAGATACACCACCGGCGTTGAATTAAGCGCAAACCTGAAACCAGGAGAGGAAACCCTCGGCACAACCGATATTGAATTACATGCAAGAGAAAAAATTCCGTTTCATATAACAGGTATTTTTGATAATGCAGGTCGCGATACAATCGGGAAACTCCGCGGCGGCGTTATGGTTCAACACGACAGTCTGTTCGGATTCAGAGATAAACTCTCTGCAGGGATGTATGCAAGCCATCACTCAATAACTCCTTTTGCAGATTATAATATTCCGGTCAACAAAAAAGACGGACGTGTCGGCTTCATGTTTTCATCCAGTAATGCGAGAATAAGAAACGGTAATTATTCAATGTTTAATATCAAAAGCCAGTCTTATGTCTATTCATTATATTTTAACCAGCCGATAATCAGAAAACCATATATGGAGTTAGCCAGTTTCAGCGCTTTGAATTATAAACAGGCAACAACAACTTTTGACGGGTATGATTTGTATACTGATAAAATCACAAGTGCACAAACAGGTTTAAACTTCCGTTATGATACTAAAAAAGGTATCTGGTATATGAACCAGAATGTTTATTACGCATTCCCTATTTTTAAAGATAATTCAAACTATCTCAAATTAGAGGGCGGACTTGTAAGATTACACGATTTCGGACACGGCATTGTCGGACAGTTCAGAGCAAATTATCAATGGATACCTCAGGATGTAATCCCTTACATAGATCAATATCAAGGCGGCGGTTTATCTTCTGTAAGAGGTTATTCTGAAGGGCTGTTGATTGGTAAGACCGGTTATTTTGTAAGTACGGAACTTTTATTCCCGTTTATGCCGTCAAAAATTAAAACTAAAAAGAAAGAAGTACCTTTCCTCGGCAAATATGTAAAAGGGGTTGTTTTCGTAGACCATGCCGGAGTATTACCATTCAAAGGCGAGGGACCGGGTAAAGATTTATCGTATGCAAATGACTTTTTGCTAAGTGCAGGTTTGGGATTAAGAGTAACATTACCCGGTGATTTGACCGCAAGATTATACTGGGGCTTCCCGATGATTAGAAACAGCCACGAATACAAACATCCTTCAAGCAGATTCCACTTTGAAATGATGTTGACTCCTGATTTTGATGCATTAGTCAAAATGAGACACCCTAAAGAAAAAGACAGCGATAAAAAAGAAATTAAGAGTTTATAAAATTAAGAAAAATTTCATGACCGTATTCTGTAAGAATGGCTTCAGGGTGATACTGTACACCCCACAGCGGCAGAGTTTTATGTTCAATCCCCATAATTAATCCGTTTGATGTTTTTGCATTGATTAACAAACACTCCGGTAAAGTATTTTCATCCACAAGCAAGGAATGATAACGGGTTACATTAAATTTTTCAGGAAGATTTTTGTACAAGATTGAAGATTGATTAACCGTTATTTGTGATACTTTACCATGGAAAGGTTCACTGTCACGGATAATCTTTGCCCCGAAAAATTGCGCAAGACATTGATGTCCCAAACAAACACCCAGTATCTTTCTGGTTTTATAAAATTCTTCTATAACTGCCATAGATATTCCGGCCTTATCAGGATTTTTAGGCCCCGGAGAAATTATAATTGAAGAAAAATCCATTGACTTCAAATCATTAACTGAAATCTCATCATTTTTAAACACACGGGGCTCGACACCGAGTTCCCTTAAATATTCCACAATGTTATATGTAAAAGAGTCATAATTATCTATTATAAGCACAATTTAACCCTCCACATTCCTCTTACGGAATTTGCAAGATAGATAGCATCTGCGGCAACCAAATCTTCCATATAAAGTTTCTTTTCCTGAATTTTTCCATCTTTGAGAAGTTTCGCACGGTAAATACCGTTCAACAAACCACATTCAAGAGGCGGGGTGTATAATCGCCCATTAACTTCAAGTATTATATTTGCAATAGAATTTTCTGTTAATTCACCTTTTTCATTAAAGAAAATTTCATCAATATTTTCATAATATGGTCTGTACGTAGTTTTATGATAAAGGAATTCCGATTGCGAATTCACAATAACAGGAGAGATTTTTACAGATTCAAATGGTAATTGTGTTAATTCTTTTTGTATAACTTCCAATTCTCCATTTTTTGAGAGTAAAAATCTTAAAATTCCGTTAAAATTTTCAGGAATTGCAGGCAGAGTATCGGGAAAAGAAAAATCTAATTTTCTGGCAGTAGTCTGCATTCTTTCGATATGTTCATTATACAAAAATGCTTCACCGTTTTCGACCTTAATTGTTTCTATCAACTTTAAGTTACAGTGATTTGCGCAAAGAAATGATGTTTTTACAATAGTTTCTTCCCATTCATTATATGCATCGGAATCCCAAACTACAGCCCCGCCGACACGGTATTTAAACTCATCGCTGCCGGCAGTGCGTTGTAAAATTCTTATGGGAACGCTAAATGTCATTTTTTCAGGTGTAATTAAACCGATTGCACCGCAATATATATTTCTGCTGCCGTGTTCAAGCTCATCAATAATTTCCATTGTACGGATTTTAGGAGCACCTGTAATAGAACCACATGGAAAAATTGCTTCAAAAATGTCATATAAACTGATACCATCACGTATTTCTGCTGTTACTTCAGAGGTCATTTGATGGAGAGTGCTGTGTGTTTCTATATCAAAAAGTTTAGGAACATTTACCGTGCCGGTCTTTGCAATTTTGCTTAAATCATTCCGCAATAAATCTACTATCATAACATTTTCCGCACGATTTTTTATATCATTTTTCAAAAACTCAATATTTGCTGCATCTTCAATTTCATTCTCCCCGCGTTTTATCGTACCTTTCATTGGTTTGGTAAAAATTTTATTATCTTTGATTTCAAAAAATAATTCCGGAGAAAATGATAATACCTCCTCGTATTCATTTTTTATATATGCATTGTATGGAGTTTTTTGAAAAAGCAATAATGATTTATATAATTCAAAACCGTCAAACGGGTGCACAACATCCCAATCATAAGTATAATTAACCTCGTAAGTATCACCGGATGATATATAATTTTTTATTGCATTTATATCACTTACATATTCCTCCATTGAGATGGATTGCCGCGGAAATAAGAAGATATTTTTGTCACATTTTAAGTCGAATTTACTGTATCCGTCATAAACTTCAAAATATAATAAAGGTAATTTAGAGATAATATTTTTCCCTAAAAAAATATCTTTGGCTTCATAACGAATATACCCTAAAAGATAATGCGTTTTGGATAATTTTTCAATTTTAAATAAAGCATTTTTAAAGGTATCACAATCAAATGCGGTTATTATTTCAATCGGATTTTTAAAACATTTGTCAGCAAATATATTCATAAAATGTATAATATACTTAAAGCGTTGCTTCTTCAAGTTTGTTGTAATCCAGACCGCCGACTGCTTTGTATAAATTTATCGTTGAAATAAGATAATTTATACGTCCGGAGATTTTTGAATTTTCGCTTTCCAAAAGTCGTTCCTGAGCTTTCATGAATTCTATACTTCCAGAGGCGCCGATATTCTGTTTCTTTTCGGCAAGAGAAAACTTTTGTAATTCAATATCATAACGCTCATCTGAAATTTTTCTGTTTTTATCTGTTGTTTTGGCACTAACCAGAGAATCGTTCAGTTCCTGAATTGATGTCAGCACAGTTTTTTCATAATATTGTAATGCCTTTTGGTATTCAAGTTTTCTGTATTTGAAACGTGCAATCTTAGTTCCCCCGGTAAACAAATCCAGATTAGGCATCACACCTATGTTTGAAAGGAATGTGTGGTGTGTAAAAATTTTACTCAGCTGATATGCATTAAAACCAACCTGCCCGTACAGAGTAAAACTAGGCAAAAATTCTTTGCGTGCAACTTTTACAAGAAGTCCTGTTTTTTCTATATATTTTTCGGTTCTAATCATGTCCGGACGATACTTAATTGCAGTTGAATCAATACTTTCAGGGATTGTAACCAGATATAAATCTTCGTAAGCAGTTCTTTTTATACCGTGGTTGGTTCTGTCTCCTAAATATACATAAAGCTGATTTTCCAGAACATCCTGCTTTTCTTTCAAACTGTTTAACTGTTCCTCAAAGTTAGTTAATATTTGTTTTTCTTCAAGCAAAATTGACACAGGGCAGAGTCCTGATTGATATTTTTTATCGGTTGCTTCCACAATATTTTTTTGCAGTTCAACGAGTTTTTCCTGATTTTTCAAAAGCGCATCAGCCTTTACAAGATTGAAATAATCAGATGCAAAAGCAGAAGTCACAAGAATATAAGAGGCTCTTTCATTTTGCTTTTCCATTTCTAGTTCTTTAGAAAAACTCTTTGTAATCTGCCTGTTTTTACCCCAGATATCAACTTCATAATTCATAGTTAACGGAAGTAAAAATCTGCTCTGTGTATAATTTGGGATTATCACATTACCAAAATAAACATCACTTGATGCAAATTCTCTTGAAATATTAGGATTAAAACCTATTTGAGGCAATTCCTGTCCGAGAGACATTTTTACAACCTGATTACTTTGTTCTGACTTGATGGTTGCAATTTTAATGTCCTGATTGTCATTATATATCCGTAACATGTATTCCCGCAAAATCGGGTCTTTATAATTTTCCCACCAGTCTATATTTATATATGCTAACTTGTAAGAATTATCTTCCTGTTTTTTAGCACATACGGATAAAGGCATCAAAAATAAAAGGATAAATAGTATTACACTCAACTTTCTCATAAAAAATTTCTCCGGCTGTTTACAATTAATTTTTTCTTGTGTTATCATGATAACACAAGGATATAATTATGCAAAAAGAAATTTTACTTGAAACAAAAATCGGTTATAACCTTGCAAGAGTAGGACTTTTATCAAAATTATACGCAATACAAAGTTTAAATGCGGCAGCATGTCCGATAACCCCGGAACAATATACGGTTCTTGCAGTACTGGCAAACCACGGTGCAATATACCAGCGTCAAATTTCGGCAATCACACTTAAGGACAGAGCCAATGTTAAAAGAATACTAAGTATACTTAAAAAACTGGAATGTATAACAAAAAAAGCTGACTCAAACGGCAAAAAAATTTATAAAATAGATATAACCGAAAAAGGTAAAAGAATTTACGAAGAAACACAGCCCCAAATATTAAAAGTATGGGAAGAATCAATTCAAGGTATAAATGATGATGAAATCCTTGTTTTTAACAAAATGCTGACAAAAATTACAGAAAATTTAAAGGACAAAGTAAATATACAAATATAAAAAGAGGACAATATGGCAGAAGAAAAAAAAGATTCACCGAAATCCCGAATAGCAAAAATAAGAGCGGAAAAAAACAGACCGGAATATATAAAAAAGAGAGTTGTAATCCCGACAATAACAGCCGTAATCTTAGTATTACTAGGCATATTCTGGGCAATACGCTCAACATATTATCAAACAACTGATGACGCATTTGTCGAAGGACATATTATAGCAGTAGCCCCGCGTGTTTCCGGTCCTGTAGTTAAGCTGCTTGTTGATGATAACGATGAAGTTGTGGAAAACCAGCTTATTGCAGAAATCGACCCGACAGATTACGAAGTAAAATTGAAACAAACTCAGGCTAAACTAGAAGAAGCAAAAGCAAACCTGAATATTACAGAACGCCAGATTGAAGAAAGTCAGTCAAATGTTCAACAATCAACAGAGAACATTGAATCTGCAAAATCAAAATATGACTTTGCACAAAAAGATCACAAAAGATACACAGATATGTACAAAGCCGGTATTGCATCAAAACAGGAATTTGATAAAAGCAATACAGAACTTACTGTGGCTCAGGCAAATCTGAATGCGTCTCAGGAACATTTAAAAGCCGCAGAAGCAGTGTTAAAATCTCAAAAAGCAAAAACAGAAGCTATTCAGGCAGAAATTAAACGGCTTGAAGCAGAAGTTGAACAGGATGAATTAAACCTGTCATACACAAAAATCAAAGCCCCTCAGGCAGGAAAAATTACGGCAAGAAGTGTAGAACAGGGCAATTACGTTCAGGTTGCACAGCCGTTACTTTCTATAGTGCCGGAAAAAGTCTGGGTGGTTGCAAACTATAAAGAAATCCAATTAACACACATGGAAAAAGGTGAACCTGTACAAATCAAAATAGACACATATCCGGGGAAAAAATTCAAAGGAAAAATTGATAGTATCCAAAGAGCAACAGGTGCAAAATCAAGCCTTTTCCCGCCCGAAAACGCTGTCGGAAGCTACGTCAAAATTGTACAGAGAGTTCCCGTAAAAATTGTTTTCACTGAAGATATTTCGGACTATAATATAGTTCCGGGAATGTCTGTCGTTCCGACTGTAAAAGTAAAAAAATGGAAGAAAAAACAAAAATAATTTCAGGTATATAAATTGCAAAATCTAACAATCACAATAGCTGTAATTTTGAGAATTCTTGCAAATTCATTTTCAAATGTTTTTCAGAAAAAATTAACCTGTGAAAAAGAATCACCATACAGCATAAATTTTGTAACATACCTGATATTAACTCTGCTTTGCATTCCGTTTTTCGGAAAAATTTCAGGCGGGATTTCGGAGATAGACTTCTGGATATATTCAATCCTTGGAGGAATTTTTGGCGCTGCAGGCAACAGTTTTCTTATAAAAGCGCTGGAAAAAGGTGAACTTTCCGTTTTAGGACCAATCAATGCTTATAAGTCAGTAATTGGTCTCCTTGGCGGTATCATTTTTCTGAAAGAATTACCATCGGCAGCCGGACTGGGCGGAATTGTTCTGATAATACTCGGGAGTTATCTTATATTTGATACTGTTGAAGAAAAATTTTCGTTTGCCTTATTCAAACGAAAAGACATAAGATACAGATTTTATGCGCTTTTTTTAACAGCAATTGAAGCCGTATTTATCAAAAAAGTAATCCTTATAACGGATATAACAACCTCCTGCATAAGTACCTGCATCTTCGGAGCTATTTTTTCATTCTTAATATTAAAAATCAATAAAATTAAAATAGGAAAAATTAATCTTTCACATTCGCTGTCATATCTGCTTACGGCAATATGTTTCGGGCTTGTAATGATTACGACCGCCTATACATTTTCCAAAATAAATGTAGGTTATGCACTTTCCTTATTCCAGCTTTCAATTTTATTGAATGTAATTTTAGGTTACAAAATATTCAAAGAACAGCACCTGCTAAAAAAATTAGCAGGTGCTGTAATTGTAATTCTCGGTTCCGTTGCGATTATATTGTACTAATCAGCATCAAAATTATCTTCAAAAGATGCAGGCTCTACTGTCGGAACATCAGGAGATATTTCGTTAAGCCAAGGTTTTTCTTTATGCTGCTTAATTAACGGCTTGTAAGAAGATGATGAAGAAAGAGTATCTTCTTTTATTTGCGGTTTGGAATCTTCCTGTTGAATTGTTTCCGGAGTCTGAATATTTTCATTTTTAACAGGTTCAGCACTTTCTGCAGCAGGAGTTTCTACAGTAGAGACAGGTTTAATATTTGTATCAGTTTCAGTCTCTGCAGGTTGTTCCGCTGCTCTGGTATTTACAGGCTTAAAAACCTCTTCAGAAGATTTAATCTCATCCTTAACTTTTAATTCTTTTGCATCAGGATCACGTTCTTCCTTAACGATAACTTTACCTTTATTTTGTATATATTCAGGATTTGATTTACTTCTGTTTTTTACACGTTTGATAAAAGTATTATTGGCATCGGAACCTGATTGCAAATCCAAACGTTCATCATTAATTATATCCGTATCAACTTCACCGGACTCTTCCAGTTGTTTCTTCTTTTGATAGAGTTTGAAGTCTTCGTCAATATATTGACGCTGGCGCTGGTCTTTCATTAATTGCATTTCATAAGCACCGAAAGCACCCGGAGCCATAACAGGATTTAATGACCCCGGAGTAAAATTAGGCATTCCGTCCGGTACTGCAAAAGCTGCTGAAGTTAAAGCAGATACAATTACACCGCTCAATAATATAACTCTTTTCATAAATATTTCTCCTTATAAATAACTATTTAATTTGAAATACAACGTTTGCAACAGAAGTAACTTTTTTATCAATTGTAGAAGTATCGCTGATGCCCATATCAGAAACATTGGTAGAATCAACAGGAGTAATTTGGAATACACCCATTTTTACAGATTGAATTTTGCCTACTCTGTTATTTGTAGCTTTTAACATGGCAGCTGCACGTTGTTTTGCATCTTTAGTTGCTTCCTGCAATAATGTAACTTTTAAATCGGCAAGATTTGAATAAAAATATTCAGGTCTGTATACATTTATATCAATGCCTTTATCAAGTAATCCCTGAATTTCAGTTGAAATAGTTTTGATTTTTTCAACATCATTTGACTTCACTATCACAGGTAAAGAGATATTAAAAGAATCAACAACGCCTGTAGACATACCGTTCGCATTTGTTTTGTATGAATAGTATCCGTTATAAGCCTGAACTTCTATATCTTTATCGTCAATTCCTTTTGATTTTAAGAAAGAAATTACTTCAGGTAATTGTTTTTGAACGAGTGAATATCCCGCAGCTTTAGTTGGCTGTTTTGCAGTAATTTGAAATTCCAATCTTGCAGAATCAGATTTTACAATTTGATAAGCTGACCCCGTGACAGAAATTCCGTCTTTCGGTACGGATGATGTGATGCTTTTAGCACCCCAGACAAGCGCAACGGCAAGCAACAAACCTAAAATAGCCAGTTGAAATTTTTCTAATTGCTGAAACATTATTTACCCCCTGTCATATAGACACACATGTAAAAACCATGAGTACATAATACAACATATCGTGGAAATTTTCAATTGTCTATTTGCAAAACTTAAGAAATGTGCTAATATTGAGTGTACTAAAAATTTAGGGGAAAAATTTATTATGAATGCATATTTGGAAAAGGTATTGAATGAAACTAAGTTAAAAAACGCTAACGAGCCGGAATTTTTTCAGGCGGTGGATGAAGTTTTAACTACAATAGAACCGGTTGTAAACGAGCACCCCGAGTTTGAAAATATCGCACTGCTCGAAAGAATGACAGAACCGGAAAGGATAATTGCATTCAGAGTTCCCTGGGTTGATGACAGCGGAAAAACCAGAGTCAACAGAGGTTTTCGTGTACAATTTAACGGACTTATCGGACCTTACAAAGGCGGTTTAAGATTTGATCCGAGTGTTAATATAAGCATTATGAAGTTTCTGGCTTTTGAACAAATTTTCAAAAATGCACTGACAGGGCTTCCGATAGGAGGCGCAAAAGGAGGAAGCGACTTTGATCCTAAAGGGAAATCAGACAATGAAATTATGAGATTCTGCCAGAGTTTCATGACAGAATTGCAAAGACATATCGGTCCTGATATTGATGTACCTGCAGGTGATATAGGCGTTGGTGCAAGAGAAATAGGCTACCTGTACGGTCAATACCGTCGTATAAGAAACTGCTATGAAGCAGGGGTAATTACAGGTAAAGGCCTAGAATATGGCGGCTCACTTGTCAGAAAAGAAGCAACAGGCTACGGTTTGATATATTTTATGAGAGAAATGCTCAATGCAAACAACTATCAGTGCCTGTCAGGAAAGACTGTAACAATCTCCGGTTCCGGCAATGTTGCCATATATGCTTGCGAAAAAGCCCAGATGATGGGGGCAAATGTCGTTGCAATGAGTGATTCTAACGGCTGTATCTACCACCCCGACGGGCTCAACATTGAAGAAATCAAAGAAATTAAAGAAGTCAGAAGAGGACGTATTAAAGAGTATCTGAATAGATATGCTCAAACTCAATATTTTGAAAGAACAGGAAATGAATCTCCTATCTGGAAAATAAAAACAGACATAGCGCTTCCTTGCGCAACCCAGAACGAAATAACTCTTGAAGATGCAAAAACATTAACGGCAAACGGAGTTATAGCAATAGGAGAAGGCGCAAATATGCCTTGTACTAAAGAGGCAACAGAATATTTCCTCGCGCATAAAGTTCTTGTTGGTCCGGCAAAAGCTGCCAATGCCGGAGGGGTGGCAACCTCTGCAATAGAAATGAGCCAGAACAGTATGAGATATTATCTGTCTTTTGAAGAAGTTGATAAAATGCTTGAAGAAATAATGATTAATATTTTCAAATCCTGCAAAACCTCTGCAGAAAAATATAATCTTGGCAACAACTACGTCGCAGGTGCAAACATAGCATCTTTCACTAAATTAGCAAAAGCTATGGAAGCACAGGGGATTATATAACTTTCAATTAACGGAAATAATATAAAAAAGAATACGATGCACTAACTCCGTAAATTTTTATTAAGAAATTAGTACATTGGCTAAAATATTTATGATAAAATTAACAACGAAAGCTGTTAAGGGAGCAAATTTTATTTATGGATAAAAATGTTATTTGTATGAAATGGGGCGATAAGTTTGATGCTGATTACGTAAACAGATTGTACGATATGGTAGAACGTAATCTTAAAATTCCGCACAGATTTGTATGCTTTACAGATAACGCAGAGGGAATTAACCCAAACATTGAAATAAGAGAAATTCCACCTCTTAATGAAGAGGGTATTCCTGACAGAATGTGGAAGAAATTAACAGTATTTAACGAAAAACTTGCAGACCTCACCGGACAGGCTTTATTTTTAGATTTGGATATCATAATCCGTGACGACCTGACACCGTTTTTTGAGGCTGAGGGCGAATTTTTGATAATAAAAGACTGGGATTTTCCACATGATATAATAGGCAACTCTTCTGTTTTCAGATTTGAAATAGGTAAACATCCTGATATCATTGAAAACTTCTATAAAGAAGGCAAAGATATCAGAAAACGATATAAAAACGAACAGGCATTTTTAACTTACGAAATGTACAGAAAAGGTATATTAAAATACTGGGATAAAAACTGGTGCGTAAGTTTCAAACGTAACTGCCTGCATAAATTTCCTATGTGCTGGTTTAAGGTGCCAAGAGATCCGGAAGAATCAAAAATTCTTATTTTTCACGGGAAACCGACTCCTAAACAAGCTTATGAAGGATATTTCGGCAAATGCGGATTCCGGTATATAAAACCTACCCGCTGGCTTGAAAAATACTGGAGCGGAGTTGGTAAGTAATGACAAAACCCAAAATTAAAGTAAATTTTTGTGATAATGATGATACATTTGTAAACGAAAAAAATAACCTTTTTTTAGAAATTTTACAAAAAAATTATGATGTTGAAATATCAGAAAAACCTGATTTCTTGTTTTATTCATGCTTCGGGACAAAACACTGGGATTATACAAATTGTGTCAAAATTTATTACACAAACGAAAATGTAGTTCCGGACTTTAACGAATGTGATTACGGCATAGGGTTTCATCATATAAAATTTGAAGACAGGTACCTCAGATTTACTGAATATAATCTGAAAATACAGCCAGAAATCCAGAACAGACAGAACTTATCCGCCAATCTGACAAAGAGAAAATTCTGTAATTTTGTCTACTCAAACTGCAGAAACGGAGAAGGAGCAGCTCTAAGAGCCGAGTTTTGCAAAGCACTCTCAAAATATAAACATATAGACTGCCCCGGAAAAGTATTAAATAACATGCAAGATGCTATTTCTCCAAGAAACGGAGATTGGCAGCAGGGAAAACTTGATTTTTTAAGTAACTATAAATTTACAATAGCATTTGAAAACCGCCAAACAAACGGATATACAACCGAAAAACTTTTTCATCCGCTGATGGCAAATTCTATTCCTATTTACTGGGGAAATCCGAAAGCGGTAGAAGACTTTAATCCGAAAGCATTTATAAACTGTAACGATTATAACAGTCTTGATGAAGTCATTGAGAAAGTAAAAGAACTTGATAATGACGATGAAAAATATATGCAAATGATAAAAGAACCTGCTATGCGTGAAAATTATGATTTCAACGGTTATGAAAAGTTGGAAAAATTTCTAAACAATATCATTACAAAAGGTAATATGCCTCTTGTAAGACAACGCAATAAATTTGTAAGATTTTACGAAAGATATGCACCTATAAGAGATAAGGGCATGCATAAAATACTATATATTTTTGGAATTAAGATTAAGGTCGGATAAATGAAAAATAAAAGTAAATATGAAATAATATCGCTTGGCTGGAATTGTCAGGTCAGAGCATATTTAACAACACACGGACTAATAAAAACAAAAGCCCAGGGACGATTATCAATGCCGTTTGACCTGGCTGTAAATTACGCAGCAACAGTTTCTAAACTTTTAAAAAATGATAATAATTTTTTAGATGGGGTGGAATATATATTTTCTGAAGACACGAGAAGAATGGAATGGATGCAGCCTGAATATCAGACAAGATTTATACACGATACGGATTGTGATGAGACAGGCAGAGAAAAACTCATTGAGCGATATAAACAGAGATTTAAAAATCTGAAAGAGGCTATTAATTCTGAAGATTTTGTCTTTTTTGTTCACAATGCTCAGAGCTCAACGCAGGATGTGAACGAATTATACGAAACTGTAAAAAGTATACGAAAAGAAAAACCGTTTAAATTGATTGTCTGGGACATAGAAGATTTACTGGATAAAAACAAACTTAATCCGGACATAAGTCTGGTAAAAATGCACCATCCGTACGAGAATATCCACGATTGGTATAAACCGGAAAAGCAAACAGCTAAAACGGATGCATGGGTTGATAATCTTGTTGACAGAACTGCCAATATTATTGCATCAGAGGGCTTTCAAGTTGTTTATTACAGCGAAAAAAAAGTGTTAAGTTTCTCTGAAAAATTGAAAAGACAGCTAAAACTTTTCCTGACAATAACAAACGATAGCGGTACAAATGCAAAAGTACTTGTATTTATGGGGAAAAAATACAAAATTAAAACATGGAATCCGCAGCTTGATTATGTAATTATCCGCCTAAACGGACGTATGGCAAACCAGATGTTTGAATGGGCACTCGGGAAAGCCATCAAAAAACAAACAGGTATTCAGCCGATATTTGATGACAGCGAAGAAACAGAAAAACTGGCGCCGTTTAATTTGAACTTCAAAAAATATGCAATTAAAAAGCCGCTGAAATACAAACTTTTCAGAAAAACCATTCCGTTTCGAAAACTCAGAAACAAACTTACAAAAATAAAAATTAAAATTCCTGTTCTTGCGGAAAACCCGTACTTCAAATACGATGAAAAATATATAAATGTACATCCTCCGGTATATTTAGACGGATTTTTTCAATCATATAAATATTTTGAGCCGGTGAGAGATGAATTGCTTAAAGATTTTTCTTTGAAAAAGCCGCTGAACAGCAAAAACAAAAAAATTCTTGAAAAAATAAAAAATACAGAGTCCGTATCACTTCATTACAGACGTACTGATTATCTAAAATCCCGCGTGGCAAATGTCATGGGCTCCTGTACTGACGAATATTACAACAAAGCAGTAGAAACTATAGCTCAAAAAATAAATAAACCTCTAACGCTATTTGTATTTTCTGATGACCCGAAATGGGCAAAAGAAAATATCAAATTCCCACACGAAACAATAATTGTCGATATAAATTCAGGGAAACAGGGCTACTATGATATGGAATTAATGAAAAACTGCAAACATAACATCATTGCAAACAGCAGTTTTTCATACTGGGCTGCATGGTTGAATGAAAACCCTGATAAAATAGTAATAGCTCCAAAAGTATGGATGAAAAATGCAGCCTCCGACTATGACTTAATTCCGCCGGAATGGATAAGAATTGGAGGACAAATTTAGATGAAAGTAACTGTTGCAATTCCGACATATAACAATTTGAAAGATTTAAAACGGGCGCTTGATTCTGTATTTATGCAGGATTTTGAAGATTACGAAATCATAATCGCAGACAATTCAACAAATAACGAAACAGAAGAATATATCAAAAACTTAAACAATACAAGCATTAACTATTTTAGAAATATACCTACAATAACACCGTCTGCTAATTGGAATAAAATGTTGGACAAATCCCAAGGTGAATACATCAAAATACTTTTTGATGACGACTGGTTTTTGACAAAAGATGCTTTGCGAAAAATGGTTGAATTAATGGACAATAATCCACAGTCCGATTTTGGCTATTGCAAACAAATAGGCTTCAAACGAGGCACACAAAAAGTAGTCCACAGACACGCAGAAAAATATGTAAAAAGGCTTCAAAATGACCCGATGGAATTATTCTTATATAATAGAATCTCTGCTCCAAGTGTTGTAATTATTAGAAATTCTCTTCCTTGTAGATTTGATGAAAATATCATCTGGAGTAACGACACGGATTATTATATGAATGTGCTGACTACTAATAATAAAATTGCCTTTATAAAGGAAGAATTAATTGCTTTAGGTTGTCCTGCCACACAATTAACTCAAACTTACGAAAAAAATATTACCAGAATAATAAATGACACATTTATTATTTTTAACAAATTTGAACAGTATATTGAAAACTCACAATACAGAAGCCATATTCACAAAAGAATTATAAAAATATTACAAGACAGTAAAATAAATGATTTACTAGAATTGAAAAAAATATTGACTAACACCTCAATCCCCGAATTTGTTGTTGAATATTATACGAAACCAAGACAATCCTTATGGCGAAAAGTCACGGCAAGTCTTAATTTGCTCTCAGGGGGGGGGGGCTCAGGCTCACGCTAAAATATATATCGTAACTTCTGACCGCTTGAGTATCAATTATAAAAACGGAGGACTGATTTATGCAAATTAAAGTACTCCAGAAAATAATTGATAAGTTGAGAGGCAAACCTGTTCGATTTTATATGTTTGATAAAAAAGTAAGTGTGCATCCAACAGCAGACATTGATTCCAATACTGAAATAGGAGATTACACTTACATAAATAAAAACGTTGATATAACAAAAGCAAAAATCGGAAGATATTGTTCCATAGGTTCACACGTAAGAATTGGTCTGGGGGAACATGATATAACACAAATATCAACATCAAGTCTGTTATGCAAAGACGGAGGTTACAAAGCTCTTACTAAAAAAGATTGCATAATTAAAAACGATGTCTGGATAGGAGTCGGAGCAGTAATCCGCCGCGGGGTAACAGTCGGTAACGGTGCGGTTATAGGGGCAAATTCATTTGTAAACAAAGATGTTCCGGATTTCGCAGTCGTCGGAGGATGCCCGGCAAAAATTATCAAATACAGGTTTGACAAGGATAAAATCAATAAAATTCTCCAATCAGAATACTGGAATTACGCACCTGCTGAAGCCGGAAAAATTATCGCGAACCTGGAGCAAACATTATGTTTGCATCAATAGGACTCTTCAAAATTGGATTTGATTTCCCCGCCCACGTCAGTAATGTAGGTCGGATTTACTAATCCGACAAAAATCTTCTTTCATGTTCATTTCTTTCTCTTTTATTGCGAGTAAAAGAGAAAGAAACAGCACATGAGAAAGAGAAAAACGCGTCCGAATGAAACGAGTAATCAGAAACTACGTTTCCGAACCTTCCTTTGGCAAACGTTACGTTTGCCAAACTTGATGTTTGCAGCAACACGACTCCTCAAAATTGGATTTGATTTCCCCATCATCCCTAACCAACAGGTCAAATTTTAGTAAATTTTTATTAATATTACATCACCTTTTATTTGTTATTAAATTTATCTGTTTTATAATTTAAATATAAAAGTATAAAGAGTCAGCATGGATAAAAATAAAGAAATTGCAGTTATGATATTAGGACCATTGGGCGATGTGATTAACACATCAGGAGTTTTCAGGACTTTGAAAAAAGCGTATCCTGATAATCCGTTGTCTATCATAACAATTCCTGCCGGAATCACTGCATCCTACGGGATACCGGAAATCACAAACAGATACCTCTTTGACAGAAGTAAAAAGGGGTTGAAAGGACAGGAGGAAATTAAAAAATTTGCCCGTGAACACCACGGAAAATTTGATACAATAGTAATTTTAGACACCTCATTCCGCAGCGCAAATCTTGCATTTAAGACAGGCGCAAGAAGAAGAATCGGCAGAAGATGTAATTTCCGGTCGCTGCTTTTAACAGATTCAATTCCTTTTACAAGGGAAGAAAAAAATGATGTACCGGTGGCAGAATATTATGCCCGCTGCCTGAAACCTCTCGGTTTGTATCGACCAAACATTGAAACTTCTTTTTCTTATACAAAAGAAGATGAAGCCAGAGTTAATGAACTTTTGAAACAATATAATCTTGAAAACAAAAAACTGCTCGGATTTTGTCCCGCCTGCGGTCAGGATATAAAAACAATGAGATTAGAAGATGCCGCTGAATTTATAGACCTTGTAAACACCAGCTGCGATTACAAAATTGTGATGACAGGCGGAAATGATGTTTCGGATTTTGCCTCCAAATTAAAAAAATTATGCAAAACAGATTTTGTCGATATGACAGGTAAGACAAAGTACGGTGAAACGGCATGCCTTATTGATAAATGCTCAAAGTTTGTCTCCGTTGACACTTCATGCCAGCATCTGGCACTTGCAGTAAAAACTCCTGTTGTAACAGTATTCTTTAACAACTTATACACAAAATGGGGTCCCGCAGATTTAAAACACAACAAAATAATCGTCAACCTGATTGGTAAAGATATTGATGCTACAGAACTACTCAAGAAACTTAATCAAATCGCAGATAAAAACTTTGCGGGAGTTAGGGGTTCATGAAAAAAGCTCTTCTGTTTATAACATTCAACAGATTTGAAACGACCCAAAAGGTATTTGAACAAATACGTCTGGCACAGCCGCCAAGACTTTATCTTGCGAGCAACGGACCAAGAGAAGATGTTAAAAATGAAAATTTTGTTGTGGCTGACATAAGAAAATGGTTGCTTGATAATATAGATTGGGAATGTGAGGTACACACCCTGTTTCGAGACCAAAATCTCGGAGTAAACGAAAGTGTTCCTGATGCCATAACATGGTTTTTCCAGAATGAAAAGGACGGTATTATACTGGAAGATGACTGTATGCCGTCAAAAAGTTTTTTCACATTCTGCGAAGCCGCTTTAGACAAATACAACGATGACAAAGATATCTGGCATATCAGCGGCGCAAATTCAACAGACATAGAACTTAATAATGACTATTCTGCGTATTTAAGCAAATGCATTACTTTCTGGGGCTGGGCATGCTGGGCTGACAGATGGAAACATTATAATCCAAATCCTCAAAATTACGATATTACAAATATCAGCAGAACATTTAAAAGAATCCCTGAACAAATTTACTGGCTACGCATTCTTTATCGCAGTGTTAATAACATATTCTTCAGCTGCGACTACCAGTGGGAGCTTGATATAATGGGATTTCTGAGAGAGGGGGGGGGGGTGCGTTGTCCCGTGTAAAAATCTGATTAAAAATGTCGGATACCTCGGTACAAATTACAAACGAAAGAAAAAAAGTAAACTACTTTTGAGACAAAAAAACTTTGAATTAGACGTCATCAATCTCCCTGATAAGCTTACCTATGATGAGGAATATGACAAAGAATTATTCAAAAGATTTTACAGGATAAGAAGCTTTATGTTCAAATTCATATTGAGACTTCTTGCTGAAATCCTTACTTTTAACTTTAACGGCGAAAGCTGCACAATAATAAGGCAAGTAATTACAATTAACTCTAAAAAACGAATATAAAGCTAATTTTTTATTTATGTAAATAAAATTAGAACGGAGTTACCTGCCTATGAAAAAAGCTGTGCTATTTATTATCTTTAACAGATTAGATACAACTCAAAAGGTATTTGAACAAATACGTTTAGCAGCACCACCTAAACTGTATATTGCAAGCGATGGCGCAAGAGAAAATATAGAAACAGAAAAAGAACTCGTTGAAAATACAAGAAAATGGGTACTTGCAAATATTGACTGGGAATGCGAAATTAAAACACTGTTTCAGGAACAAAATTACGGATGCGCATTAAATATACCAAAGTCCATTAACTGGTTCTTGTCCCAAGAAAAAGACGGAATTATTTTAGAAGACGATTGTATCCCCTCAAAAAGTTTTTTTGAATACTGTGAACTTGCACTTGATAAATATGCAGATAACCCCGATATATGGTGCATTGTAGGGTGCAATACAATTCCGGAAACTATTGAGGACGATAACACATACGCATACCCCGTAAAATGTATGAACTGCTGGGGATGGGCGACCTGGGCTGACAGGTGGAAATATTTTAATCCTGACTTAAAAAATTTCGATTACAATCACATATGCAGAGCTTTCAATAAAATTTCATACAAACTTTACTGGCTGAGAATTTTATACCGTTATAATAAAACAAACTTAAACTCCTGGGCTTACCCGTGGGCTTTGAATATAATCCAACATAAAGCGTTTTCTCTTGTTTCGCCTAAAAACTTAATCAGCAATATAGGGTTTGACGGTGCGCACTACAAACAAAAAAATAAAAAGAGCAAAATTTTATTACGACTAAAAAATAATGAACTTGACGAGATTAACTTACCTGATGCCATAGAATATAACAATAAATATGATAATCTCATGTTTAAACATTTTTACAGAATTAACAGTTTTATGGTAAAATTTATATTGAGATGGCTTTCCGAATTAATTACATTTAATTTTAACGGTGAAAGCTGTACCGTATTAAAACAAGTTTTTTCAACTGGCAAAGGTAAAATAAATGCTGACAACTCTGGTTAAATTGCTAATTAATTTGATTCCTGATAAAAAACTCAGGAAAAGTTTAAGAGGGAAATATATATTAGATGCAAGCCTGCCCGTTAATTACGGAACAAAACATATATATAAAGGTGATGACGCAGAAAGTATAATTTCAGAATATTTAAAAAAAGATGCACCATGCTTAATCTGCCGTTATGGCGGCACTGAAATGAGAGTTGTTAACCGGTTTTTGAAAAATATTGATAAACAGCATAAATTTTCACCTAAAATCCGAAATATGATTTCCGATTTGTCGGGGTTTTATCCTGCAAATGAATATAATCTTTCAAGATTTTCATGCGAATTTCTCAGCCTTTTAAAAGACACAGATGTTGTAGGTGTTTGGAATACAAAAGGTGAAAAATTTGTCTGCGAAAATTATCTTGGAGCTGAAACAAAACTTGTGGCTCTGGATGCAATAAGCGCAGTTAATTCACAAAATCCATGGTCTAAACATTTGAAAGGTAAAAAAGTTCTGGTTATCCACCCGTTTGAAGACTCGATAAAAGAACAATATAAAAAACACGAATTGCTGTTTGAGAATAAAGACACCCTGCCGGATTTTGAACTGATTACGATGAAACCTGTTCAGAGTCTTGCTGACAACAAAGATAACTTACCGTATAAAACATGGTTTGATGCGCTGGATGCGATGAATAAAAAAATAGATTCTATTGACTTTGATATCGCAATTATAGGCGCCGGCGCCTACGGAATTTTTCTCGCCCACCATTGTAAAAAAATAGGCAAAAAAGCTGTTCATATGGGAGGTGCTACGCAAATCTTGTTCGGCATAACCGGCAAACGCTGGGAAACAGAATACAAAAGTTCCGTCGGTAAATTAATTAACGAACACTGGATCCGTCCGAAAGCTTCTGAAAGACCTAAAGGAGCCGAAAAAGTTGAAGGCGGCTGCTACTGGTAAAAATTTTAGCCGAAAATCATTTTCAATGGCAGATTAAATTAAAAAAATTAGCAATCAAAGGAGAATATATATGAAAAAAGCGTTTATCACAGGAATTACAGGGCAAGACGGAAGTTATCTTGCAGAACTGCTTCTTGAAAAAGGTTATGAAGTTCACGGAATGAAAAGAAGAGCATCTTCATTCAATACATCAAGAATTGACCATTTATATCAAGACATTCATGAAAACTCAAATTTCAAATTACATTACGGTGACCTCTCTGATTCATCTAATTTAATCAGACTTGTACATGACATTGAACCGGATGAAATTTATAACCTAGCCGCACAATCACACGTCAAAGTCTCCTGGGATTGTCCTGAATATACAGCGGACTGTGATGCTTTAGGTACATTGAGATTGCTGGAAGCTATAAGAATGAACCATTTTGAAAAGAAAACAAAGTTCTATCAGGCTTCAACATCAGAATTGTTCGGACTTATACAAGAGCCGATACAAAGTGAAACTACGCCGTTTTATCCACGCTCTCCTTACGCCGTTGCAAAATTATACGCATACTGGATTTGCGTAAACTATAGAGAAAGTTTTGACATGTTTGCTGCAAACGGGATTTTGTTCAACCACGAATCCCCGCGTCGTGGCGAAACTTTTGTAACAAGAAAAATTACAATGGCTGCTACAAAAATTAAAGTCGGTCTTCAGGAAAAATTATACCTTGGAAACCTCTCTGCAAAACGTGACTGGGGACATGCAAAAGATTATGTTGAAGGAATGTGGAGAATTCTGCAGCAGGATAAACCGCAGGATTATGTACTTGCAACAGGCGTTACAACTTCAATAAGAGACTTCTGCAAAATGACGTTCAATGAACTCGGCATAGATCTTGAATTTGTCGGAACCGGAGTTGACGAAAAAGGTATAGATAAAGCTACAGGAAAAGTCTTAATAGAAGTTGATCCGAGATACTTCCGTCCGGCAGAAGTTGATTTGCTGCTCGGTAACAGTGCAAAAGCAAGACGTGAACTCGGATGGGAACCTAAGTATGACTTACAAATGCTCGTGAAAGAAATGGTCGCAGAAGACCTTGAACTTGCAAAAAAAGAAAAAGTTTTAAGAGAAAAAGGTTACAAAATACTTATTCCTCAAGAGGTGTAATAAATGCTGTCAAAATTGATAAGGCGTATTGCAAATAAAATACGCCACATCAAATATAAAAAAATTGTCAACAAAGGACAAAATAACATTATCCAAATGCCGGAATGGAGAACACAAATTTTTATTTACGGAAATAACAATAAAGTTATAATAGATAAAAGTGCCCAATTTGCCGGGAAAATAACTATTGGTGCACCACGTTCACATACTGATAATTGTACGGTTCTTATTGGAGCAAATGCTTTTTCAAATGGAACTGATATTGTACTTATGGAAGATAACAGCATTGTTGAAATCGGCAGAGATTGTTTGTTTTCGACCAATGTTAATATAGCTTGTTCTGATACGCACAGTATTCTGGATTTTGACGATAATCTTTTAAATACAGGCAAATTTGTGAAAATTGGAAACCATATATGGATTTGTCAGGATGCCAGAATAGGTAAAAATGTTACCATACCTGATAATTGTATTATCGGAATGGGAAGTATTGTAACAAAAGAATTTACGGAGCCCAATTGTATCATTGCAGGGAATCCTGCTAAAGTAGTAAAAAAGAATATTAAATGGAATAAACTCCGACCAAAACAATATTTAGCATTAACACAAAAAGAGGTAGTGAAAAATGGATAAAAATATCAAAATTTACATAGCCGGACACAGAGGATTGGTAGGCAGTGCAATAAAACAGGAATTTGAGAAAAAAGGATACACAAATTTAATATACAGAACCCACAGCGAATTGGATTTAACTGACTCTGCTGCGGTTGCAGAATTTTTTGAGAAAGAAAAACCGGACTGGGTTGTACTGGCGGCAGCAAAAGTAGGCGGGATTTACGGCAACAATACTTATCCGGTTGAATTTATGCTGGAAAATTTAAAAATACAAAATAATATTATAGAAAATGCCTATAAAAATAATGTTAAAAAACTTCTGTTTCTCGGTTCAAGCTGTATTTATCCGAAAGAAACGCCTCAGCCGATGAAAGAAGAACATCTTTTATCCGGTTATCTGGAAAAAACAAATGAGGGATACGCACTGGCTAAAATTATAGGGATTAAACTCTGCAATGCATACAACAGAGAATACGGAACTAATTATATGTCTGTAATGCCTTGCAATTTGTATGGTTTGAACGATAATTACCATCCGCAAAATGCCCATGTAATTCCAATGCTTATCAGAAGATTTCACGAAGCAAAAGAACAAGGATTAAAAGAAGTTACAGTATGGGGTACAGGTACACCTAGAAGAGAATTTCTATATTCCGGAGACCTTGCAGAAGCCGTTGTATTCCTTATGGAAAATAAAGATGCAAAAGATATCGGAGAATTTATAAATATAGGTTCCGGTTACGATATGCCTATTGCAGAAATTGCTAATCTGGTTAAAGAAACCGTCGGATTTGAAGGTAAACTCGTATACGATACTTCTAAACCTGACGGCACAATGTTGAAACTTATGGATGTATCCAGAATTAATGCCCTCGGATGGAGCGCAAAAACATCACTCAAAGATGGATTAAAAATTGCATACGAAGACTTTAAAAACAAACATCTTACAAAAGTATAATAAAATTAATACATAAAAAGGGCACTTATGATAAGTACCCTTTTTAAATTATTCAATGTATATGCAGTAACACTATTATGGCTCTGCATAAATTGTATATTTATCACCTGATTTAATTTTAATCAAATGCTTCATAAGTTCATTTTTATAATCATCGTCCTTTATGTTTTTATTTTTCATAATTACATAACAGTCATTGTCAAAATCAAGTTGTTTATCAAGAGCCTCAAAATCGCGTCTGGTGATAAAATCAACTTTTTCTCTATAATTAATCAACACACTGGGTTTTACCGGCATATCAAAAGTAACAAGCTTTTTGTTATCTTCCTGCGCCATCTCTGCATACTCTACAAGTTCATCCATACCGCCCTTGTATATTTGATCAAAGACAAAACCTACCATAATAAAATTAGCAAGCAATGCAACTATCAATGAAGCATTAAAGTAATCCATAGGTTTACGATAGAAAAATAATCCTGTTAACATTGCCGCAGCAGGAAATGCCGGCAAAATGTATGTCGGAAGCTTACCGCTCGCCATACTGAATAATAAAAATACAAGAACAAAATATATAGATAAAAATAGAATCAATTTTCGTTCATTAGTATCAAAAGTATAATATAAAGTTTTAGTTTTAATTCTTTTGATTAATCGTCTGCATTTTTTTATCAAAAATATCATAAAGGCAATAGACCATGGCAAAAATCCAACTAGAAAAACCGGAACAAAATATAAAAACGGTCTGGTTTTCCCCAGAACTTCGGCATTTACCAATCTTTCAAAATGGTGAAGAATAAAATAGTCATAAATAAATCTATACCCGTAAACCTGATACATATGAATATGCCAAGGTAAAATTATTGCAAAAAAGACAATCATACCCGGAATAATATTAACCGGCTTAAAAATCTCTTTAACATCCTTTGTAATAAGTCTGTACAAGCCGACAACAGCAACAGGAATAACAAAAGCAAGAAGCCCTTTAGCCAGAAATGCCAACCCCATTGCAACATAAAACCCAAGCCAGTATAACTTTTTATGCTCATCTTTACAAAAACTTGTCAAAAGTCCGCAATAAATAGCAGCTGTTAAAAATACCGTAAACGTCATATCCAAAATAGCAACGTGGGATAAAACAAGAAAAAATACTGTTGATAATAAAATCAAAGCACTGTACATCCCAAATTTTCTTGAAATAATAGTTTTCCCAGTAAAATAAGTAAAGAAAACTATCAGAGTTGCCAGAATAGCCGTAGGAAATCTCACGGCAAATTCGTTAAAGCCTAAATACTTAATAGAAAAAGCTGTCAGCCAAAAATACAACGGTGGTTTTTCTGTAAAAGGCACTCCGTTTAAAAGCAAAATACTCCAATCACCTGACCCGATAAGCCCTCTGGACATAACTGCATATCTTGTCTCATCAACATCGACAAGCGGATATGAATTCAAACCTATGAACAAAAACACAACACAAAATATTGCAAGCGTTATTAAGCAGGCTGCCTCAGGTCTGTTCTGAATAAAACTTTTAATTTTTTCCATAAAATCCCCTATAAATTAATTTTATCTTTAACAATGTAGAGCGGTCTGTTTTTAGACTCCTCAAAAATTCTGCCGACATATTCACCGATAATACCAAGAGCTATCATTTGTAAAGAACCTACAAATAATATAACAGAAGATATTATTGAAATCGTACATCTAAAAATCACCCCTGCTCCAAATGCAACAAGAGCCATAATCATTAACGCAATCCCGATATCCGTGATAAACTTTAACGGCTTAACAGAGAAAGAAAAAATTCCGTCAAAAGCGAGTTTCAACATCTTAGAGAGCGGATACTTTGTTTCCCCTGCAAACCTCTCATCTCTGTTGTAATATAAAGGAGCGCTTTTAAAACCTACCCATGGAACCATACCACGGATAAATCTGTGTTTTTCAGGCATAGATTTTACTGCCTCAACAACTTCCCGCGTAATCAAACGGAAATCGCCTGTGTCTGTCGGAATGTTAATCTGGCACATAAAATCAAGCAATCTGTAAAACGCAAAAGCAGTGAATTTTTTAAAGAAAGTTTCTGATTTACGTTTAAGTCTTTTTCCGTAAACAACATCGTAACCGCCGTCTTTTGCCTGATAATACATATCTTTAATCAACTCGGGCGGATCCTGCAAATCCGCATCAATAATAGCTACATAATCACCTTTAGAATAATCCAAACCTGCAGTAACTGCCATTTGATGCCCAAAATTTCTTGAAAAACCTATAACTTTCACAAACGGATATTTAGAAGCAAAATTCTTCAAAATATCTAAACTTTTATCCTTAGAACCATCATTTACAAAAATAAAATTAACATCAAGTTCATCAATCAATAAGTTACGTAAATTAAAAAGCCGCTGTATAGTTTCTGAAATACAGGCTTCCTCATTATAAACAGGTACAATAACATCCAACATTTTTTTCATCAAAAATTCTCTCCCTGAAATCACACTTTTTATAATAAACCAATAAATCGGACAAATCAATCTATATTTAAGATTTTGCAATAATACGCAAAAAAATTATTTTACGCGCTTTAAACAAATATGCCGATAGAAAACAATGCTTTTAAACAATTTAATATACCTCAACCCTATACTATGACAGAACCGGTTAGAAAGGAAACGTCTATCCCTCCTGAAAAGAAAACGACTGAAGGCTTTCATATTACCTGGAAAGAAAAACAACAGCTCGCAGTTGCAGGTCTGGTAACCTTGAGCGGAATAATGATGTTTGCAGGACGGGGTTTTATCGCAAAAAGACTTTTCAAGCCGCAGGAATCTCAATTTAAACCGCTGGAAAATCTGGTTGACGATACTATTGAACAGGCAACAGAAGTTGTTAATAATAAGTTCGGCAATATAATTACTACAGGGTTTTACAATGCCAATACAGAAGAGATGCTAAACTTTCAAAAAATGGCAACAGGCAAAGCTCTTAAAAATCTAAGTGATATTATTACGTTCAAATACGAACATTTAAAAGAAATTGATGATAAAACATATCTTACACATATTGAACGTTATATTGAAACTCTTTTACATAAAGATTCTCTTGAATATAAGGATCCCGATATAATAATCCAGACCTCAAATGCATATTATAATACTAATCAAAAAGATAAAGCATTCGGTCTACTTGAAAAAATGCTTGATAACATCAAAGATACATGGGCACAGGAATATTTTCTAAATCAAAAAATCATACTTCTTGGCAAAGAAAAAAATTATCAAACTATTCTGGATATCGTTAAAAATAATAAATTCAATCCGAATGATAGTACTTTATTTGTAATAATGCAAAGTCTTAAAGAAATTAACTGTCCGGCTGACAGTTGTGTATATTTTGAGAACAACTTCAATAGAAACATCAATGACAAAATGAAAAGCTTTGAATACTATTTGGAACTAACAATACAAAGCGGAAGAAAACAAGAATTATACAAATTAATTACCAATTATAGAAATGTATCGGACAAACAACTATTTAAAATTCTTACGCAAAATCGGGATAAATTAGAATTAGATGAAAAAACAAATCAGATTATTGATTTGTATAATGAACTTTATAAAAATGAAGCCCGATACGAATGGCGTACAGCGCTTCCGGAACAAGTTGATAAAACCATTGAAATCTATAAACAAGCAAGGGTTTTGAATATAATAAACGAAGAACAATACACTGATATAATGACAAAATTAACATCCTATAAAGCAACACCATCAGAAGAGAATTTTAGCAAATTTATTCTCCCTCTAAAAATAAACATTCAAGATGAAGAAAATCCATTTTATAAAAAACTTCTTGAATATCTTACTTAACTTGTAGTTTTTTCTTATCTTCCGCAAGTGTTAAAATAAAATCACCGTATTTATCAACCAGAGCCTCGCCCGCCGGAAAAGCCTCCTGCTCTAAAAGATTTTTTTCATATTTTTTAACATCTGTATAATCTGAAAATCTGTTAACACTTACATAACTTTTAACAGCCTCCAGATATTTCCGTGCCTTTTTCCCCTCAGCAGAATTGGCAGGAATTGGCCCCAGTGCTTCCACAGCAATTTGTTCACGCAGAGATAAAATATCTCTATAAAGATTATTATAATAATTAGCGATTAATTTAGCTTCGCTTTCTGATTTATTCTTCATAAACCCCGCATCATTTTTCAATCTATTAAAAATATTTTCCTTTTCGTTTTCCAGAATACAATCAGCGCCTATACCTTCCGTTCGCAGCATAGAAACATATTGTTTAAAATGAACCATTTCATGTTTTAATACCCCTAAAATATCAACCTTAGAACGTTTCTCTAGCCTTGGAATATTAATACTAAAATCTGTCCACTTGAAAAAGCCGTCATTATCTGATATATCATAGGTCAACTTTGGCTTCAGATATTTATAACCGGTGTCCCCTATAAAAATATTCAAAGCTTCTTCAAGAAACTGTTTTTTATCAGGAATTTTCCAGATACGTGAAAACATATTAAGTTCTTTCTCTGTCATACCCTTATTCAAAAGTTTTTGGACAGATTGAAGTTCTTCACTATTCAAATATGAAAAATATTCCGGTTTAACATTTTTCATAAACTCCTTTTCAAATTTTCCCATTGATTTAGAAACACTGCGCATTCCACCGTACAGGACGCCAAAACTGCCAAAAATTGCGGTATTAATCATAAACTTTTTGTTTCTGTCATCAATTTTCATCAGTCTAGTAACTTCCCGTTGTTGAAATATCTATACCTGTCAGCCTTGAAAATTGTGCCGCTACTTCATACGGATAATAGTCAAATTTTCTACCGATAATTTTATCTTTTCTGAGCTGTTTTACCTGCGCAATATATTTTTCCATATTACGAATCATCTCAGGGTGCTTTTTTACCCATCGGTTTAAACTTTCAGAGCTTTTGCTTGTATTACAGTCTTTGCACATTACAACCAGATTTTCATATTTATTCTCCGGGAAACCGGAAACTTTATTTTTCTGACGTTTGTAATTATATTTAGACTTTGGATCAAGATGGTCTACAGTAGCGAGAGAATGATTTAATATATACTCTGCCATAATTTTTAACTCCGGTTTACCCTTATCCAATACGGATTGTGTCGGCATAAGAACAATTTGCCGCGCATAATCCGCTACTATATTAGGATAGCAGGCATCCCATATTTCTTTACGTGTCTGGCTATTCAAATCTCCTGCAAGCTCAGAAAGTATTTCATAATATGAATCCAAAGAAAATAATACATCCGGACGGGTATTCAATAAAAGGTTATTAGCCTTTGAAACAAATTTTCTGACTGCAGCCTCTTCTTCCGGTTTTAGCCTGTAGGTTTCCGCGATATCCTCTACATTTTTAATATTATAAGAGAGGGTATCCTGTATATTTTTATAGGCAAAAACTTTTAAATTTTTAATCAATGAAGCTTCCGGAATTGCCGGCTGCTGCATAATATTTTTTTCTAATTCTCGAACAATTGGAGCATACTTAGGTCTAATAACCTCTCTATATTTATGAAAAACACCTAGCAAATCATGGATGGTTTCAGCATCTTGAATTTCGGCGTATATTTGAGCTTTTTGTTCATGTGTAATAGTTTTTTGACCACATGATGCACAATAAATTCCCGGGACATCAGTAAGCGGAAATTCGACATAACGTGGATTTTTTATTCCGGTTGACTTTAATAAAGCGCGCAAATCCGGTTGTAAATTATCCGGGGCAAGCCTGTTATTAAAATTTTTTATAACACTGCTTTGCAGCATTGCAGGATAAGCTCTGTTTTCATGTAAATCGCCGGCGAGAGCTGCACGGCATAATTCATAAATATGATTATAATAATATTGTTTCTTCAAATCTTTATTACGCAAATTTTTTCCGGTAACTTCACAATGTTTGCAGCACAACATAATATTATCAATGTCAGCTGGTATCTTGTCGCTGACTCTGCGAACATCAGATTTTGAATACTGCATAAGATTTTTTAGAAAAATTTTGGTCAAAGATGTTTCATCACCAAAACGCTGCTCAAATAAATATTCGTTAAAAAAAGCATCCCTGACATTGTTATTAAGATGCATATAAATTTTATTTTTAACAGGCGTCTCTAATTCTGCAACAGAAGACTTTAATGTTTTTGAGAATTCTTTATAAATACCAATTCTTGTTTTAATATTTTCAGGAATTTCTGCTATATTTTTCCTGCATTTTTCTAAAACTTCTTTGTCATGTTCACTAAATTCGCCATTTTCTAATAACCCGTCAAAATCCGTCAGCATTAATTTATAAGCTTCATTTGACTTTTGCTTCATATTTTGTTTGCAATTTTCCAAAACTTCGTCAGCTGATTTATTAAAATTTGCATAACCAACATGTTTAACCTCACCTATAACCGTTTTAAATCTGGGGTTTATAGATTCTTCATACTTATTCAAATATTTAAATAAATCATTAACTGATTTCACTTTCGCAGAAGCAGAGAGAGCATCTTTTATTTCATCAGAGGAAAGCATTTTAGTACCACAGTATGGACAATGAAGATTTTTTAAAGACTTCAAATCTTTTGTAAGTACAGACTGATTATCATTTCCGTAAAAACTAACAGGCAAATAATATGCAGATGACAAACCAGTGGAATAAGCCGTCAGATTTTGATTAGGGATTTTCTTTTCCTGCGGGGCATTATGTAACGTTACAGAAATGTTAGAATTAAAATTTACAGGTAAAACTTTCATACATGACATTAAACCACATAAAGAAAAAATTTTGCTAGTAAACCTAAAATAATTATAAACTTATATTTTGATAAGAAACAAACCGGAATAATAAAAAATTTGGGTCCGGAGGGGCTCGAACCCTCGACCAATTGATTAAGAGTCAACTGCTCTACCAACTGAGCTACAAACCCAAATTTCGTCTTAATTTTAACAAAACGGAATATTTTAGTCAATAGCAGGTACTTGTCGTATTCACCATAGTTGCTTGCCTTTATGCGGATAAATCAAACAGAAGAGAATTGCAAACGGCATCCATTTCAGATCGTATTAATAGCCATGCAGTAAGCTTTTACGATATCAGTAAATTTATTAAATTATAATTTTATAAACCGTATAATGTTAAGTATTAAAAATAGTCCTATAGTTTAGTAACATCCTTGTCAAATATAAAAAGTCATGGGATAATATGAATAGGTAAGGAGTAAGACATGAAACATGATTTAAAGGCAATGATTATGGCTGCAGGCGTAGGTTCACGACTGGATCCACTTACACAGATGGTGCCTAAACCTCTAGTACCTATTGCTAATAAACCGGTTATGGATATTTTGCTTGAATATCTTGCTAAAATCGGTGTAAGAAGTGTTATTTCAAATACTCATTATCTTGCTGATAAAATCATTGAAAGATATTCAAATAACAGTTTTGGTATAAACTTCAATTATATAAAAGAAGAAACTCTTTCAGGCACTGCCGGAGGCTTGAAAAAATGTCAGTACTTCTTTGATGAAGATGAAGATTTTATAGTTCTTTCAGGTGACGGTGTATCTAATGTTGATTTAATTCGCGGTTTGCAAGTACATAAAGCATCTGATGCAATTGCTACAATAGGTATCAAACAAATTCCTAAAAATGAAGTATCACATTTTGGAGTCGTGGTAACAGATGCTGACGGATTTATAACAGAATTTCAGGAAAAACCTCCTGTTGAACTTGCAAAAAGTAATTATATCAACACTGGTATCTATATCTTTAACTACAAAATTTTTGACTATATTCCGAAAGATACATTCTACGACTTTGCGAAAAATGTTTTTCCGGATTTGCTTGCAGAAAGACAGATAAATACATTTGTAATAAACGAATATTGGAGTGATATCGGAACTTTAACCCAATATCAGCAATCATCACAGGATTTATTTAACAAGAGTTACACATTCAGTCATGCGCCGATTATAAAAACCTCCACAGGTGCTTATATCTCGGAAAGCGTGCTTCCGATGTCTGTAAAATTTATTGGAAACACCACTATAGGCAGCGGGTGTATTATAGGCAAAAACGTTACTTTAGAAAATTGTATTCTCTGGAATAACGTAACAGTGGGAGATAATATAACATTAAAAAATTGCGTTATAGCTTCAAATTCTGTAATTAACCGAGATTTGCAATCTCAAATTGTCGGTGCAAATCAGGAAATATCAGGCGAAACAGTTAATCTGTAAAAGCCTCTTGATTTTTTCAAGTTTTAATGATAGATTGAATAAGCGGGGATTGGGCGAAAGCTTAAAAGAGCTTACGAGGAAAAATCCGGCGGAACTCATTCTCCAACAGCACATTAAAAGTTTATTGTTAGGCGGGTAGCCCTAAACCTTTCGAAATTGTGGAATGCTACCGACCAATTTTTCAAAGCTTGACAATTTAATATTCTCGATTTTGTGTAGATTGCACAAAATTCTTCGGGACTGTGGCACTCTGCCGACGAAAACGTGACTAAATGTCACGTTTGAGGAGAGGAAAGGTAGCGCCGCTACCGCCGCCACAAATTCCCTACTTCACAATTAAATACTCTGGGACTGTGGCGCAGCGGTAGCGCAGGGGACTCATAATCCCTTGGTCGTGGGTTCGAATCCCTCCGGTCCCAGTTTTTTTCATGTAAAAATATTTAAGAGAGCACAGGTTCAAATAAATGAAAACAGTAAAAATAACCGTACTAAAAAAAACACTAGATGAAGAGTTAGCCAGAGAATACGGTGCGGAGGGGCTCACAGCCTGTCCAATGCTGACAACAGGACAAGTCTTCTATGCAGATTATGCAAAGCCGGAGGGTTTCTGCGACGAAGCCTGGAAAGCAATCTATCAATATGTATTTGCTCTCGCCCACGGTGCAGGAAATGATGTATTCTATTACGGGGATTGGATAAGAAAACCAGGAATAGCAATTTGCAGCTGCAACGACGGTCTAAGACCGGTTATATTCAAACTGGAAGCCACAGACGAAATTTCAAAAATCGACTATACGCCGGTAAAAGAATAATAACCTAACTAGGCAACAAATCTCTTATTTATCGCATCATTTTTGTTATAATTCGGATCAGCAGTATAGTTTGCAAATTCCGAAGCATTTGCATCTTTATTCACTGTTCCTTGAGAACGATGTTCCCACCAGTCACCAAAGAATAATATCTCATCATCAGAATCAAGAGTATATCCATACCCGTAAGATTGACCTTTCCAACCCCAATCGTCAGGATCTGTAGCATCAAATCCTCCCCAGTTCAGAGGATAATTAATGTCATCAGCGATGACTTCACCCATAAGGTACGCAATACACTCGTTTGGAATATGCAATGAGTGTGAAAACTCGTGCATAACTGTTGCCAGCATATATTTATCAGCATAACCTGAATTAATAAAGCTGTCTAAAGAATCAGTCGTGAAACACATTTGCCTGTTGTAGTGCCTATCATAATCACTATTTACAAATTTAAAATATCGGCCTTGTATTATAACATCATAATCAGATGAATTAGTCTCAACGGCGGCTCTTTTAGTTCCATCCCCCATTTGCAGTTCATACATTGCAGTGTAATAACCGTAATAAGCGCCGTAGTCTACATCTCGCCCATAAGTATCTTCAATATTAATGACTAAGTCACAGTTTTTCATAGCATTTCTCAGTTGCAGGAGAGCCGTCAATTTAACTTCCTGATGACCGGATGCTAAGCCTGAAGCTACACGGGTGTCATAATTTGCAATTAAATCATCCAGAAAGGCAATAACTCCTTCAAATGCCTTTACAACGGCATCTTTATATTGCTGTGCAGTTTTACCGCTGGCATAAGTCTTGTTGTAATCGCCTCGGTTAACAGCATCTGTAACCGCCTGCGAACTCGTATTTGTACTGCATTCAAAAGTATCACTGCTTCCGTAATTTCTTACAGTTGTAGTCGGCACTTTTGCATAATTAGTCTGTGGTTTAACATCATCCATAGCTGAAGCTATAGCATCTGTTTCCGAAATCACAGATTGAATTTCATCTTCAACTGCGCCCGATATAACATCATCATACCCCATCGCTGCCAGTATCCAGGAATTACCGGATACACTCGGTTGTCTTGATGTTATAGACAAAAAATTACCGGGCTGCACTGTACTGATTTCATCAACGGCATTTTGAACATCAGAGATTTGCTGCTCGATTTTTTTAATCTCGACAACCTGCAGGCTGGTATATTGTGAACTGTCAAGTGATAATGTCATAGTTATCCCTATAATTTTGTCTATAATCTTTTAATCGGAATTTAGAAACAATTTCTTTAATGTTTTAGCCAAAGTTTTAAGTTATGTAACAATTTTCTCAAAATATTAAACATGTATATAGAAAATGCCGATAACATTATTAAGGAAAAAAATAAGGGACAACTGTAACTATGGGAATGGCAGCATCACAAGCCAGATTATTAAGCATAACCGCCCGTTTGACAGATAATGAAAACAGCGGGCAACGCTTATCGTTCAACAAAATCAGTTTGGCAAATCAGACTGAACAGTTGAACGCTGACTATAATGAAGCGCTTAACCAGACAAAATTAACAGTTTTAACAGGATTTAACGGTTCAGAAGAAGTTTACACAGATATCAATTTCAAAACACTCACCGGTTATAATACAATTGCGGGCGGCAAGCAATATGTTATTACGGATACAAAAGGCAGAGTTCTTGTAGAACAAAAAATAGCAGATGCGTTTGAAAAAGGTAACGGCGACTATAACGTATTTCTGGCAGAATTGGGCTACACTCAGGCTGATATTATTGCAAATGTAACAAGCGATGATGAAGAAGCTAAAGCAACATCAGTCAGTATGATTCACGAAGCATGGGATAAATACTTAAATTCAGTCGGCAAATCAATTGGCGACCTTCTTCCGCTGCACCCCGACGGTGAAATCACTGATGCAACTTTCGGATTCCATTTCAATGACGGGGATTCTTCTATCCTCAACGGCTATCCTACCGTTGCAATGACAGAAACTACAACTACAAAAACAGAATACGATTATTCAAAACCAATCGCATGGGAAAAGAAAAAAGTTGATTTAGGAACCGGCAGCAATGCAGTACTGGG
>CALUTF010000009.1 GCA_944323595.1 Candidatus Gastranaerophilales bacterium | reverse complement strand
GAACAGGCTCTGAGAGATATTCAGGCTAAAGACAAAGAATACGACAACGATATCAAGAAATTAGACACAGAACACAATGCGTTGCAGACAGAATACGATTCAATAAAGAGCGTGCTTGATAAGAACATGGAACGTTCATTCAAAGCCTTTTCTTAGCAAACAGCAAACATAAGTTTGCATCAATACTACTCCTCAATGTCGGAACAGTCGCCTGTATTAAATATTCAAGGAGTTTTAAATATCTTTAAAATGGCGGCTTTTGTCTAAACTGTTCTTCCCCTCTCCTTAACAAGGAGAGGGGGGAGGGGTGAGGTGGCAAACATAAGTTTGCATCAATACTACTCCTCAATGTCGGAACAGTCGCCTGTATTAAATATTCAAGGAGTTTTAAATATCTTTAAAATGACGGCTTTTGTAGAAACCGTTCTTCCCCTCTCCTTAGTAGGAGGCGGATTTGCGGACGGACGACACGAAGTAAGTCCGGATAGCGAACGGAACGAGACAGCTTAGCCGCAGGCTTTTTGTCGAGGCTCCGTGAGCGTGGAGCAAATCCAAGACAGGGATAGGGTGAGGTATGCTTCGCGGAAAGTAATGTAGGTCGGATTTACTAATCCGACAATAAATCTGAATTAGATGTTCAAGAAGTAATATTTTGTTAATTTATGTATAAATTGATGTCCTGCCGCTGCTTGCCTTTATTTCATTTATTATGTCCTGAATCTCTTCTGAAACATCCGCCGGTGATAAAATTTGTTTTGCAACAAGTTCCGCAAATTCGGCTTTCTTAAACTCATGCAGTCCTTTTTCTTTAAACAATTCTTCCAGTATTTTTACCATTGGCATATCTTGTTTCAGACATTCAAGCTCTATTCTTGAAAAATTTTTAAAGTCGTCATTTAGTGTTCTCTGGATTAATTCGTGCGGCAATAGGTCTTCAAATTCCCCGCTTCTGAGCAAATGAATTCTGTCCATTTCCCGTAATTTCGGTTTTATTTCTTTTAAATTTTCTTCTGCATCTTTGTCTAACAAGACAAAAATTGGAAGTTTTAGCGTTTCTGATAATTTATAGAACAGTTTGACTACCTGATTTTTCCCCCCTGCAGATATTAAATAAATTCCGTTTTTGTTAAAGTCATACCCGCAATTTCTCGCAAATACAGGCAGTAATATCTCTTCTGTTATACCCTCGGTTATTATAACTTTTTCTATCGGATAAAGCTGTGCGTTTTCTTCTCGAGCATTTAGTATATCGTTGCCTGTTGACAGCGTTTTTAACCAGCGTAAATTTTTGGGGATATTATCGCTGAATAGTTTTATAAGAGCATCGTAGTTTATTTTGTTTTTTAAAAGGCTTTGTGTATTTTCATCCAGATGAAAAATACTTTTTTCATAGTCATATAGCCGTTGGTTTATCACAAAATTGTTATTTAGCGTTAATCCAAGAGTTTCAAGTGAATAATTTATGATTTCTTCTGCGTAGTTTTTTATATCTGTATAAGACATTTCGTCTAATTCACGTTTTTTAAATTTCGGCAGGATTAAGTTTGCGCTTAAAATGTCTTTGAATACCCTTAGATACTTTGTTTCCGTTTGTTTAAATCTGGTCAGCCTGTCTGCGGAAATTATTAATTGTTCCGCACTCATCGGTTTTATTTTTATGCTTTTCAATATTTTATCCATATTATTGTTTGTAACAATTTTAAAAATATCCACAATTTTATAGCAACTTTTTCTTTTAGATTGTTTTTTATATAATAGTGGAGTGGAAATAGTGAATTCAAAAATTTCAAACTATCAACATCATAATTATAACACAATTGTTTGCATGCAGAATTCAGATATTAACACAAAAAAGCATGACAACAATTTTACAGGTGTTAATTTTACTTCCAATCCGATAAATACTATTCCACAATCTATCCAAACTGCACCTAACTTCAGGGCTGAATTTGTTTCAAAAGATGAACAGAAAAAATATACTACACTTTTGAATATGACTGATAAAAATTCAAGAAAAAATCTGGAAGTTTTGTTTAAAAAAGGTGTACTGTTAAATTCAGATTCAAACGATTCATCGTCTGTACTGGATAATTTATATAAAATAGCAACAACCGAACGTGCGCGGGGGCTCAGTAATTTGTCATTACTTAGTGATACGATAAATACTCTTGCAAATCCGTTCATTATTACACAACAGTTCGGGGATATCCCGTCAGAGTACAGAGATCAGGCTCTTAAAGCATATTGTGCTGATAATCAGTCAAATTTGTTGACACAGGCTCTTGCCGAACAGGAAATTGATGTCCCTCATTCAGGCACATGTGTTGCATCAAGTATTGAATTTAACCTTGCTAAAGAGATGCCTGCTGAATTTACAAGATTTGTTGAGGGGCTGACTTCTCCAAATGTATCAGTAGAAAAAACTATTAAACTGAAAAATCTTGCGGATAATACTCTTGACGCTATATGGCTGTTAAACGCTTTTGAAGTACCTTACAAGGCTGATAATTTTGATGAGGCAACGTTAAAGTTTGCACCGGATAAAAATGCACTATTGAGAGCTCAAATTCAAACCACCCACCGTGATCCGCTTGAACGTTCCCCTATTGATGTATTAATGCAGTCTACTTTGATGCAAATAGGTTCACAACAGTCGTATAACTCTTTGTCTGACAAACGAGCCGGTAAATTCAATCAAAATGATAAAGGCTTGATTGAATTTGAAAAAACTTTCACAGAGTCAGTTGTAGAAGATAAAAACAAACTTTCCATTACGTATCAAAAAGTAGATGAAAATGCACGCCTTGTCGGCTATGAAACTGATTTTAATACTATGAAAAAACATATTCTTCAAGCCTTAAATATGGGCGAAAATGTTATTATCGGTTATACTCAGGTTGATCCGAATAACGTTATTATCAACGGACATGAGATTACCATTGTCGGTACTAAACAGAATAAAGACGGCACAATAAGTTTTATATGCAACGATACTGATGATAATATCTCAAAACCGATTGAGTACAATGAAAAATTCCTTTTACCTAAAATTCACCATGCAGCTCTTCCGGAGTCGGTTCTGAGAGATGATATAAATATGGTGGAAAATTGGGTTGAGGGATTGAATTCTTATAAGGAAATGAAAAGACAAGCTGCGTAGGGCTTGTCTTATTTTTTGTAAAAATAACTTAACAAAGTATTAAAAAATGGTAAGAAAAATTATTCACAGGTTTTAGAAAAAATGGCAGATTATAGAAGGTAAGATTAATGATAAATTCAGCAGGTCCTAATATTTATAATCACTTTAACTTAATGCAGACGATGAATTATTCATCGCAAAAAACAAAAAACAGTCCGGTTTGGGCAAACTTTAATTTAAAATCTCCTAAAAAGACGGATGATTCTATAAAAACAAGTATTTTTTATATAAATGATGTTCACGGACAAAATATCAGAATGGAGAGATTACTTACAGCAGTCAATCAGTTTGACTCTTTTACACCGTCAGATAAAGTTGATAAGATGAAATTTGCTTCCGGTGATATTATGCTCGGGGAAGATATTAAACACCTTATGGTAGGTAATAAATTTTTGAATTTAGGCGGATTTATGGCAAATGTTCTCGGAAACCACGAATGTGATGAACCTACTCCGGAATTTGTCAAAATAATTAAGGATAAAACCTACAGACTTTTAGGGCTTAACCTCAATCCGTCACCTGATAACCCTCTTAAAAATTATATAGAAAAATCTTATATACAAGAAGTAAACGGTAACAAATACGGTATTATCGGACTTGTTCCGACAGATCTTGCCGCGCACGTTAAAGTGCAGGAGCATATTCCGGGACTCAATATAGAAACTGATTTTAAAAAAGTTATTCCGGAACTCCAAAACGAAGTTGATAATCTGAAATCTCAAGGGATTAATAAAATTATAGTTCTTTCTCACTCAGGTTACAGGCATGATGTTGAAATTGCGAAATCAGTAAGCGGTGTGGATATTATCCTTGGTGCTCATACGCATAATCTGCTCAAAGGAATTGAAAAGGATGTAAATCTCTTTAATTCACCATCCGGCGAACCTGTTATTATTACACAGGCAGGACGTGACGGTAAAAACTTCGGTATCCTGAATGTAGAATTCAACAAGGATGGTGTGATAACAAAAGCACAAAATAATCTTGGAAATACAGATGAATATAGCCGCAGCATTGTAGCTAGGGATATTTTTGAAAAAATATTAGGAAAACCAGAACGTGTTGGTTTTATAAAATCAGCTGAAAAATATCCGCAGGATGCATACGGTTCTGAAAACCCGCATTGTGATTTGATTGTTGATGCTTTAAGAAAAGAACTCGGTACAGATATCGCTGTTATGAATTCCGCAAATATAAGAGGACAGTTTGAACAGGGCGGAATTGATACAAGAGATTTGGCTATAATTTCGCCATTTGCCAACAAAGTTGCGGTTATAGAGGCGTCTGAAGCTGAGATTGTTAATGCTATAAGAAACAGAATCAAAACCTCTATGGCTTCTAAATCTCACAGACCCGGTATAGTTCAGGTTTCCGGACTAAAATACCAGTTTACTAAATCTGGTGATTTGATATCCATGTCATTTGTCGATAAAGATGGTAAAGAAACTCCTATAGATATAAACAATCCGAGAATTGATAAAATGTATACGGTTGCATCTGATGATTACTGTATAAATAGTGAGGAAATGGGGCTTGGATTGCCGCACAGGTATGCAAATGCCATACAGAAATTTGACCACGATAAAGACATAGTAGTCGGCAACTATATCAAACATGAAAATCAACCTCTTGAAGTCAAAGCCGATGGCAGAATTCAGGTTATTGATGATACGGTGCCAAACAATAATGAAGTAAAAGCTGCTTAGTTACAATTTAAAAACAGCATGTCCTTTTAGTGATATGATGCATCTTAAGTATTATGTTTATGATGAATCTTTATCGTCAATATCCGTATTGCTCGTGAGCGTTCAGATATTCTCTGACGCTGTTTAAAGAAGCCTGAACAATTCTTGTAACTCTTGATGATGAAAGCCCTACCTGTTTTGCAATATCTTTTACCTGCATATTTCTGTAAAAACGGTATTCCACAACGGTTCTTTCTTTCGGCGGCAGTTTAGATATTGCTTCTCTAATCATACGACCCATTTCACTGATTTCAGCTTTTTCATCAGGAAGTGCATGGGTATCTTTTACAAAATCAAACGGTGAATCATTATCACTTGCAGCAGCTGCAAGCCCGTCTATTGAAAGTATAGTTTCGTAAATTGCTTCACGAACTTTTGCTTTCTGCATATCCATACCTTCAACAGCTTCTTCTTCATCGTATTCAGTTTCCGATTTATGTTTCAAAGAGTACCATTTATATCTTATTCTTAATTCGTTTCTTATAGCCCATCTGACTGCAGTAGCGATGTATGCAGCATTATAATGTTCAAGTTGTTCAGGTGTTTTATTCTTAATCATGACTTGAACAGCAATAATACCGATTGAAAGGAGTTCTTCGTATTCTACCATGTGGGATGGAATTCTGCGATGCTCAACTTTTGCAACCTTTTGTACTATTTCAATATATTCTTTTAGCTTATTTTTATCCTGCATCATCATCATTATTTAGTGTGTTTAGGCTCTCTAACTATTCTACCCTGATTAGTCTTATTTTTCAAGTTGTAAACAAAAAGTAAAATTTCAGCTATAGCTTTATATAGTTCAGGAGGAATTTGCTGATTAATATCGACCATTTTAAACAAAGCTCTGGCAACAGGAGCATTTTCTATAACAGGTACATTGTGTTCTTTTGCGATACCTATAATCTTTTTAGCAATAAGTTCAGTACCTTTCGCAATCAGCATTGGTGAAGCCATTTCTTCCGCTTTATATTTTAACGCGCACGCTATGTGGGTGGGATTTGTAACGACAAAATCGGCTTCAGGAACACTATCCATCATACCTTGCTGAAGCATTTGCATACGGCGTTGGCGGAGTGCAGCTTTTACGTTAGGGTCGCCTTCAGTGTTTTTATATTCATCTTTAATTTCTTTGAAAGACATCTTCTGGTCTTTTAAAAATTTCCATTTGGTTACACCGTAGTCTGCCGCTGCAATTATAAGAAACGCTATACAGGCTTGAAATACGAATTCTGTGACAAGTTTGCCGAATTCTATCATAACCGCAAAGTTGTTATCAATTGATGCCAGCATCAAGATACTTTCAATGTGTTTTTTGTATACATTCCAGCCTATGATACCCAGAATCAAAACTTTCATTATGTTTTTGAAAAGTTCAAATAGCGTTTTGATAGACATTATGTTTTTAAAATATTTTGTCGGATTAAGTTTATCCAGCTTAGGCATAAGCGGTGCTGTTGCAACAAGAGGTCCCACCTGAATGAAGTCTGCCATTACTGCAACAAACCAGGCTAAGGCTAATATAGGTCCTATAATTAATACTGCAGTTTTGATTGTAATTGTAAGAATATAAGTCAAGCCGATAGAATCAATGTGCTGGTTGGGAATTTGTTCATACAGGAGTACAAATATCTGGGAAATTTGCTGCCAGATAAACGGCGCAAGTCCGAATATTGCTGAAAATAAAATAAGCAATGACAAAGCTGTTGAAAAGTCTTTTGACTTAACAACCTGTCCTTCTTTTCTGGCTTGTTCCAGTTTGCGCGGTGTCGCGTCAAACTGCTTATCTTCATCACCCATTAGCTATTCAGGCTTCCTTTCTGAAAATATTATACCACACCGGTTATTCGGAAACTATTTTTACTCCGGAACTTGTACCTATCCTTTCGGCTCCGGATTCAAGCATCTTTATTGCATCTGCTCTGCTGCGTACGCCGCCGGATGCTTTTACTTTAAGCCCGTACGGTGATACTGTCTTGAACATTAATTCCACATCTTCTGCTTTTGCTCCGACTCCGCCTTTTACAAAACCTGTAGATGTTTTAACAAAGTCAGCTTTTGCCTCTATGCATAATTCACAGGCTTTTTTTATTTCAGCTTGATTTAGCAGGTCTGTTTCGAGAATTACTTTTAACGGCTTACCGTTGCAGGCTTCTTTTACTTTTTTAATGTCATTTACTACAAAATCAAAATTTTTGTTTTTTAATTCTGTTACGTTGATAACCATATCTAATTCATCAGCCCCGTCTTTTACAGCTTGAGCTGCTTCAAAGGCTTTTACTTCTGTTTTGTTGGCTCCCAGAGGAAATCCTATTACGGTTACCACTTTTACTCCGCTATCTTTTAAATAATCTTTTGCCATAGAAACATAACAAGGATTTATGCACACCCCTAAAAACTCATATTCTTTTGCTTCATCAAAAAGTTTTATAAAATCATCATAAACCGCATCCTGTTTTAATAATGTGTGTTCAATGAATTTGTTTAAGTTTGCCATAACATCCACCTCTTTTTTTTGTTTTTCACTTTCAATTATTGTCTAAAATTTTTGAAACCGCATCAGATTTGTTCAATGTATAAAAATGTATGCCGTCAACTTTCTGCGCTGTTAAGTCTGCATATTGAGCTGCAGCAAATTCTATACCGGCTTTTTTTATGTCGTCCGGATTATTTTCAAATTTTTCAATTTTTTCCAGCAGTTTTTGCGGAATTTTTACTTTTATGTCAGAAAGAATTTTGTTTATTTGTTTTGTAGACACTACAGGCATAATTCCGGCAGCAACAGGAATTGTAATACCTGCATTTTGCAATTTTTCTTTAAAATTATAGAATTTATTGTTTTCGAAAAATAATTGTGTATAGATAACATCAGCACCTGCATCAACTTTTCGTTTTAAATTTTCAATGTCTGTTTTTAAATCAGGACTTTCAATGTGTCCGTCCGGATATCCTGCAACTGCTATTGAAAAGTCCGATTTATTTTTTATATAGCCGACCAGTTCACTTGCATAACGGAAATCCTGAAAGCAGAAATTTTTGTCCTGCGGGATATCTCCTCTAAGTGCAAGAATATTTTCTATTCCAATATTGTTTAATAAATCAAGTCTTTCATCTACTTCTTGTATAGTTGAGCGGATACAGGTAAAATGCGGCATGACATTTATATTTAGATTAGTATGAATTTGTCTGATAATTTCGATACCGCGGTTAGTATCGCTTCCGCCTGCACCGTGAGTCAGTGAAACCAGTGCCGGATTATACTTTTTCAGCAAGCTTATTTCAGAAAGCAGGGCTGCTGTTTTTGTGCCGTCAGTATCATCCTTTGGCGGGAAAAATTCAAATGATATGACCGGAGAATTCTCTTCTTTGTAGATTTCTCTTAGTTTCATACATGAATTATAGCATGTAAAAATTTATTCGTTTTCGTTTAAATAAAAAAAAACGGTCTGATGACCGTTTTTTTATTGGCTTGTAGTTTTAGAAATTGTATTTTGGAATTTCAAATTTTTCGTTATTTGCATCTTTGTCTACAAATTCCAAATAGTATTTCATAGCCTTGTCTTTAGCTTCGTTATAGAACTTATCGGTAATGTATTTTTTATGCAATTCTGTTCTGTCGCCGGAATAGTTGCCAAGCGCATTTGCATACATTTCGATAATTCCTTTATCAAGTCCGCCACCGTAAGCTTTTGTTTTTGCGTCGGTTCCGGATGGTCTGATTTCAATATATTTGTCGTCAAATTCAAGGTATGTTCCGTCACCTACAAATTTTATTGATTTAAGATTGTCAAATATAAGGCTTTTGAAAGAGTCGTTCAATACCTCTTTTACATCTTCAATAGTCATAACATTTTCTTTTACGGCAATAGCCATTGAAAGATAGAACAGGTCATTTTTTGTACGTTTCTTTTCACCCTCGGTTTTAGACTCTTTGAGTTTATTAATATCGGGTTCTGATTCGTTATAGTAAGCAATATCAACACGTGTGTCAAATCTGCCTATAATCTTACTTTCATTAAATATTTCTACCAGATATTCAGAAAGCAGCTGTTTTCTTTTGTACAATTTGGAAACAAGTGCAGATGCTACAATAATAGCTTCAGTGGCGCTTTTTTCTCTCATTGCAACCGCACATCTTCCGTGTTGGGATTTGATTAGTTCTTCAGTTCCCATAATCATTCCGCCGGATTCTTCTCCACCGAATAAGAGTCTCGGGTTAACTCCTAGATTTATCGGGTTAGAAAATACGTCATCAATAATAACTTCTTTATCAGGATGTTTTTTTAGTTTAAGTTCAACTTTTTTCATAATGTTTGCAATTTCTTTGAACCCGACAGGCACATTAACAACTTTAACTCCGTTGTTTTTAGCCCATTCATCCCACGAAAGAGCTGATGCTGTAGTTTTAATCATAAATCTCGGATGTTTATCCCATAGTTTTTGGGCTTTTAATTGTTTTGCCCAGAAATCCATCAACATCAGAAATGCCTGATTTGCTGTGAAAACAGTTAAAATAGTTTTTTCGTCAATTTTAACATAATCAATGCCGGCTTCTTCAAGTTTTGGAATTCTCAGACAGCTTTCTGTCTGTGTAATTGTCAATCTGTCGTGGTCAGGATCTGTAATTAAGACAACTGTTCCAAGCGGGAAATCTTTCAATTTTTCATTGTATTTTAATGTTTCAATTACAGGGAAAAATTTTTCTCCGTTCTGACGTTTCGCAACTACTGTAGCATCGACTGAATAATCATAAAACGCTTTTTCACCTTTTGGTGTATGGTCGTATTTACCTATTGAATGGAAGAAAGCATCTTCTTCTGTGTTAAACCATACAAATTTATCTTCAACGCCGAGTTTTTTTAATACTCTGCTCAATGTTCTGTATGCAGAGCCGCCGACATTTTCAATGATAATTTCAGCCTCAAGAGATTTAATCAAATCAAGGTTAAAGCTTTGGGATACGCCGGATTTAAGATATTCTACATATAAATCAACTCCGTCTTCAATAGAAGCCATAACTTTTTCATCAATCAACGGGTTGTTATGAGCTGCGATTTTGATTTCATAAGTTCCATTTTTCTTGGTTTCGTCAAAGATTTCACGGATTTTATCAACGAACTCCATTGATTCTTCAGGAAGATACTGGCTGCCCTGACAGTTCAAATCTTTAGTCGCATTCTTGACTGAAATACCGTGGCTGGAGGTGATGTATTCACCGCCCAAAAGGTCAAGTTTGAATGCTAAAAATGAAGCCAGCCATATCGGTATAGTTTTTCTCCCTTCAGGAACGAGTGTTTTAATTCCGTTTGCAGCCTGAATTCTTGCAATAGCATCCAGAAATAAATCTGAATTATATCGTACTTCTCTGCCTGCAATTTTAACAATTTCCTTATCCGGATATTTTTCTTTTGCTACAAGCGCTTTGGCTAATGTTGCAAGTACAATACCTACAAGATTGATAGGAAATCTTGTATCCTGCGGGTATAAAATATTTTGCGGTCCTCTGATTCCTGCGGTTGAAACTTTTGCTTCTTTTTCATAATTTGCAAACCATTCTTCCAGATTTAATCCCTCCGGATTTGTGGTTTTATCATAAGGCGCTAAGTGTTCCTTTTTTAATGTGAACGTAAATTCGCCCGCATTTGAAAAATCCATTAAGTTGAGATTTTTTATGTAATCCGGGGTCTTTTCGTATACACTTTTAAATAATTCATTTTCCAGTTTGTTTTCACTTTTTCTTAATTCTGTCATAAAACTCTCCTTAAAAAGATTTTATATTTATTTTTTATTATATTATAAAAAAACTTGTAATGTAGCATGTTTAAATATATAATTGTATTAGTCAAATATTAAACAGAGGAAAAGAAATGTTTTGGGATAAAGAAAAAAATTACGCCAAAAGAGACGCATCAGAATTTAATGCGGCAAGATCATTTTTTCAAATCCTTGTATGCAAATTCTTTTATATGATTCGATATAAACTCGTGTATAGATTAGAAGTGCACGGACTTGAAAATGTTCCGAAAGATAACCATTACATAGTTTGCCCGAATCACCTTTCAACTCTCGATCCTCCGCTTATTGTTGGTGTTATGCCAAGAAGAATATCGTTTATGGCAAAAAAAGAATTGTATGACAACTTTTTCCTGCGCTGGTGGTTTGACTGGCTCGGTGCCTTTGCTGTTAACAGAGAAAAACTCGGACCGTCAACTATTAAAACGGCACGTTCAATTATTGATTCAAAATGGGTATTAGGTCTTTTCCCGCAGGGAACAAGAGGTGAAGTCGGCGAAATTCGCGGGATTTCTAAAGGGTTTGCTACTCTTGCCCGTTCAACTAAATGCGGAATTTTGCCTGTTGGAATTTTAGGTACACAAGAAGTTAAAAGATTGCCGTTTTCCGGAAAAATAATAGTAAATATCGGGGAAATAATTCCTTACAGTGATAACGTGGATGAAATGGTCGCTCAATGGATTGAATCTATACAGCAGTTAACCGGATTCAAGTATGTAAAAGATTGATGAATGGAGTTAAGAATGACAAAAAAAGCTCGTAATTATAACAGAAGATATCCGAATGAATACAACATATTCAGAACTCTTTTTTATATGACATTTTTGCATGTTGTAGTAATTCCGTTTATGAAAATCTTCTACGATTACACTATTACCGGCAGAGAAAATTTACCGACCAAACATAAAAGCGGAAAATATATTTATACGGCAAACCACGTATCAATATTTGACCCGCCGATGGTTACAATGGCAGCCTACAGACCTATTGCTTATATGGCCAAAAAAGAGTTGTTTGAAGACGGTGAAAAACTCAGCTGGCTTGTAAAACGACTTGGAGCATTTGCTGTTGACAGAACAAAACCTGAAATTGCAACTTTTAAAACAGTAAGAGATATTCTGGCAACAAGCTGGTCTCTCGGGGTGTTCCCTCAGGGGGGAACAAGACCTTACGGCAAATTAGAAAATATCAAAAAAGGTTTTGTAGTAATCGCCAAAAATGCAAAAGCTGACATTGTTCCTGTTGCTATAGCTGATTTCAGCGGTTATCCAAAGTTGAAACCTTTTACCAGACGAAAAGTTAATCTGCATATAGGTAAACCTATATCTTATAAGCTGCCTGAAGATGTAATAATTTATGAATGGTGTAAACAGATTTCAGAACTTGCGGGATATGAAAATTGCGCGCCGCTGCCGGAAAGCTATAAAATTAATGAAAATCAACCTGTTCAGTCCGTATGAGTGTAATAAATTTTACGGGAACAGTTTATTTTATTAATATTAAAAGACCCGACAGAGTTGCCGGGTCTTTGTTTATTTAATAAAGAAAGGAATTATTATATTTTGCTAAGTTTATCTAATGCTGCATTTGCTGCGTCTTGAACATTTTTGTCCTCATCTTTTGCTGCGATTGTGAACAAAGTTGTCAAGTCTTTTTTGTATGCCGGTTGTTGAATATAGCTTAATGCTTCAACTGCGGATGTTCTTACCATCGGGTTCGGGTTTTCTTTCAATTGTTCTACAATTGTTACCGCACCAGGTAATTCTGTTAAAGGCACTGTAGTGTTAGTTAATTTAGCTACTTCATCACCGTACAATTTTTGCATTATTGAAGATGTGAACATTGCATAGCTTTTATTTCTTTCAGCTTGTTCCATCGGAGTAATTGTAGTTGCTAATGTTTTATCAGCTTCTGAAAGTTCTTGACCTGCCATCAATTTTTGACGTGCTGCAATTTGTTCAGGTGTAGGACCTGCCAATTTGCTTGTGTCAGCAGTGATGATATTATTTAATGCGTCAACAACTTTTACATCTAATAATTCAGTTGCTTTTTGCGGTTCATCTTTTACCATTGTTGCAATTTCTTCCATAGCAGCAGCCTGAGTTTCATAATCAGGATCTGTCAATTTAGCAATGAAAGCATTTAAGTCAACCTGAGGTTGAACAGGAGCAGCTTCAGCAACATCTACTTTTTGAGTTGCAGGTTCTGCTGCCGGAGCTTTTGCTTCTGCTTTAGCTTCTGCCTTTGCTTCAGCTTTAGGAGCTTCTACTTTAACTGTTTGAGGAGCTTGTGTCACTACCGGAGCCGGCGGAATAACTACTTCCGGTTGAATCGGCTGAGGTATATTTACATTTTGTTGTGCTACTGTTGGAGCCGGAGTTTCCGGTTGTTTAGGAGCTTGTGCAGGTTTTTCTGCAACTGGAGCCGGTTGAGCCGGAGCTTGAGGTGCTTCCGGTAAAGGCATTACCGGCGGTTGTGTCGGGGGCATATAGTATGGAGCACCCTGTGCAGGCGGGTAGTTGTAAATAGGTGCCTGCGGATATGTGTAGTATGGCATTACAGGTGTTGCATACTGAGGTTGTTGTGTAACTACTGGAGCACTAAATTGAGGTGCCATAGGCTGTCCCATTCCTGCAGTTGTAATTGACGGATTTTGAATGTCAATATTTACCGCATTGTATTTCGGCTGTTGCGGCTGAATCATGTAAGGATTGGGATAAGTTGGAACTTGCATCATATTATTTCTTCCTTTCCATAAACAATAATTTGACTTATGTTTTTCTACTACTATTTTTTTAATATCCCTGAAAAATAAAAATTGCTAAATTTCGAATATATTGTAATAAAACTTAACAGAAATTTACCAATTCTATTGCTGAGCCTACATTCTAGCATGAACATGAAATATTTTTACGTTAAGAAGCATAAACAAATTTTGATTTAAGTTTTCCCTGTTGAATTATTTATGCTATAATTAGGTTATAGACTAAAAAACGTTGTAAATTCTGACTGGACGGGATAAGAGAATATGATTATTAATAAAAATGAGAAAAAGTCTATACGCTCTGCTTATGGAAAAACTCTTGTTAAATTGGGAAGAGAAAATGAAAATATAGTTGTCATGGATGCAGATCTGGCATGCTCTACTCAAACAAATTTATTTGCAAAAGAGTTTCCTGACAGATTTTTTGATTCCGGTATAGCAGAACAGGATATGGTATCAACCGCAGCAGGGCTGGCTTCTGTCGGAAAAATCCCGTTTGTTTCTACATTTGCAATCTTTGCAACAGGCAGAACTTATGACCAGATAAGAAATTCCGTTTGTTACCCCGAATTTAACGTTAAAATAGTTGCGACCCATGGCGGTATTACTGTCGGCGAAGACGGCGCAAGCCATCAGGCATTAGAAGATGTTGCCCTGATGCGTAATATCCCGAATATGAAAGTAATTGTACCTGCTGATTGTAATGAATGTGAACAGGTTATTGAATACGCTGCCAATAATTACGGTCCTTTTTATATAAGACTGCCGCGTACAAATGTTTGTGATGTGTTTGATGAAAATTATAAATTTGATTTTAACAGGGCTCGTGTTCTTAAACAGGGAACAGATGCAACAATAATTACCAATGGCGAGACACTGGCGGAGGTTTTTCTTGCTGCTGAAACCCTTGAAAAAGACGGATATTCTGTTCAGGTTGTTCATGTTCCGGTTGTTAAGCCTGTTGATGCTGATACTATTATAAATGAAGTAAAGAAAACCAATTTTGTGATTACTGTTGAAAATCATTCTGTTATAGGCGGCTTAGGCAGCACCGTATGTGAACTTCTTGCTGAGGCTTATCCTGTCAGAGTCCATAGAATTGGAGTCAATGACACTTTTGGTCAAAGCGGTACGACAGATGAATTGCTTGATTATTACGGCTTGAATTCTTCTAAAATTGCGACTGCTGTAAAAGTTCAGATTGATAAACAAAGAATTAAATTAAAATAATAAAAGGAAGTAAAAAATATGATACAATTCAGATCGGTTACTAAAAAATACAAAAATGACAATTATGCATTAAAAAATATCAATCTTGATATTTTGTCAGGTGAATTTGTCTTTATTGTAGGTGCATCAGGAGCCGGTAAATCTACATTGATGAAACTTTTGTATAATGAAGAACGTCCGACCAGCGGAACTGTTACTATCGGAGGAATTAATATAGCTAATCTTTCAAATGATAAGGTTCCTAATCTTCGCCGCTGTATGGGAATCGTGTTTCAGGATTATAAATTATTGCAGAACCAGACTGTTTACGATAATGTTTCTTATGTTATCAGAACGCTGGGAATAAGTTCCCGTGAAATTAATGCCCGTGTTACAGGTGCGTTGAAAATCGTCGGTTTATATAATAAAATGCATGAAAAACCGTCTGAACTATCCGGCGGCGAACAGCAGCGTGTTGCTATTGCCAGGGCTATAGTTAACGGTCCTCCTCTTTTGATTGCAGATGAACCTACGGGTAATCTTGATCCGAAAAATTCTATGGAAATTATGCAGATTTTGGATCAAATTAATCAAAGAGGTATTACAGTTATCGTTTCTACCCACGATAATGCTATGGTAGATTATTTTAGAAAAAGAGTTATTACACTTGATAAGGGCGAAATCGTAAGGGATATACAAGCAGGTACGTATGAATAATCAAAAATTACAGATAAAGAAAAAAGTTAAAAAGCATATTCCGAAAGACTGGCTGTGTGAATTAAGGATTCTCTACAGACTGTCTATTGAAACATTAAATGATATAAGAAGAACCGGTATTGTGAATTTGGTCATAATTACAACTATGGCTGCAATTTTAACAATTTTCGGCTCATTTTTCCGTTCTGCACTTTCAATATCTGCATTTGCCCACGAGCTGGGAAATGCGCTTGAAATTTCCGTATATCTTAAGCCTGATGCAAACGCAAATACGGCAAAAAAACGTATCAAAGAATTTGAACATGTTGAAAATGTCCGTATAGTAGCAAAAGAAACTTCATGGGCTAATTTGAAACGCGAAATGGAATTGCCGGATATAGAAAATCCGCTGCCTGATACGTTACATGTAAAAGTAGATAAGCCTGAAAATATAGAACCTGTATTCAAAAAAGTCAGAGAGCTTACCATTGTTGAGGATGTAAGTTATGCTCAGGAATTGACTAAGAAAATTGAGATGCTGACACAGGTTGTTAATACTATTACTGTATTTGTTGTTATATTCATGGGCATATTGACTATTACAATTATCAACAATACTATTCAGCTTGTAATCCAATCAAGAAAAGATGAGATTGAAATTATGAGATTAATGGGTGTAAGCAACTGGTATATTCGCTTCCCGCTTATTATGCAGGGGGCTTTTTATGGATTTTCCGGTTCTGTTATTGCATTAATTCCGCTGGATTTTGTTCAAAAAGGACTGCAGAATATGCACCAGTTCTTTATGGTTCCGTCGCCGTTATTTGCCCAGAATATAGTTGTGATTACGATGTTTGCAATGGGAATTCTCTTCGGTGCCGGCGGAAGCTTCCTGTGTATTAAAAAACATCTTCAAGTGTAAATTAAATGAGCTTAAAAAATAACATACTTTTAATAACAGATGAAACCGACTTTTCTTCAAAACTTTATGAAAAGCTGGTTTTGTTGCGCCAGAAAGACAGTATTTATACTTTGTCATACGAGGATGCGGAAAAACAGGTAAAAACACTTGAATCTAAAGTTATTATTATCCATGAGCATAAAATTAAAAATAAAACATTAAATCTTATTGTTGATTTAAAGGAATTAGACAAAGAGAAAAACCGGAGCATAATTCTTGCGGCTGAAAGTAAAGATGGCGAATTTATTCTTTCTGCTTATGATGAGGGTGTTTGCGAACATTTTTATACTAATGATGAAAATTTTGAAGTTTTACTCAGAATTTTGAATTGTATTAAAAAAAGTATTGCTCTGACATGCAGCAACCGCGATAAAATAATTATGGAAAAGGTTGGTATTATTGATGATGAAACAGGTCTTTATAAATATAAGTATGCTGAACTTATAATAAATCAGGAATTGGATAATACCAAAAATAACGGGATTTTTCTCGCACTCTCACCGGAGGAAAACGGCAAGAGTACGTTTTCTTTATATAAAATGACCTCTGCATTAAAATCATCTGTCAGAAGCGATGATATTGTAATCCATGCCAACGGGATGAAATTTTATATATATTTAAAAAATACGGATTTACACGGTGCTGCGATTGTTTTGAACAAAATAAAGGATATATATGATTCCGAATATAAGATTAAAGCCGGAATTTGTGATGTAAAATATAAAGATTTTGAGGGAATAGAAAGGGATGCACTTTCAGCTCTCGGAGAGGCTTTACTTACAAATGAAGAGTTTGTTTTTTACCATGAAAAAGAACCTGACGGTAATGATTGGATTGAAGATGAATTAATTAATAAACACAATAAAAATTACAAATTATTCCGCCAGACTTATCAAAAAAAACTGGAGCGGGTAATAATTCCTGTGTTTTTCCGATTACAAAAATCTTATGAAGAAAGGCTCTTTAATACAAAAGTCGAGCAGTATACGGAAGACAATAAAAGTGTTTTTCGTTTAAAAAATGAAAATCAAACCAGTACATTGAAGATAATATACCCCGGTCTGGCAAAAGTATTGATACAGATTACGCATGAAGGTTTGAACACGCCTGAAAATCAGGAAATAACAATGCCTTTAAAACAAATTGACCAAAAGGTTCTGGTCAGTATCGTTGAATCATTTATAAAAGAGTTTAAGTCTACACTTTAATAAGGAGAAAAAATGAATACATTATTACAAAACGACACGCTGTTGTTAATTATTGACATCCAGGATAAACTTGTTGCCGCATTAGATAAGGACATCGTTGTAACCAAAGCGGTAAAGGTTGCCAAAGCTGCACAAATTTTAGGTATTCCTGCAATTGTTACGGAACAGTACCCTAAAGGTCTCGGACATACAGTGCCGCAACTTAGGGAAGTGCTTCCTGAAAATACTGAAATTCTTGAAAAAACTTCATTCAATGCTTTGCTTGAAGACGGGATGAAAGAAAAAATAAAAAGTTACGGTAAAAAGCAAATTGTAATCTTAGGGATAGAAACGCATATTTGTGTCCATCAAACAGCGTCCGCACTGGTGGAAGAAGGGTATGAAGTTTACGTTATAAAAGATGCCTGCGCCAGCCGTACCAAATATGAATTTAAGCAGGGGATTGAAGCAATGGCAGCTAACGGAGTCAAAGTATCCTGCGTTGAAATTGCTTTGTTTGAATGGTTAAAAGGCGCTAAACATCCCCACTTTAAAGAAGTTCAGGCTTTGATAAAATAATCAATACTATAAAAATTTCGAGCGCGGCTCTATAAACGTGACTAAATGCAGATGAGATATTAGATGATACTTTTAATATCTGATTTAATCTGTTGTTTCAGGGTGTCCAGTGACTCGAATTTCTGCTCGCGGCGAATCATTTTTCTAAATTCAACTTCCAGAGTTTCACCGTAAATATCTTTGTCAAAATCCAGTATATGAACCTCCAGTAATGCGCCGGAACCGTTTACAGTCGGTCTGACTCCAAAGTTTGCAATCCCTTTATATTGTTTGCTGTTATAATTTACAATTACGGAATAAACCCCGAAAGGCAGGTCGATTAATTCAGGCGGGTAGACAAGGTTTGCGGTTCTGAAACCAATAGTTCTGCCTATCTGTTGTCCTTTAATAACTACACCTTTTATTATAAAGTTACGGCCCAGCATGTTGTTTGCAAGTTCAATATTGCCGTAGGAGAGCAGATTGCGAATTTTTGTACTGCTTATTACCTCGCCTGCATATTTTTGAGGCGGAATAGCAGTGAATTCATAGCCGAATGTAGCGGTGCCGGATTTTAAAAATTCAACATTACCGGTCTTGTTATGCCCGAAATAGTGATTGAAGCCTGTTGATATTGCCTGTGGCCGGAAGTACTTTATAAGAATATCTTTTAAGTACTCTTCGGCACTCAGGTTCGCAAGCTTTTCAAAATCAAGTTCATACAAATAGTCAATTCCTAAATCGGCAATAAATTTTTCTCGATATTCACGTGTCAAAATATATTTGGGACAAACACCCCGAAAATAACAGCAGGGATGGTCTTTAAATGTTATCACAGCAGATTTAATATTTTTTTGTTTGGCAAATTCTACGGCCTTTTTGATAACTGCCTGATGCCCGAGATGCACTCCGTCAAAGTAGCCGAGTGCAAGGGATAAATTAGGATTTTCACTCAATTCGTGTATTATCTGCATAAAAAGATTATATAACAAAAAAGACTCTGTTAGCCAGAGCCTTTTTGTATTAAACACTTAAATTTATTTGTGTTGGTGAGCAGTACTTTTCAGGTGAAGTTCTCTTAATTGTTGCAGAGAAGCTTCTCCCGGAGCATCGCTCATAAGATCTTTAGCACCGGAATTTTTCGGGAATGCAATTACGTCACGGATAGAATCAGTTCTTGCAAGAAGAGCAACGAGTCTGTCCAAACCTATTGCCAATCCGGCATGAGGCGGTGTTCCGTATTGAAGAGCATTAACCATAAATCCGAATTTTTCAACAGCTTCTTCTTCTGTTAATCCGAGAGCTTTGAATATTTTCTTCTGAACTTCTGAAGAGTGAATTCTGACAGAACCTCCGCCGAGTTCAGTACCGTTATAAACAATATCATAAGCAATAGATTTAACATTACCTAAATCACCGCTGTCAAGTTTGTCCAAATCTTCAAGGCAAGGAGATGTGAACGGGTGGTGCATAGCCATAAATCTGCCTTCTTCTTCGCTCCATTCAAACATCGGGAAGTCTACAACCCAGAGAAGATTATGTTTTGATTCATCAATCAGGTTTAATGTTTTACCGAAGTGGAGTCTTAATCTTCCCATAATATCGTAAACTAATTTAGGTTTATCTGCAACAAAGAAGATAATATCACCGGCTTGTGCTCCGGCTCTTTCCTGAATTTGTTTAGCCTGTTCTTCTGTCACAAATTTCAATACAGGTGATTTTGCAGTGCCGTCTTCATTGTAAATAATATTTGCAAGAGCTTTAGCACCGAAAGATACAGCAAGTTTAGTAATATCGTCGATATCTTTTCTTGAGTATTTAGCGCCGCCCGGAATTCTTATACCACGGACAATACCGCCATTTTCGAGAGTACTTTTAACAATCTGGAATTCAGATTGCATAATAATATCGCCTATATCAAACAATTCCAGTCCGAAACGTGTATCAGGTTTATCAGAACCGTATCTGTCCATAGCTTCCTGCCAAGGCATTTGGATAAACGGAGGTTTAACTTCAACGCCGGCAGCCTTGAATGTATCAACAATTAATCCCTCAACAACTCTTATTACATCCTGTTGTTCAACAAAAGACATTTCAATATCAATTTGTGTGAATTCAGGTTGTCTGTCTGCACGCAAATCTTCATCACGGAAGCATTTTGCTATTTGATAATATCTTTCAATACCGCCAACCATAAGTAATTGTTTAAAAATTTGCGGTGATTGCGGCAGTGCATAAAACTTTCCTTCCTGAACTCTTGACGGAACGAGATAATCTCTTGCTCCTTCAGGAGTAGTTTTAATCAGAATAGGAGTTTCCACTTCCAGAAAATCAAGATTATTCATATAATTTCTGGCAGCAGTCACAATTTTATGACGCAAAACAAGGTTAGAAAGCATTTTTTCACGTCTGATATCAAGATATCTGTATTTAAGACGAACATCTTCAGAGACATTTTCGTCATCGAGAACAAACGGCAAAGTTTTAGCTTCCGAAAGTATTTCTACAAATTCCGGATACATTTCAACCTGACCGGTAGGATATTTTTCATTGTAAGTTTCTTCCGGACGTCTGGTAATTTTACCCTTTACATTAATAACATATTCATTTTTCAATTTGCTGAACACATCGTGAATATGTTTGTTAACCTGCGGGTCAGCAACGAGTTGGAAAAAACCGCTTCTGTCTCTTAATTCTACAAAAATAATTCCGCCGAGGTCTCTAACAGTTGAAACCCAGCCGGAAAGATTTACTTCCTGATTAATATTGCTAAGATTAAGCTCTCCGCAATTTTCTGATTTCAATCTAGTTTTTATCATTTCTTCTTCCTTTTAAAATAAAACATTCTAAAAAAATATTAGCAAAAACATAAAAAAATAGCCACATTTTTTTACTTTAGGCGGTTATCATTTTGTAAAATTATCCATGTACAAACAGGAAACATAAGTTTGCATCAATAAAGAGATGGGGTGGTATGACCTTATGCAATACAAAATCCTGAAACTGGTTCAGGATGACAACTCATACTTGTCGTGTTGAATGTCAAATGTTCAACACGACAAATAAAACTTATATTTCCCCGCCCTGTCAAATTGACCTGTTAATCTTCGCTATCAACTATTTGTATAGATGAAATATTCAGCATATTTACATGTACCAAACGGGCTCTGTCAGGTCTGAACGCTAAATTTTTTCTGTCTTTTATTTCACTATTCTTTAGTGAAATAAAGTTTAACCCGCTGTTGATAATATAAAATAAAATATTATCAGGGTCGTTGCTGTCAAATTTCATATTGTCAGGTATAATCAAATCACCTTCGATAAATTGTTCAATTGTTGCAATCAATAGTCTGATTGTTGGTAATGGTTCCATTTATTCCTCTCTATTCTCTATTATTTTACTTACTTACTCCGTTAAACATTTCTTTTATGCCATCGACTGAACTTAATATTCCTGTTGCTTCATAAGGCATATAAACAACCTTATTGTTTTCTCCACTTGTAATAGACTGCATTGTCTCAAGGTATTTCATTGCTACAAGATATTGATCAGGTTTGCCTTTGTCTGCAAGCGCTTCAACAATACGCTGTATAGCAAGTTTTTCTGCATCAGCTTCAACAATACGAGCCTGTGCTATACCCTCTGCTCTTAATATGGCGGCTTGTTTTTCACCCTCTGCTTTGTTAATTTCTGCCTCTTTTTGTCCCTCTGCTTTCAAAATGGCGGATTTTTTTAAGCCCTCTGCTTCAAGAATTGCCGCACGTCTGTCTCGTTCAGCTTTCATTTGTTTTTCCATTGCAGTCTGAATATCAGTAGGCGGAATTATGTCCTGTAGTTCCACACGGTTAACTTTTACGCCCCATTTATTAGTTGCTTCGTCAAGTATTGCTCTTAATTCGTTATTAATTTTATCTCGGGATACAAGTGTTTCATCCAAATCTAGCTGCCCGACAAGATTTCTTAATGTTGTCTGTGTTAATTTTTCAATTGCATCAGGCAGATTTTGGATTTTATAAACCGCGCTTACTGCATCAATAATTTGAAAATAAAGTAATGCGTTTATGCTGATTGATACGTTATCTTTTGTAATAACATTTTGACGCGGAAAATCATAAACAGATTCTCTCATATCAATTTTTGTCCGTTCTTTTATATAAGAATATACGTGTCCGTCCATTCCTCTCTGGTTAACTTTCCAGTAAATAGTTCTTGGATGTTCAATTAACGGAATAATATAGTTTAATCCTGCCCGTAATGTTTTCTTGTATTCCCCTAAGCGTTCAACTACAACTTCTTCTGCCTGTTGAACTACAATTACTCCTTTTGCCGCAAATATAATAACGGCAATTAATAAAATAAGTAACACGATTCCCATAATAATTTATACCCTTTCTACAAACATAATTAAACTGTCTAACTTGATAACTCTGACATCTGCGCCTGCTTCAATAAGATCGCCGTTTAGAGTTCTTGCATTCCATCTTTCATCATAAATTGTAACTGTACCTGAATCAGGTCCGACATTTTCTGTCACTTTCGCAATTTTACCGATATAAGCATCGTCCGGTTTTGCTTGTTCTGTATTGTTTTTTCTCATAAGAAACGGTCTGAAAAACAGAAGCAATACTAGTGATAATACTGCGAATAGAATCGTCAATATTATCCAATCTGTAATCCATACGGATGCGGCTGCCGTAATAAATGCGGCAATCCCGAAGTTTAAACAAAAATAAGACGGTGTAAGCATCTCAAGGATTAAAAATGCAAATCCGATGATGGAAAATATTTGCCATAAAGCCATAAATAACCTCGCTTACAAATTACCATGTGCATTTTAACATATTACCAAAATCAGGTCAAGGAATGCATGTTTATAGTAAAATTTACCTATGATTAGTTTTGACAGTTTAACCTTAAAAGCGTTTACGGAAGAAAGCAGAGATTTCCTGACAGGGGCGCGCATTCAAAAAATACAGCAGCCGTCCAGAAAGGAAGTTATATTAACAATACGTAATCATTCACAGTCAAGAAAACTTTATATTAATATAAATCCGCAGTCTGCACATGTTTGTTTTATGTCAAAAGATAACGAGGTGAAACGCGGGGTTGTTATTCCGCAAAAGCCTCCGATGTTTTGTATGCTTTTAAGAAAATATTTGGAAAACGCTAAAATATCCAGGATTAACCAGCCGCCGTATGAACGTATTTTAGAGTTATATGTTGAAACATTTAATGAGTTGTCAGAGAAAATAGACCTTTGTTTTGCAATAGAAATTATGGGAAAACATTCCAATATAATTCTCTACAATTATGATACTAATATTATTATCGGATGCGCCCATAATGTCGGTGCGGAAAAAAGCCGTGAACGGGAAATGGCTGGAACTCTGCCTTATGTTTATCCTCCAAAGCAAAACAAATTAGATATTATGCCTTACAATGGAGAAATTGATTATGAGCGCTTGAGTGATAATTTTTACTGGTTTTCTCATTATTTTGCGGAACAATGCAGAAATCAGCCTCTTGAAAAACTTAAAAGTTTTGTTCAACTGGAAAATTTATCACCGGTAATTTCTGCGGATTTTTCTGAATACTCCTTGTTTTATGAACTTTTACGCGGCGGTATCAGGCAGAATAGCGTTAATGATATGATTGACTGTTATTATGCACATCATATCAACCTTGATAAATTCTCAGCTCTTCAAAGTAATTATATTGCTGAAGTAAAGAGAAAAATTAAAAAGGTAAAAAATTCGCTTGCAAAAATGGAACAACAGGCGCAAAACGGTTCAAGCTATGATAAGTTTCGGCTTTTCGGCGATTTAATTATGGCTAATTTATACAATAATCCTGATTATTCCGATAAAATTACCGTTTTTGATTATGAAAATAATAAAGATATAACTATAAAACTTGATGCAACAAAGACTTTGAAAGAGAATGCAAATGTTTTTTATAAAAAATATAATAAAGACAAAACCTCCAAGCTTAAACTTGAAGAACTCGGTGCGGGGCTAAAATTAAACGTTGAATATCTTGAACAGGTTCTGTATTCTCTTGAAAACGCAAAGTCACTGGAAGATTTAGCAGAAATTATTCCTGAATTAGACGATAAACAGTCTAAAGAGAAAGTTTTAACTAAACCCGCCTCCCCACTGGAAATTGAACTTAACGGATATAAAATTTACATCGGGAAAAATAACCGCCAGAATGATTACATTGTCTCAAAACTGGGAAAAGATGACGATTTGTGGTTCCATACGAAAGACTGCGCAGGCTCACATGTGCTTTTAAAAGGTTCTAATCCGCCGGATTCTGTCATCCTAAAATGTTGTGAACTGGCTAAACAATATTCAAGTGCATCTACATCTTCTAAAATCGGTGTTATTTATACAAAACATAAATATCTCAGAAAGCCTCCAAAGGCTAATCCGGGGTATGTTACGTATAAAAATGAAAAAGAAATTATTATTGATTAATTTTTATCCTATTAATTTTTACGACTGCGGTAGGGGAACTTCACTTTATTGTAAACAAATGTAACAAAGTTTTATTTATATAGCAATTATATATTGGCAAAATACTTTATTAATATGTAAGCGATAAGCTATACTAAACGATTAAATAAACACGAGACTTATACACACACTTACTATTTACACTACCTACTACACACTAACCTTCTTACACACACGAGGAATTACAAAAAAATTCCAAGGGCTCTTTCTCAGAAAGAGTTTTTTTTTGCTCAAATATTATTATATGAAGAAATGTAACAAAAATTTATTTATATAGCAATTATATATTAGCAAAATACTTTATTAATATGTAAGCGATAAGCTATATTAAAACGATTAAATAAACACGAGACTTATACACACACTTACTATTTACACTACCTACTACACACTAACCTTCTACACACACGAGGAATTACAAAAAAATTCCAAGGACTCTTTCTCCAGAAAGAGTTTTTTTTTGCTTTTTTTATTTTTTTAGTTTAGAAATGAATTTTTAGAAAAATATTATATTTTTAGTAAATCCTGAAAAAGCCCGTCTTTATACAATCTTAATATAAAAAAGCTTGACGGATTTAAGAAAAAGTATTCTAATAAAATACGTAGAAAAAATGAAAAAGAAGAAAGAGGACTACATGAAAGAATTTATGCACACAAGATTAGACAACAAGAGTTTTTCCGATGATGAGATTAAAAGCTTGATAAAAGAATATAATATCAAGTTTATCAAATTGCAGTTTGTAGACATAAACGGACAGGTAAAAAATATGACAATCCCGTCCCAGCACATCGAAAAGGCCTTGAATAATGAAATCATGTTAGACGGTTCTTCTATAAAAGGTTTCAGAAGCATAGAAACTTCTGATATGTTTTTCTATCCTGATAAAAATTCATTCCAGATTTTGCCATGGAGAGAAAGTGACGGTATAAATTCCGCAAGATTAATTTGCGATATATATAATGCTGATGGTACGCCGTTTGAGGGCTGCCCGAGATGCAATCTTAAACGGGTAATGAAAGAGGCTGCAAAGCTTGGTTTTTCAATGAATATAGGACCGGAAGCAGAATTTTTCCTGTTTTCTAAAGACAAAGACGGTAAAGTTACGACAACAACTCAGGACAGAGCCGGTTATTATGATGTAGGACCTGAAGATTTAGGCGAAGATGTTCGTTCTGATATTGTATTAACCTTGCAGGAAATGGGATTTGATATTGAAGCTTCCCATCACGAAGTTGCTGACGGGCAGCATGAAGTAGATTTTCGCTACGCTGATGTTTTGACGGCTGCGGATAATGTGACTACCTTTAGAATTGCGGTTAAGGCTATTGCGGCATTACATAATCTCCATGCAACATTTATGCCAAAGCCTATTTTCGGAATTAACGGTTCTGGTATGCACTGTAATGTATCTTTGTTTAAGGACGGGAAAAATGCATTTTTCGACGAAAATGCTGAATACCAGCTTTCTGATGTAGCCAAATACTCTATCGGCGGTATGTTGAAACATATCAAATCAATAACAGCTATTTTGAACCCGACTGTTAACAGTTACAAACGTTTGGTTCCGGGCTATGAGGCTCCTGTGTATCTTGCCTGGTCTCTGGCAAACAGAAGTGCACTTTTGAGAGTTCCGGCAAAACGCGGAAATGCTACACGGGTTGAACTTCGTTCTCCGGATCCGGCATGCAACCCTTATCTGGCTTTTGCGGCTATATTGGAGGCTTGTATTGACGGTGTTAGAAACAAAATTGATCCTCCGGCTCCTGTTGAAAGCAACATTTATAAATTGACAACTAAAGAACGTAAAAAACAAAGAATAGACGCACTTCCGGGAAGTCTTGCAGAAGCCTTGGATTATCTGGATAAATCCCTTGTCGGTCGTGCAGCTCTCGGTGAACACGCGTTTAATGAATTTATGAGTTCAAAAAAGAAAGAATGGGATTCATTTAGAACTTATGTTTCACAATGGGAAATTGATAAATATCTTGAAAGATACTAATTTAAAAAAGCCTCTCTATTCTTGAGAGGCTTTTTGTTTGAAAATAATTGTAAACTGTCTTTTGCAGTTTGAACATTAACACTTTGTTGTTTGCTCAATTTGTATTTCTGCAGGTATTGTTTCATTTGATTTTTTATTGCTATTAGAATAAGCAACTATACAAACCGGTAAAATAAGTGCGGTTGCATACGCAGCAGTACGATGTGCTTCTTTTTTGATTTGCTTGTATATTTCTATTTGTTCCCTATCATATTGGTCTTTTTCTGCTTGTTGTTTTTCAAGGTTTTTAAACCCTTTAAAATACGGGCTCATTGGGGTAATTGGAGTAATCTGCATAAGTTCTGTCCTTTCAATGTTATTATAAATCAAATAGATAATCTGTTAATTCTTTCATCGAGTAAATATTATTTATCACAAAAAACTCTTTGCCTGTTTTTTCTTTTACATAGGACAACGTTTTACCGTCAAGGAAATCTTCACTGTAGGGTCTGAGCATTACCGATGGAATTACCACAAAGTCGCCTTTTTTGTCTTTAAGGCTGTTTATCAAATCTTCTGTTGTGATTAAGCCGGCAACTGTAATATTTTGTCCCCAATAGTTTGATTTTACCGGTACAACTTCTGTTGTAAGATTTTTTATTTTCTCCAGTTTTTTACATATTTGTCTGATGGCGCTTTCAGCCGCATAGGAGGTTGCAAATATAATTTTTTCTGGCTTTGAAATCTCCGCAGGTAATTCAAGTGTTTTAAAATCTTCCAGCAGCATTCTGATAGAGCCGACTCCGTCTTCAAGCTGTGAGAAATTCCCGTAGTATTTAGCCGGTGGAATTTCGCGCTCCGCAAGCAGGAAAAATTCATCAGAGCAGCACACACGTTTATATTTTGATGCGATATCAAGTGTCTTTATTGCACAGTCCCTGTCAACCTGAACAAGTTTTTCCGTTCTGAATTGAGTAACTCCTACTGGTACTATTGCAACTGACAAAACTGTATTTTTTAATTCTGCCAGATCAGAAAGCGTCCGTTCTAATTCCTCTCCGTCGTTATACCCCGGACATAAGACAATCTGAGCGTGAAACGGAATTTTATTCTTTCGGAACCACTTTAGATTTTCAAGAGCTTTGCCGGCATTGGGGTTTCTGAGCATTTTTACCCTTAATTCCGGGTTTGTAGTGTGAACTGATACGTAAAAGGGGCCCAGATGCATCTTTTTTATTCGTTCTTTGTCTTTTTCTGTCAAATTTGTCAGTGTAATATATGTACCCTGCAGATATGATAGTCTGTAATCGTCATCTTTGATATATAAAGTTTCCCGCAGACCGTCCGGCTGCTGATCGACGAAGCAGAAGATACATTTATTAAGGCAGGGTTTAACCCTGTCAAAGACTGCACTTTCAAAAACTATACCTAAGTCTTCATCAAAGTCTTTTTCAAGTTCTATTTCTTCAATTTCTCCGCTTTTTTTCTTTTTGATTTCCAGCGTAAGAAAGTCTGATTTGCATAGAAAATTATAATCTATCATATCAGACATTATTGTGCCGTCGATGGAAAGAATTTCGTCACCTGCTTCTATTTCCAGTTCTTCTGCAATGGAGTTTTCCAGAACTTTATTTACTATTGCCGGCATTTTCTTTTTCAAATCCTTCCACTAAGTTTATAAAATTGTTATACTCACAAATTATGTTATCAAGAACAATACGCTGGTAGAAACTGACTGTATTATATTCATCATTTAGAATGTTTTCAGCTCTGAATTTGTGTTCCATTGCGAGTTTTTTGATGTTGAAAAACATCTTTGCACGATCGTCGGAATCTAAAAATGCGCCGCAGCAAAGTTTTACACGCGCGTTGGATAAAAATTGAAGCGGATTTGTGCTCAAATCTTCAACCAGCAGACGTTTTAGTTCTTCAAGTCCGTTTTTGGTGACAGAGTAGAAAACAGACAATTTGCCGCCGTCAGACATTAATTTTCTCGAGGTAATAAAACCTCCTTTTTCCAATCTTACGAGAGCAGGCTTGATTGCCCCGAAACTGGGCTGTGTGAACGGAGAAAAGTTTTCTGTGATAAATTTATGTACTCCGTACATTGTTAAATCTCTTTTTAATAATGAAAATAATATTAACAGCTCTATCATAAATCCAAGAATAGCACAAATTACAAATTGACACAAATTCTAAATCTTTTGTATAATAATGAAATGATAACGTTACAAAAATATTACAGACAGTCTGCAACATATAGAATTTTTAAGGGAATTCTGGAAGAATTTACCGTATTTCTGGAAACACTCGGGCAAATAACAGAAAAATTAGGACTCACAGCCAAATTTATTCTTAAAGGCGAAATAGAAAAAAAAGAATTAATAGAGCAGTGTAATCGTTTTGGCATATCATCATTACCTATAACTCTTTCTATAACAGCTATGACTTCTATAATTATTGCATCGCAGGTTGCAGCGGAGATGGTTAAACAGGGGGGAAGTAATTTTGTCGGGTTGCTGCTTACTATCTTATTTGTGCGAGAAGCAGGTGCTGTAATGTCTGCATTTGCGATTATTTCTATGATAGGTTCTTCTATGGCATCCGAAATTGCAACAATGCGTGTTACCGAGCAAATTGATGCTATTCAGGTATTGAAAGTTCATCCGGTAAGATATTTATTTGTCCCCAGAGTTCTTGCGGGGATTATAATGATGCCGTTTATTGTTATATTAGCATCTGTTATAGGTGTAATTGCGGGCGCAGTTACTTCTGATTTGTCTGCAGGGCTTTCTTATCGTGCTTATTTTGATTCAGCGTGGCTGGGAGTTTACATAAAGGACTTGTTTGTAAGTTTATTTAAAGCTGCCTGTTTTGGCGGTACGATTGCACTTATAAGCTGTACTTGCGGTTACCACGCATCTGGCGGAGCAAAAGGTGTCGGACTGGCTACGACAAAAGCTGTTGTCTGGTCTTTTGTTGCTATTGTTATAATCGATATGATATTTGCTATCGCATTTTTCTATTAAAGAGGTATAATAGTTAAGTTATGAGTATTGAAGTTAAAAGTCTTATAAAAATATACGATGACAGAAAAGTTATAGATAACGTTTCTTTTAAAGTTAATGATGGAGAGACGCTTGCAATAGTCGGTTTCAGCGGTTCCGGCAAAAGTACAATTCTAAAACTTATTTGTGGTTTAACCCCTAGAGACGGCGGTGAAATTATTACGGGCGATGGTGATATTGCTATGGTTTTTCAATACTCTGCGCTTTTTGATTCATTGAATGTGGCTGATAATATTACCTTTGCACTTCAGGAAAGACGTGAACTTAGAAAGAAATATACCCAGAAAGATTTAGCGCAAATCGTAACCCAAAAACTTGAACTTGTGGGGTTGCAGGGAATTGAAAATAAATTTCCGTCTGAACTTTCAGGCGGTATGCAGAAGCGTGTTAGCTTTGCACGTGCTATCGTTACTGAACCGAATACAATTTTATACGATGAGCCGACAGCCGGTCTGGATCCGATATCATCAACTTTGATTGAAGATTATATTGTTCGGCTTAAAGAAGAAACAAATGCCGCATCTATTGTAGTTACCCACCAGATGTCAACAATAAAACGGACTGCGGATAGAGTTATTATGCTCTATGACGGAAAAATTGTTTACGAGGGTACTCCTGATGATATGCTGAAGATGAATACAGAATACACTAAACAGTTTGTGACAGCTTCATTAGACGGTCCGATGAAGATGATTGCATAAGAAAAGAGGAAGAGTATGAAAAATTTTGAAGAAGATTTATTTAATGAAAATGTAATGACATTAGACACATATATTATGTTCAGGCTGAAAGAAAAGACTAATCAGTTGACTCCTGAATTAAAAGCAAAAAACAGAGCCCCGATTTCTTTATCTATGGGCGCTCCTACTGCTAATCCGCCGGAATACGTTCTTAATAGTCTGAAAAATTGCTTGAATGAGCCGGGAATTCATATGTATTCAGTCCCAAAAGGCGAACAGTTTTTCCGCGAAGCTATCGGAAAATATATGCAAAGAAGATTTAATGTCGATTTGGATGTTAATACGGAAATATTTTCACTTATTGGCTCAAAAGAGGGGATTGCTAACCTTGTTAGAGCTATAGTTAACCCGAAACATGACGATAAAGAAAAAGATATTATTATGGTTCCGGATCCGGGGTATGCATCATATTCTCAATTTATTCAATGCTCAGGCGGTCTTGCGTATCCGGTACCTTTGACTGAAGAAAACAGATATATGCCTGATATGGAAGAAGTTTTCAACCAATTGGAAAAAGACGGATATGATAAAAATAAGGTTAAAGCTTTGATTATTAATTATCCGAATAATCCTCTCGGAGCAAGTGCAACTAGAGAATATGTTCAATCAGTAATTGATTTTTGTAAAAAACACGGTATATTATTGATTTCAGATGCGGCGTATTGTGAATTGTACTTCAGTGAAGATGAGAAACCTTTCAGCGTATTTGAACTTGATGGAGCAAAGGATGTCGCTGTTGAATTTTTCTCTTTCTCTAAACCTTATGCGATTACAGGCTGGAGATTGGGTTGGATTTGCGGCAACAAAACTGTAATATCACGATTCGGCAAATGTAAATCAACAATTGATAACGGTATATTTAAAGCACTTCAAAAGGCTGCTGCCGATGTACTAAATTCAAAAGAAGGCGATGAATATATCGCAGAGATGAATGAGGGCTATAAACGCAAGCAGTCTATACTTGTAAAAGGTTTTAAAGAACTCGGCTGGCCTATTGATGAAAATAAAGTTCCGCATACAACATTCTATCTGTGGCTGCCTATTCCAAGAAAATATACAAATGCGTTTGACTTCTGCGCTGACTTACTTGAAACATCAGGTATTGTTACCGTTCCGGGAAATGCCTTTGGAAATCACGGCGAGGGCTATTTCAGAGTCTCATTTGTGTGCAGCGACGAACAATTACAGGAAGTTATAGATAGAATGAAAGCAGACGGATTTACATATTAGTAAATTAGTTTGTGGTTTATAAAACTTTTTTGCGCAATTGGTATCTGCCGGTTGCGCTTTAATTTTTAACATATATAAAAAACTCCAACTTTCGGAATTGGAGTTTTTATTATATATATTAAATTAAAATTAGTTTTATTATGTTTTATATAGATTAGCTGAGAGCCATTAAAGCTTTTACTGAACGTGCGTTATCTCTAACTTCTTCGTCAGAATGCATGTTTACTGTGTCTTCTAAAACTTTCATTGCTTCTGTTTTGTCCTTTAATGATAAAAGTTCATTAATAGTACTCATAGCAACTACGGTATTCATGTCGTTAATACCTTTACCTTTGTTTGTAATTACAACAGCAAGAGAGTCATGCATATTCTTTTTAACAAGAGCACGTGCTGTCATTTCTCTGATAGTATCTACAGAGGAATTTGTCCCGACTTCTTCAAGAAGTCCGATAGATTCAGGATCTTCATGCATTGAAAGTCCTTCAATTATATTGCTTATTCTTTTGAATGATTTATCTGTATTATTTCTGTTAAACATCAAAACCTCCTTATGCTGCTGCCTTTGAAGCTGCTAAAGAAGCTTCTTCACTAATTAACATCGGTCTTATTTCTGCAATTGGCATTTGTGAGATTTGTTTTGCAGTAGGTACTTTATCAAATATTTTGCTAAAGTTTTCTTTTATTGACTCTGCAGCTGTGCCCATTGCTTTTTTTACAGGGTCAAATGTAATTTCAGTATTTAATGCTTTTTTTGCAGGTTCAAAAGAAACTTCTGTTGTTTTCATCATATTCCAGAAGTTTGTGATACCTTCTTTCATTCTGTTTCCGAATGCGATAACAGATTCAATACCTTGTTGTATTCTGTTACCGACATTTGCTAATGAACCGACTAATGTACTGTAAGTCAGTTTGTCTTTTGCCTGAGCCGTAGCTGCTTTAGAACTCTCAAAAACATCTGCTGTAAGTACATTACCCTTGAATGATGATGCTGCAAATGGATTTGAAGATCTAGCAACTGTTTTTTCGTGCAAAGAAGTGTTGAAAATTCTTTGTCCGATTTTAGCGATTGATAAATTTGCCATGTATTAACCTCTCTTCTAAATTATCCACACATCTAGGATATCATAGAGTTTTTTAATTTGCTCAACCATTAGGTTGATTTTTTAGACCTCTTTTCATACTTAAGTTACAGATTTTCGTGGTAAAATCATGGTATGGGATATGAAAATTTAGAAGAATTAATTGCCGTAATCGCTAAATTACGTGCACCTGACGGGTGTCAGTGGGACAGAGAGCAAACGCATTTATCTTTAAGACCGAATATGCTTGAAGAGGCCTATGAGGCTGTTGATGCTATTGATGACAACGACATGGTTCATTTAAAAGAAGAGCTTGGCGATGTCCTGCTGCAGGTAGTTTTGCATGCCCAGATTGCAAAAGAGGAGGGTGCTTTTACTATAGAAGATGTTGCAAAAGGGATTAAAGATAAACTAATTCATCGTCATCCGCATGTTTTCGGCGATGTAAAAGTTAATTCAACGAAAGATATATTGGATAATTGGGATAAACTTAAAGCCGAAGAGAAAAAACACAGAAAATCAGCAATGGATGGTATATCGAGAGCACAATCCGCATTAATGAGCGCACAGAAAATAAGTAAAAAAGCTGTTAAAACAGGTTTTGAGTGGCCCGATGAACAATCATTATATGATTGCATCTATTCTGAGTTTGAGGAGTTTAAAGAAGCGGAAAGAACAGAAAATCGTGAAAATATGGAAGAAGAGCTCGGAGATATACTTTTTGCAGTTGTAAATTTAGCCCGCTGGAATAAGATTGACGCGGAGCAGGCGCTTTTAAAATCAAATAAAAAATTCATGACCAGATTTAGAAAAATGGAAGAACTTGCAACAAAACCATTGACCGAATATTCATTTGAAGAATTTGATGCTTTATGGAAAAAGGCGAAAAAGGCAGTATAGCCTGCGTATATATTTTTTGTTAACAAATGTAACAACAAATTTATCAAAAAAGGCAATTTTCAGAGCAAAAAATCCTTTATTAAAATATAACGGAAAAGAGGATGTATAAAATGAAAGAACAAGAATTAAATACAATGATGTCAGTAGTTGCAGACCCAATCAAAAACGTATATACAATTAATTCAAGAAAAGACCTTGAAGAAATTCAACGTATAATTCGTATCTTCAATATTTCTGAAGAGCAGCACAACAAACACACTATGCTCTCTATCAAAAATCTGGCAACATTCAGACTTGTTCTCAGCAACAACTAATATATAAATAAGGAAATAAGAAAAAGAAAAATTTGATATATAAAAAAATCCACCGGTTATATGGGTGGATTTTTTATTGCTGTTATTTTTAAGCGTGTTTAATAACCATCTGGCAATTTTTGCAATCAAATTCAAGTTTATACTTTTTCCCTTTTTCGTCAATCAGGTAAAGTTTTTTCGGGGATTTACACATGTTAAAAGCGTATTTCAAGCAATGTTTCGTTCTCATAAGCTCTGCATTTTGCTGAGGTGCTGATTCAAAGGAAAATTCGGTTACACGTGAGCCGCAATTCTCATAAAAACTTTTAGCCGCGGCATTATTTACATTGGCGCGGTAGTCAACGGTGTCTACAGGAAATTTAGCATATTTTAATGGCGTTTGAATTTCTCGTTTGTAATTTTTTAACCTTGTTGCCATTAGCTTTTCAAGAATTTCTCTGCGGATTGAATTTATTTGTGATACAGGTAAAAACGGAAGCTCTGTGTCTATTTTAACTTCATTTACGTAAAAATCGCTTTCTCCTGTTTTGTTCATCTGTGTGACAAAAGTTTCTTTCATTTTATCGTGATTTTTTGCTAAATCACCGCTAATTTGCATTGTGACGGAATTATTGTCCTCATCAACAGCTTTTAATACTCCGTTCTCAAAAATAAAAGATACACCTATTTGCCGCTTGATTTTTGAATTTTTTAATTGTCTGTCAAATTTCGCATCAAAGTTTCTGTAAATAATTGTGCCGGTTGAAATCCCCTCCATTTTATTAGGATAGATTTTATTACCTGCAACTTTATTCACAAGGCAGCCTTTATCCTTAAAACATAAACCGTCCTGCGGTGATAGAATATCTTCTGCTTTGTTGGATTTTTCCGTAAAGTCGATTTCAAACCAGTCATGTCCTGTTTGTTTTACTTTCCCGAGTTTTTCCCCAAGTGATTTCGGGCTGTCAAAGTTGAAGCATTTTTCTCTGCCGTTTAAGAAATATTCTGTAAAACCGCGGTTAAAGCTCTTTTTTACATCCGGAGCAAAATCACAAAATATCTTACCAGAGGAAGTCTTTTCTGAAATTTTATCCAGTTTTTCTCTATAAAAAGCCACAACATTTTTTACATAATTTTCATCTTTAAGGCGTCCCTCGATTTTAAAGGACTTTACTCCTGCATCAACAAGATTTTTTAAATATTTTGATGCGTTGAAATCTTTTAAACTTAACAAATGCTTATCTTTTGCAATAATATTCCCATCTTCATCCACAAGGGTGTATTTTTTGCGGCACGGCTGTGCGCATTCACCTCTGTTTGCCGAACGTCCGCCTATTGAGGCGCTTAAGTAGCACTGACCGCTGTATGAAACACACAAAGCCCCGTGAATAAACGTTTCAATCTCGCAATTAACATTACTGCATATATTTTCGATTTCCAGCAAAGAAAGTTCGCGCGCAAGAATTACACGTGATACACCTGTCTTGTCAAAAAATTGAACCTTTTCTAATGTTCTGTTATCACACTGTGTGCTTGCATGTATAGGAATCGGCGGCAGTTCTCCCCGGACTGCAAGTTCTAAAATCCCCGTATCCTGAACTATTATCGCATCAACGCCTATTTCATAAAGCTTTTTTATGAGTTCTTTTGCCCGCAGCAATTCTTCATCTGTAAGAATTGTGTTTATTGTTACATGAACTTTGACATAAAACTTATGGGCAAAATCTACAACCTCTTTTATGTCATCAAGCGAATTACCGGCGGCTTGACGGGCTCCAAAATTTACCGCACCGATATAAACGGCATCAGCGCCGCTTTTTATTGCGGTTATTGCTGTTTGTTTATCTTTTGCAGGTGCAAGTAGTTCTGTCTTTTGCATATTATAATTATAATATAAATTTTTCGTTACATTATGACAAAAATTTGTATGTTGATTTTTTATATAATTAGTTATAAGTCCAGAAAGTAGAGGTAAATAATTAAAATGGCAATATCTCCGGTAACTTTTAGAGCTGTGTCACCGGCACAGCCGCAGGGAAAACCAGAAAAGAAAGAAGAAAGTATAGAAGAAATACTAAAAAAAGAAGGGATTGAACTTCCGAAACTGACACCCGCGCAGAAAGGTATTGGAAATGGTATATTCTGGGCAGGCGGCGGATTTGCCCTTGACAGGCTTTTGAATTTACTGCCCGGAGAAGTTTTTAAAACTCCGGTTAAACAATCACTCTTAATCAATGGTGCTATAGGTCTGGTAATGGGGACATACAGCTTTTTTAAAGCTAAAAAACTAGATAAAAAACAAGCTGCAGAAAAAACAGTTGCATAATGTATAGGACAATTTGATAAATAAAAAAGCCTCCGTATGCATGCGGAGGCTTTTTAGTGATAAATTTATTGCAATTACATCGGTCTCAATGAATCTCTGTAAATAGTTTCTACAACATCTCTGCCGTTTCCGCTCGGTGCTATGTCAAGCAATCCGCTTAATGACGGTGTAGTGTAAACAAGGTCGACAAGTTTTTCTACGTCAGATTCAGCAAACCCCTCATCAAGAAGTTTTTCTGAAACCCCGACAGATGCAAGCCAAGCTTGAACACCTTTTGCAGCCTTTTCTGCCTCTGCAGGTTCACCTTTTAAGTCAGGAACTATCGGTGACAGAATATCTGCTAAAATATGCGGTTTGTCTTTGTATATAGTTTTAATTACTGCAGGTAAAAGCATTGCAAGTCCTAGACCGTGTGCAAGTTCAGGTTTAACTGCACTCAGCGGATGTTCAAGAGCGTGTGTGTAGTGAAGTAAACCGTTATCGAAACATACACCGCCCATCATTGCTGCGTAAGCCAGATAGTATCTTGCTTCCAAATCATCAGGATTTTCAATTGCTTTTGGTAAATATTTAACAACATCTGCAATAACTTCTCTTGCAAGAGTTACACTGTATGGTGACAAAACTGCTGAAGTTGCGGCTTCTACAACGTGATTAACAGCATCAATTGAAACATATCTTGTTTGTTTCGGTGAAAGTTTTGTCATAAGCTGCGGATCATCAATTGCATACATTGGATAAATGCAATCGTATGCGATTGCAGGTTTGAAGTTCTTTTCCGGAACTGTAACAACTGCAAAACGGTTCGTTTCTGTTCCTGTGCCGTGTGTAAGGTTAATTGACACAATCGGTGCAGCTTTTTCCGGTGTGAATGTAAATTCATAGATGTCATTTGCAGTTTTATCAGGATATTCAAGCAAAATTGCTACAGATTTGCCTGCATCCGTAGGAGAACCGCCGCCAATAGCAATAACTGCTTTTGCTCCGAATTCTCTTGCAAGCTTTGTTGCATCATTTACGTGATGAGTTGTCGGATTCGGGGTTACCTGATCAAAATTTACGTAACCTATATTATTATCTTTTAAAGCTTTTTCAACGTAATCCCACGCTCCTGTTGCTTTATATGCATTACGTCCTGACATTACTATAACTTTATCTATACCTTTGGATTTTAAGTCGCGGGCTATATCGTCAATTTTTTTGATAGCGCCTACTCCGAAGAAAACAGATGTGCGGGTTCTGATTTCTTTGACCTCGTGGATGTTATTGTCTTTTTCCCACATAATAAACTCTCCTTTCTTAACTCTTACATTATGATTATAATTCACTGCTTAACAATTTGCAATAATTTTCTTTTTAGAGGCAATTTTAATCTTGTTTTTGACTTATAAAAGTATAAGTGTAGTAATCAGGAGTGTGAATTTATGATGAATGGAGCAAATTATTCTGTACAAAATACTGTAACGCAGCCGCCTGTATACCAACAACCGGTGTATACACAGCAGCCGGTTAATTATCAGCAGCAGTATGCATATCCTCAGGTAAATTATCAACAACCGTCGCAGACTGTTCCTGCAGCTCCGCAGCAGTATGCATATCCTCAGATTAATTATCAAACTCCACCGCAATCCGCTCCTGTTTATCCGCAGGCTACGCAAATTCAACAACCCCAACAGATTTCCCAGGCGCAGCAGGTTCCTCCGCTTGATAAGGAACGCATTGCCGTTCAGTTAACTACTGAGCTTGTCGCGGAATGTGCTGCGCTTGTTGAGTTAAACAGATTGGCAGTTAATGTTACAAAAGAGATTGAAAAAACTCAGGATGCTCAGAAAAAAGCCCGTTTACAAACACATTCACAGGATTTAAATCAGCTGATTGCAATGCGAGAAGCTAAAGTTAACCAGCTTCAGGCTCAATGCAAACAGTATGAACAGTAACAATCACCTGTTGAATAAGCTTATCCTGTGTATATTTTGACCTGAAAGCTTGTATAATCAAGGTTTATATGCTATAATTTTTTTATTGATAAAGATGATTATCTTTATCCCATTAGACAAGAAGGAGAAAATTATGGCTACAAAAGAATTCTTTACAAATTCAGAAGAATTGAAAAAGCTTATGTCTGCTGCACGTGCAACTATCACTGCACCATTCTTCGGCAATAATGTAGAAGAAGTTAAATCAGTTTCAGAAGCTTACAAATTGGCTAAATCAAGCCCTGGTACTATTGAATTGACAGGTATGCCTGTTTATAAACCGGAAAAAATAGGTCTTCCTCAGGGTGCTAACCAGTTATTATTCAATGATGGTACAGTTGTAGGTCGTTGCGCTGCTGCCAGAAAAATTGTTGGTGAACCTAACTGTGATTTAAAATATCTTTTACCGATAATCCGTGAAGCTATTTATGGTACCCGTGACAAATTAATGTACAAAACAGAAGTTGTTGTCGGGTTAGATAAAGATTTTATGGTAAAAGCTCACCTGATGATTCCGGAAGGCTTTGAAAATATTATGTACTCCTGGATGCTTAACTTCCAGTACATAAACGAAGAATATGCAAATATGTACGCTGATTCCAGAGAATTGCCTGATGGTGATATTTATGTATTCTCAGATCCGGATTGGTCACACCCTGATTTTCCTTACGGATTAACATTCTTTGATCCTGAACATAACTGTGCTTGTATTCTCGGTATGAGATACTTTGGTGAGCACAAAAAAGGTACATTAACTCTTGCATGGGGATGCGCAGCACGTAACGGTTACGCTTCCTGCCACGGTGGTATGAAACGTTATAACCTTGATAACGGTAAATCATTCCAGGTTGCTGTATTCGGTCTTTCTGGCTCAGGAAAATCTACAATTACTCACGCAAAACATAATAACAAATACAATATCACTGTTCTTCACGATGATGCATTTGTTATTAATATTCACGATAAATATACTATCGCGTTGGAACCTGCTTATTTCGATAAAACAGCAGATTATCCTATCGGATGCGATGATAACAAATACATTTTAACTCAGCAAAATGCAGGCGCTATTCAGCTTGCAGACGGTAAAGTAGTTTCTGTTACAGAAGATATAAGAAACGGTAACGGCCGTGCTGTTAAGTCTAAATTGTGGTCACCGAACAGAGTTGACAGAATTGATCAGCCTATTAATGCTATTTTCTGGTTAATGAAAGATCCGACAATTCCGCCGGTTCTGAAATTATCCGGAGCTTCTTTAGGTTCTGCAATGGGTGCAACTCTTGCTACAAAACGTACATCAGCAGAAAGACTTGCTGCCGGTGTTGACCCGAATGCGCTGGTTGTTGAACCTTATGCTAATCCGTTCAGAGTTTATCCGCTTGAAATGGATTACACAAGATTCAAAAAATTAATTGAAGACGGAGTTGATTGCTATATCCTCAATACAGGTGAATTTATGGGGACTAAAGTTCAACCTAAACATACTTTAGGTATAATTGAAGCTATTGTTGAAGGTTCTGCTAAGTTCCATAAATGGGAAAACTTCTCTGATATTGAAATTATGGATATCGACGGCTTTGACGCTTCATTCTCTAATAAAGAGTATGCTGCTCAATTCGTTGCCCGTATGAATGACAGAATCAGCTTTGTTAAATCAAGAGAAACTGAAAAAGCCGGTATTGATAAATTACCTGCTGATGCACTTACTGCTCTTGAATCTGTTGTTAAAGAAGCAACTGCCCTTGCAGGTGTTTAATTCAGTTTATAACAAATAAAAACGACTCAAGTTTTTACTTGAGCCGTTTTTTTATTCTTTAACAAATGCGAGGCTAAATTAAAAATTGCTTGTAATGAACTTTGAAGCTTATGGAGAGTAGTCAGAAACGCTTATTATATAAGTACTAACATTGATTGTAACAATTTATTACGAGTATACTATACAAAAAGCCGGCTTAATTTATTAAGACCGGCTTTTTATAATTTATTTGAATTATTTTAACTATTCAATTTCGATAACGCCAACAGGGCAAGAATCAGCAGCTTCTTTTACACAATCCATATTATCAGCAACTGCTGCTTGATTAACTGTAGCTACATCTTCAACTTTAAATACAGCATCGCAAATTGATTCGCAAGCGCCGCATGCAATGCAACCATCATTAATTTTTACTGTCATTTCATTTCTCCTTATTTTTTTATACTTAGTGAAAATTTAATTTCACATCCAGATTATAAAACAAACATTTTAAAATATCCAGTCTTTTATGAAGTTTGCTATACAATCAAATCCTGTAATCGTACCGAGATTTTTCGGCTGGATTTGCTTATTATACATTAAAAGGAAAACTTTTTCTCTGGTATGGTCGGTACCCTCAACCGTCGGATCACAGCCGTGGTCTGCCGTTACAATCAGCAAATCGTCTTCATTTAGTGAAGAAAGAATATCAGACATATATCTGTCAATTTCTTCAAGTGCATTGCCATAGCCTTTTGCATCATTTCTGTGTCCGAAAAGCATGTCGGTGTCGACAAGATTGGTGAAAATTATATCAAAATCTGCATAGGATTTATTTTTTTCATAAGCAATATCTTCAAGCGGAAGTTGATTGCGGATAGCCTTTAAGGTCAACTCAAGCCCTTCTTTGTTAGACCCTGTATGAATTGCATGGGTAATACCTGATTTTGAGAAAATATCTTCAATTTTGCCTATACCGATGACCCTGCCGCCTTTTTCTTTTACATCGTTTAAAAGAGTATGTTTCGGCACCATGGAATAATCGCGTCTGTCTTTTGATATTCTTGTCGGTTTGCCGTCAATTATTTTATAAGGTCTTGCAATAACACGGGAAACATTGTACCCGCCGTCATCAAGAATTTTTCTGGCAATTTCGCACCATTTATAAAGTGTTTCCAGCGGAATCATGTCAGTGTCCAGTGCAATTTGGAAAACGCTGTCGGCAGAAGTGTAAACAATAGGAAATTTTGTAGCGTGGTGTTCGTCATTTAACTTTTCAATAATAGCAGTGCCGCTGGCAGGACAATTAGCAAGCACTCCGCCGCAGCCTGTTTCTTCTATAAATTTTTCTATTAATTCGTCGGGAAAACCGTCCGGAAATGTGGCAAATGGTTTATCCAGTACCTGTCCCATAATTTCCCAGTGACCTGTTGTTGTATCTTTACCTTTTGATTTTTCTATAAGAGTTCCGTATTGTCCTATAGGATTGGAAACATCTTCAACTCCTTTAAAATGCTGAATTTTGCCCAAACCTAATCTTGCTAAATTCGGTAAATCTAAACCATTGTTAAATTCACACACATTTTTTAAAGTATTACATTCCGGTACATCGTTATATTCCCTGCAGTCTTCCATCGCACCGATGCCACAGGAGTCTATTACAATAATTACAGCTCTTTTCACTTTTCAAAATTCCTTATAATCTACACTGACCACAAGCATTTTAACACAAAAAACTTATTGCGCCAAATCCATTATAGCGTAGGCATTGAAATCAACTGAGCCATATTCTATTATAACCTGATTGTCATTAAGAGTGTCTAGGTTGACGAAATTTACTGTATCATGTCCAAAATCATCATTTGTTTCTTTTGCCGGCAGCTCTGCAATAAGATAATGTGCCTGATATAGTTTAAGCGAGACTTTTCCGTCTTTTTTGGCACCCTGAACCTGATAATGTCCGATTGGAAGCTGCACATTATCTGTAAGTTTCAGGACAACAGGAATACTCAGGATGGGCAGTTCTGTTGGAACTTTGGTCAGAAATTCGGTTTCATTCCCCTGATGGAAGCTTTCACCTTTCATTTTTTTTGTTTTATTTTTTTTCTCCTCAAGCCGTTGTACGGTTTCCTCAAACTCTTTATCAGAAACCGGTTTCTGTCCGTAAACGTTCTGATCACCGAAGTAATCCCACATGTCTCCGTCTTCGGCTTGAGCGGACTGTAACGGAGTGAATATGAGTATAAATACAAAAAGTAATAATATTTTTTTCATATAATTATCTTAATGCTTTTTTCTCAAAAGTAAACATTCATTTACTGTAGGCAAAATAAAATCGCCACTTGCGAGGTTTTGTGACGATTAAATAAACTAGATATATACGAGATTTTCACACGAGAAACATATTTTAACCTATATAGCAGGATAAAATTTCCTGTCCCAAAGCTGACATCCTCAGCTTTTTTAATGCTCTGAGTTCAGTCTGCCTTATGCATTCTTTTGTAACACCGTAGATGTTGCCGATTTCTTCCAGTGTATATCTGGTTGAATCTCCAAGTCCGTAACGCATTTTAACAACTTCTTGCTCTCTTTCTTTCAGTGTTGAAACGACCATTTCTATATCGTTTTTCAAATTATCATACTCAACGGCTGCGGTTACTGAAGCTTTTGTATCTTCAAGTATATCTGCTACATTGAGCTCGTCTCCGTTGGCTCGTTCAAGACCGCTTTCGATTGAGATAGTTTTCGTGTAAGCTGAAAGAAAAGTTTCAATCTTATCAGCCGGTACATCCATTTTTTTAGCAACATCGGCATTTTTGACCTGACATCCATACTGCTTCTCCATTTCTGATTTTACTTTCGAGAATTTAGAGAGAGTTTCTTGAATGTAGACAGGGATTTTCATGCAGTGTGACTGTTCTGAAATTGCCTTGAACATTGACTGCTTAATCCACCAGCCTGCGTATGTCGAAAACTTATAACCAAGTTTGTAATTAAATTTGTCAGCTGCAATCATCAACCCTAAATTGCCTTCCTGTATTAAATCTATGAGCGGAAGTGCTGACATGTGAATTGCCTTTTTGGAAATTGTAACAACCAGTTTTAAATTTGCCTGTATCAGACGTTTTTTTGCTTCAATATCCCCTTCTTTTGCCAGTTTTGCTACAGCTCTTTCTTCGGCAGGACTCAGTGACGGATAATCCGCAATCTCTCTTAAATAAGCTGTTAGTACACTGTCATTTGCGTCTGATAGTACTTCATACTTTGCGGGATTTGATTTTGATGATGCCTTCTTCATCTTAATCGGGGTATTCTTTGCCATAAATCTTAAACTCCTTCTATTTACTTACACTTTTGCAGCACAAATTCTCTCCGCGCTGCCATCCGAGTTTCCTCAGACTGACTTTACCATTTCCAGACTCTCTCATCTAAAAATAGTTTGGGACTTATACAAAACAGATGTGTTATATATTAAGTATATACTATTTATATACAAATTTCAAGTGTTTGTAACGAATTGTAAAGATGAATTTTTTTTATAATTTGAAAATTTGGTGTATAATCAAGATTATAAGGGGGAAAAGGGCATGTTAAAATTTTTTGAAAAAAATAAAAAAATAATTATATCAATGGCAACTGCTATCATAATTTTGTGCGGACTGGCGGCAACATATTCATACGCCGGCGGGATAATGGATAAAAAAGAAGTTCCGTCAGATTACAAAATAGGAATAACTTATGATGAAGCTGTTAAAAGTGACAGACCGATGATAGCTTTATTTTATGTTGACTGGTGCGGTTACTGTATGAGATTTATGCCTAAGTATAAAACTCTGGAAAAAATATATAAAGACCAGTATAATCTGGTAATGATAAACGCTGAAAATCCTGATATGAAAAATCTTGTAGAAGATGCCGCAATAACGGGATATCCGACAATGTACATACTTGATCCGAAATACGACAACAAAATACATTTAACAAATGGGATTTACGGCGACTTAAAAAAATTACGCGTTGAATTTGACAGATATTTAAGAATAAGAGATTTATTAGATAAAAAATCTTAATATTTCTTAATATTTACATCAAAACTAGCAATTTTTTAGAATGAGATGACTTTATATAAATATAAAGCTCTCTCTTCTTATTTAAACGGATAGGCCTTGAATACCAAGGTCTTTTTTTTTGCGTAAACAGTTTGCATCAGTACGATTCTTTAATATCGGCGTTGGCGCCTGCATTAAATATTCAAGGAGCTTTGAAATATTTAAAATAGCAGCTTTTTTGTATAAACTGTATTCCTCTCCTACTAAGGAGAGGGGTAGGGGTGAGGTCCAAACATTATGTTTGCATCAGTACGAGTCTTCAAGCTGGAATTAGTGCCTGTATTATAAGCAATATTCTAATCACAGACTGTGTAATTGCCTGATGTTGTGTATTATTCACTATTTTATACTGTCATATCGTTGACTGGTTATGAATTATAGACGTCAAACGTAGCTTTTAAAAGTTTTGCTCCCTGTAAGATGCTGTTATATTCAACATTTTCATCAGAGGAGTGCATACTGCATACATTTGCCAGTCCGACAAGATACGGTGCAAATTTTTCGCCTTTAGAATTAATATTGTTGGCGTAAATATGGGTTTCCGCGCCTGCGTGGAAAGATGAAATTTCCGGAGTTATACCTAATTTTTTTGCAACTGTTTCAAATAAAATCGGGATATATTCATCCTTAACTTCTTCAAATGGCGGAAGATGTTCTTCAAACACAATTTCAGCTGAGGCAAGATTTTCATAGTGTTTGTTGAATTTTTTAATGCATTCTGTCATAACATTTTTTAACGCTTCTTCCATTTCGCGGCTTGAGCTTCTAATTGAATAACTTGCGCAGGCTTCCGGATTAATAATGTTAGTTACATTGACATCGCCAGCCTTAATTCCGCCGAGATTACAAGAAGTAATAACCTGATTGTCTTTAGAATAAAAAACGCCCTGTGGCATTTGTGCGAGAAGTTCTGCTATAAGTTTTGCTGCATTTTTTCTTGATGTATCAGCAATATCAATTCCTGAGTGACCACCTTTGACTGATTTTACTGTTATTTTTACCTGTGTATAACTTGCGCCGGCTGTCATTAGCTGACCTAAACTGTCGCTGTCCAGTACAAGTACGTATTTGGAATTAATTTTTGAAAAATCAAGATTTCTTATACCTGACATACCGGATTCCTCATCACGTGTAAACACGATTTCCAAGCCGCCGTGAGATTCTTCCGGAGTTTCCGTGATTTTTTTTGCTAAATATAGAGCATTAGCAACACCAATCTTGTCATCTGCGCCGAGTGTTCTGCCTTTTGCCCGTAATAAATCACCATCTAAATATATCTCTACAGGAGAATCATCACCAATTACATCCATGTGTGCAGAGAGCAATAAAGGCTGTTTAGAGCAATCTGTTGCATCCACTTTGATTATTACATTGCCATAATTGTCCTGTTGAAATTTTAAATTGTTTTCTGCGCAATATTCTTTTATAAAATCAGCAACTTTTTGTTCTTCAAGTGACGGGGATGGGATTTCCGCCAATTTACAAAATAAATCTACTATCTCGTATTTTTCTCTTATTTCTTTTAATTCCATAAGGCAACCTCTCTCTTTTCAGCCTTATCTTAACACATAACCGTAGTTATACGCAAATTTTTTCCAAATTTTTATTTTTTAACTTATCAACAGGTATTATCAACATTTCTCCCAATTTTAAATTGTATTCTGCCGGCAAAATTTTTGTGACAACGCCATCCGGGCAAAATTTTATATCTGAAATGTAGAGCTTTTCATCTATGTTATAGAAATTAATCTGCGTAAAATAAAAATCTTTGCTCAAGCTTTTGCATGCATCAATCATTCTGTGCATATTTGCCGGAGGCGGAACTATTATACCTGATTTTTTATAATCACATTCAAAGGCTTGAAGTTCCCAATCCATGTCATATATATCGCGAGTTTTTCTCTTTCCGTTGTTGTTTTCAATCCCTACATAATAAGGTATTCCGTTGAAACACCAGACTTTATATTCATTTAATACTTCACCTGATGCGGCAAGATATTCTTCAATAATTACTCCGGAGGGCAATTTATTCTTTGTAAATGGCAGATAATCATTTTCTGACGATTCTCTTTTTAAATATTTTTTTATTTTATAGTGAAGTCTTACTAAATCTTCTCTTGATGATTGCTTCACAATATAATCTGGCAGCTCTGTATTTATTGATTTGACAACATATTGTTCCGGCAGTCTGTTAAAATCTATATCATCTGCATTTTCCCAAACCCCTATAAGTGGAATTAAATATTTGTCACCTGCTTTTGAGGATATGTAATCTCTTAAATGTAATCTGTTTGATAATTGATTTTTTAATGCTGATTTATCGTTCATTAAGAGCCACAAAATTTTTTCATTAAATTTTTCAGGTTGCTCTAGCTGTAAAATTTCATTTGTTTTATACTTATACCATTTTTTCAAAGCTTTATAATAGTAATCATAAGAAATCTTCTTTTTCAATTTTATTTCTTTACCAAAAATTCGGAACTTATTATAAAATCCAACGTCTTTAAATGAAAATATTTGATTTTTTCTTGACAGTACTGGCATTTCATTGTACATTAACCCTCCTTTTCAATAATTTGACAATATTAAAATCAAAATTAATAAATTTCAATTAGACATGTTTCTAATATTTTATATCATTTTACTGCGAATTTAGCATAATTATACACTTAATACGTAGTTTGTTAATGATTTGTAAAAATATTAAAATGTAAAAGATAAGGAAGTATTGAATGAATTTAAAGAATTTATTTGGAAGAAGAATAAGAGAACTTCGTAAAAAAGCCGGCTTAACACAGGAAGAACTGTCCTGCAGAGTTGATGTCGATTCAAAAAGCATCAGCAGAATAGAGACCGGAAAATTTTTACCGTCACTTGACTTGTTGTACAGACTTTCCAGAGTATTTAACGTAGAGTATTACGAAATGCTTATGTTTGAACACCATAAGGATATTGTAGATTTACGCAAAGAATGTCTGGAAATTTTGGATGCAATGCCTGACGAAAAAATGCAGCTGGCTTATAAAATGTTAAAAGTATTGTTGGAAGATTAATTCAAATCAACTACACTGACACCATCCCCGCCCTCGGCATCTTCGCCCGGTCTAAACTTGGCTACATAAGGTGATGTTGCAAGATAGTCTCTGACGGCTGTTTTTAGAGCACCTGTACCATGCCCGTGTATAATTTGGACTTCATGCAAATTTGCAAGGCTTGCTTTATCAAGATAAAATTCCAGATTATCCAGCGCATCCTCTACCCTGTAGCCGCGAATATCAAGAGTTGATGAAATATTAATCTTTCTAAGTTCAAAGCTTTCAAGTTTTGACGGCTGGTAAGTATTTTGTTTGCGTTGGGCTCTGGTATCAAACGGCGCAAGTTTGTCTATTTTCATTTTTGTTCTGATATTCCCCATTTGAACGAGTACGTTATTGTTTCTATCGGGAAGAGATAGTACAATAACAGGCTGGTGAAGCTCTTTCAGCATAAGAGTATCATTTGGCTGCACATGGCTCCAGTCAATGGTTTCATATTTTTCTTTATCTTCGTATTCATCAATTTTATTTTTATAGCCCTGTTCAAGCTGTGCAAGTCTTGCGTATGCACGGCGGGCAATTTTTTCTGATTTTTCTTTTCGGAGTTCTTCTAAGATACTTTTAATTTCGGCTTTGGCATCCAGTAATTCATAATTAAATTTATCTTTTATGATTTTTATTGTTTTCTTCTTGTCTTTTTTGATTTCTGATAGGTTTTCTTCATATTCTTTTTTTAGAGTTAAGGAATTTTCTTTCAGAATTTCTGCTTCTTCAAGATTTTGCGAAAGTTTTTGCTGGGTTTCCTGAAGTTTTTCCACAACAACAATCGACGGGTCTTTTTGAGATACCAGTATAGTTTTAGCTTTTTCTACAATATCAGCATCAAGTCCCAGATTTGAGGAGATTGAAATCGCATTACTCAGCCCCGGAATTCCTATTAACAGTTTGTATGTCGGACGCAGGGTTGTTGTGTCAAATTCAACAGACGCATTTTTAAAATACGGATTAACATACTCAAGAGCTTTTAATTCTCCATAGTGGGTTGTTATTGTAGATGTGACGGCTTTGGTCGCAAATTTTTCCAGAATACATTCTGCCAGAACAGCGCCCTCAAGCGGATCTGTGCCTGCACAAATTTCATCAAGAATTACAAATGTATCGCTGTCACTGTTATGAAGAATATCTATCAAACTTGTCATGTGTGATGAAAAAGTTGAAAGGCTTTGTAAAATATTCTGTTCATCACCTATATCTGCGAAAACTTTCTTAAACGGATGGATTTTTGCGGCAGTACATGGAAGAAACAGTCCTGCTTTTGTCATCAACAGAAAAAGCCCTATTGTCTTTATAGTAACAGTTTTGCCGCCTGTGTTTGAACCTGTAATAACGACAGATTTATAATCTTTACCTATCTCAAAGTTGTTAGCAACAACATGTTCAACAGTTCCGATTAATAGCGGGTGTTTCATATTTTCAATTTCAAGAATTTTATTTTCAGCAAGCTCCGGTTCCACCGCATGTAATTTAACCGCGTAGCGTGCTTTTGCAAAATGAAAATCTATCTGTGCTAAAAGGCTTTCGCTAAGTTTAATTTCGACAATTTTGGATTTTACTTCTCTTGTTAATTCAGAAAGTATTTTTACGCATTCTGCATGAACTTTGGATTTTAATTCCCTAATCTTGTTATTCAGCGGCACAATTTGTTCCGGTTCAATAAAGAATGTACGGCTTGTTGCAGAAACATCATGTACAATTCCGGGGACTTTACTTTTGGATGACGCCATTACCTGAAAAACGATTCTGTCATCACGGGTTGTATAAATACTGTCCTGAAGATGTTTTGTAAAATCAGGTGAATTTAAAAGATCTGATACCCGCTGTTTCAAATTCCGTTCAGTATCTTTAAGTGATGAATGAAGCCCGAATAATTCAGGAGTTGCATCCGGTTTGATATTTAACGCATCATCAAAAGTTGAAAAAATCTTATCCTCAAGTTGTTTATCATACATCAAATCCCTTGAAATCTGATGGAGCCTTGTTCCTGAGTCCAAATTTTCAGCAAGAAATTTTTTTGTTATACGTGAAGAACGTAATGTTTTTGCAATATCAACAAGTTCTTCTTCCGACAGGTATGTCCCGATAACATTTTTTTGAATTTCCTCAATATCTGCAATAAATTCAATCGGAACTTCCATTGCATTATCAAGAATATATTTCGCCTCTCTTGTAAATCTTAGCGCTGACTTTATTTCTTCAAAGTCGCAATAAACAGGCGCATTTAAGCACAAATTGCGGCTTTGCGGGAATTTTGCAAAAACTGCAAGCTTTTCTCTGATTTTATCAAATTCTAAACCTCTTAAAGTCTTTGCCTGTATGTCCATATCATAATTTAAAAACAAGCATGCTTTATTTTCAATTAATTATTAACTTTCTTGCACAAAGTATGTTTTTTGAGTAACATGTAATTGTTGATTGTATTTTAGAAAGAACACGAAGAGGGGATATAAGATGGCAGTAGAAAGACAACACGTACAGGAACAGGATAAAATCCAACGACGCTCAAATTTTAATCCGGTAGAGAGCAATTTAACAGAAGAGCAGGTTAAATTAGAGGCGTCAAGATGCTTAAATTGTAAGAATCCTCGATGTGTTCAGGGATGTCCCGTAAATATTCAAATTCCGCAGTTTATATCCGCGCTTAAAGAAAATAATCTAGACAAAGCAGGTGATATAATTCGCGAAACCAGTATGCTGCCATCTGTTTGCGGTCGTGTATGTCCGCAGGAAAGACAATGCGAGGGAAATTGCGTTCTTGGCATAAAGGGTGAACCTGTTGCTATAGGTGCACTTGAAAGATATGTAGGTGATAACACAAAGGCAGAAATGCCGGAAATTAAACCGTCAGGGAAAAAGGTTGCAGTAGTTGGTTCGGGCTGTGCAGGAATTACAGCAGCGGCAGATTTAAGAAAAGCAGGCCATGAGGTGGTTGTATTTGAAGCGCTTCACGAACTCGGCGGAGTACTTCGTTACGGCATCCCTCCTTTCAGACTTCCAAGAGTTGTTCTTGACAGAGAAATTGACAACCTTAAAGCTATGGGAGTTGAATTCAAAACAAATGTTATTGTAGGGAAATCCATAACACTTAAACAGCTTAAAGAAGATGGTTTCGACGCAATATTTATCTGTTCCGGTGCGGGGCTTCCGAAAATGCTTCATGTTCCTGGTGAAAACCTTAACGGCGTATTTTCAGCAAATGAATTCTTAACCCGTGTAAATCTTATGCACGCAGGTCAGCCGGATAGTCCTACTCCGTTAAGAGTGGGTAAAAAGGTTGCCGTATTCGGCGGCGGTAATGTAGCAATGGATGCCGCCAGAACAGCTGTCCGCGTTGGATTTGAAGAAGTTTACATTATATACAGACGTACTGAAAAAGAGCTTCCTGCAAGATTGGAAGAAATCAGACACGCAAAAGAAGAGGGCGTTGTGTTTAAATTCCTGTACGCTCCAAAAGAAATTCTCGGTGAAAACGGCTATGTAAAATCCGTTGAACTTGAAGTTATGGAACTTGGCGAACCTGATGAATCCGGCAGACGTAAACCTGTTCCGACAGGTAAAACAGAAACAATAGACCTTGATACGGTTATTGTTGCACTCGGTACCGGTCCAAACCCGATTATTCAGCGTTCAGCAGAAGCCGACGGATTGGATTTGGAAACAGATAAGCGCGGCTATATTACAGTTGATGCAGAAAACCGCTCAACGTCAATTCCTACGGTGTATGCAGGCGGGGATGTTGCGCCGGTTGGTGAATCTAACGCAATTAATGCAATGGGTGCCGGTAAAAAAGCGGCTAAAGCTATAAATGAACTTCTTAAATAAAATTTTATCAATAATATTAATGATAGTACTGTTAAGCTCACAGACACTTGCACTGGAGCTTGACTTATCTGTGGACGAAGAAATAAGAAAGAATTACAATCCGTCAAAGTTAGAAAATGAAACACTTCCGCCATTGCCTAAAATAAACGGACAAAGCGGAACATCTGCGTCATCGACAAATACTTCACAGACGACCCCTCCTAAAACATTGCCGGCACAGGGGCAATCCTCAACATCAACATCCTCTGGTTTTCAAAAATATCCTGTCAAAACCGGCTCTTATAAACCTAAAAACGGGATTAAATTCAGACGCGGTCAAAAATTTACTGTGCGCTCACAACAGGCGGTATCATCAGCAACCCGCGAGGGTGCAAGAATATCATTTGCATTAAGCTATGACACAAGCCTGAAACGCAGCGGCGTCGTAATCCCTGCAGGCACAATTTTCCACGGCGAAATACTTGAAACCCACAATCCTCAAATAACCGGAAACGGCGGTCTGCTTGTTATGCAGGTAGATAGTGTGACCTATAACGGGAGTACAACGCATATTGAAGCCAAAATCACTAAAGCAAACCACAAGAAAATATTTATCAATAATATAAAAGGGGAGCGCGGCTACATTGACGGAATGGTAAAATCAATGAAACCGGGTCGCAAATTTTTCAACACAATGATGCGTTGGACTGATAAGTTATCGGATTTGGGTATTCTGGTAATATTAACACCGATAACGGTTGTCTCAGGCGTTGTAGTTTATGGCGTAAACATGATAGGTTCGCCTGTATTTGCGATATTTTCAAAGGGCGGCAAAGTCTACTTTCCTGCAGGAACTGAGTTTGAAATAAAAATGTTGGAAGAAGCATATCTTTAAATTTGCATCAGCACGATTCTTCAAGATTTGAATTGTCGCCTTTTGTAGAAATTACTGCCCCTCTCCTTAGTAGGAGGCGGATTTGCGGACGGACGACACGGAGTTAGTCCGGATAGCGAACGGAACGAGACTGCTTAGCCGCAGGCTTTTTGTCGAGTCTCCGTGAGCGTGGAGCAAATCCAAGACAGGGGGTAGGGGTGAGGTATGATTTACGGAAAACTGAGATTCTGAAACAAGTTTAGTATGATAGATTTTCTTTCCAGCCCCTGTGGATTTCCCCTCTCAAACATTACAAAATGTAACAAAAACCTCTAAAAAGTTAAAGATTTAGCGAAAAAACTCCGATAAGAGAAAACGTGTAGTAAGAACAAAAAACAATAAGAAATGTAAAATTTCATAAAGAAATATTACAAAAATATGGTAAGTTTACAAAAACTGGTATATAATATAAATATATAGCAGATATCACGAGGAGCAGTTATGAGAAAGAAATCAAACGAAGTAAAAACTGGTATAAAACCCTTGAATGACGTACAATTCGGGGGGGGGGGGTAACCTCTAAGGCATTATTAGCGGCTTTGTTGCTCGGGGTAACACCGGCAGTTGCGAGTGATTTAGGCACACCGACACTGGGGGATGATAGTGCGTATACTCTTACAAAGGTAGACGCAGCGGGCGAAAACACGATTACTAAGTTTGAATACAACTCCTCAACAGGCGAATTTACACCTGTTTACTACCGTGTGGATTTGAAAAATACAACATATGGTGAAGGTGCTGACAGTAAATATTTTCAGTTTGAAGATAAATACAGTAATGGACAATATTATTTAACAGAAGTTGACACACCGGAACCCGGTAAAACAACAATTACTGTCAAATATGACGCTGCAGCTGCCGGCAATTACACTACACAGTACAAAGATATTAATTCAACCATTGAAGCAACAAATCCTGAAAGTACTTACAATAATCGTTATCAAATGATTGGTGGTGCAATCAAGGATGTGACGAATTTTGAAAATGTATTATTTGAAAATAATACAACAAATGCTATTTTGCACGTATCAGGCGAAACTTCGGATGATGGGAATTCTGCTTATGCTGATGCGCTAGGTGGTGCTCTGTATAATGATACTACTATAGGTGACATAAGCGGTACATTTATAAACAACTCAATAATTGTAACTATAGATAAAGATACCATATACGATTATGGTGATATGACTACATATGGCGGAGCTATTTATAACAAAGGTGAAATAGGCAATATCAACGCTAATTTTATAAATAATAAAGCAGATTATGGCAGTGCAATTTACAATAGCGGTAAAGTGGGAGATATTATAGGTGATTTTGTAAATAATACCGGAGATGAATATAATTCAAACGTAATTGCAAACATAAATAATGGGCAAATCGGAGACATTACCGGTAACTTTATAAGTAATACCGGAAATGTTATTTATAACAGTGCTGATGAAAATGGTTCCGTAAAGATTGGTAATATTTCGGGCAATTTTATCGCGAATGATGGTTATGCTATATCTAATGTTGCATATAATGATAAATATGAACAAACAGAAATTGGTGATATCAACGCTAATTTTATTGGAAATACCCAAGGTGGTATCAACAACTATGGTATAGTTGGAAACGTAACCTCCACGTTTATCAGCAATGATAGAGGAATTTCAAATGGCGGCATCATTGGAAATATTAAAGGTGATTTTATTGGCAATAATACCGCTATAGAAAATTATGGTGAGCTCGGGAATATAACCGGTGATTTTATAGGTAATGGTATTTCTATAGGTAATAGCGGCACAATCAAAGATGTTAATGCTCATTTTATGAATAATTTAGGCTGCGCAATATCCAATATTAACGGCATATTAGGAACGGTAACAGGTAATTTCACAAATAATACAGGAAGTCAAAATAGGCTTGACGGCAGTAATGCTGTTGCAGGAGGAGCAATCCTAAATTACGTTGAAAATAACAGTTCAACAAGTTCCATAATAGGAAACATTAATGCTGATTTTGTCAACAATAGTGCAGTATCCGATGATTACTCTACATACGGCGGGGCTATTTACAATGGGAATTATTTTAGTAGTGAAAATAATAACATTGCTATAATAGGGAATATTACCGGTGATTTTATAAATAACAGTGTATCATCAAACAGTAGCAGGCGTAGTGGACAAGGTGGGGCTATTTTTAATGACTATAACAGCAAAATTGGGAATATCACTGGTAATTTCATTATGAATTCTTCTGATGGAGATGCCGGAGCTATCTATAATTCTGGTACCTTAGGAGATATCACAGGCGATTTTATTAAAAATTCTGCTGATGACTGGGGTGGCGGAATTGAAAATCAGGGTGAATTGGGTAAAATAACCGGTAATTTTACTGAAAATAGTGCCAATAGGGGTGGTGCAATCTACAATGAAGGCATCATGGGTGATATTAACGGTAATTTTATAAGTAACACTGCTGAAGATTCTGCTGGTGCTATTGTAACGTCTATAGGCGGCGTTAATAACATAACCGGCAACTTTAAACAAAATACGGCAGGGCAAGGTGCCGGTGCTATTGGTTTCAATGCTAATACTTGGATAGAACTAAATACCACAACAAATATTAAAGATTCTGTATTTGAAGAAAATACAGCAGGGGGGTACGGCGGCGCCATTGCTGTTGCTCTTGATTATACAAGATCTACACCATTTGAGCAAACAAATATACATTCATTAAATATTGACAACACTCTATTTGAAAATAATATAACAGGTATTGCAGGCGGTGCTATATATCTTTCAAAACAAGTTACTGATAGCGGTGAGGCATTTGTAAGTTTAATGAATGAAGTTTCGCCATTATCAGAAACAAATACAGACACCGGTTATAATTTGGTTGTCAACAACACAACTTTCAAAAATAACACTGCACAAAATAAAGATATAAAGATGTATGCAAGTGGCGGTGCTGTTGCAATGCAAGGCATTGGTAATATCGAAAATTATAATAATAGGATAGAAATTACCAAGTGCAAAGAAATATTAGTTGATGAAGACGGTAATAAAATCGCTGATATGCCTGAATATTACTATATGGATAATTATGGTCGTGACTCAATAATCATGACTGATCCAATGCATAATATTATCCAAAATTCATATTTTGAAAATAACAAAGCAATTAGTGATTACAACGCATTTGGCGGAGCAATATCCGTTATGTCTACAGGCTCTGCTCAAACAGGAACAAATATTGAACAATACGAAGATGTTTATCAATCAACACTGGATGATTATCTGGAATGGTTTCCAATGCCGGATCCTGACATGACACAGGAAGAGTATATCCAATATATTAAAGATGAGTTACAGTCTGATATTGAAAGCGACCCTAATATGTTTGCAACAGAAGAGGAACTCTATGCAGCTCTGGAATCTATGGGTATAGACCCGAATGGTTCAGCAAGCGGCACAAGCCATGATTCACTGGAAATTGTCAACACATCTTTCGTTAACAACACTGCAGAATATGTTAATGAAGACGACCCGTCCGGCGGAGCATACGGCGGCGCAATATTCAGCCAGACAAATCTGAAAATAACTGCCGACAACGGTACCAGCTTGTTTGACGGCAACAAAGTTATTAATAACGGCGTCGAAGAAAGCAATGCCATTTATATGAATAACAACAACCCCGATAAAACACCGTTAAGATTAACCCTTGAAGCTAAAAATAACGGTGTTATACAAATAAATGACAAAATTTCCGGCAGTACTTATACGCACATTAACAATTCCGTCGGCGAGGTAAAACCCTATGACGACTCCGGCCCTCAACCATTGGCAGAAACTGTCTATAAAATAAACATAACAGGTGACGAGACAGGTAAAGTCATATTGAATAACGTTATAGAAGCCTATAACGCAATTGATGACAGATCTCCGTTTGAAAAAGACACTGTCGATATCAGCCTTGAAAAAACTAACTTGTACCTCGGTGCGCGCGATGACGTACTCAATGGCAACAACTTAGACCTCAAAAGCGGCTTATTCTCAATGAGCAACAATTCTGTAGGTACAGCTTCACTGAACACATTCACAATATCCGGCGACACAAACTTCGTGGCAGATGTAAACCTGCAAGATCAAACAATGGACAGAATTACAGCTGATACCTACGGAGCACACACAGGAAACTTAAATGTCATCGGCATGAATATATTAAATGATGCACCTGTGGGTCGTGACACTACAGAAATTTTCTTCGCTGAAACCGGTTTAATGGATAATGTTGTTAACGGCACTGGCGAACTTCCTGACAGCAACTATCAGGTTGCACTCACTCCTATATACAAATATAACGTAGGTTACGAAACTCGTGAAGATGACGGAGGTTACTTCGTCTTTACAAGAGGAGATAAAATTCCGACAACACCGGGTGGCAGTACAGGCGGAGGCTCTACAGGAAACCCGTCCGATGCGTTCAACCCAGCTGTTCTGGCTACCCCTGTAGGCAACCTTGCAGCCGGTCAAGCTGCCATGAACGAAGCATTCAAATACGTCTTTGAACACGCTGACGCATTTACTCAATTACCATCTATGGAACGTTACGCTAAAATCAATGCTAACAAATATGCATTAAGCACCGATTTTAACGAAAATATGCCGTCCTACGCTGATCAGCTTCAAAATAAAGCCGTTTGGTTCAGACCATATACTACCTTTGAAACCATGAACATTAAAAACGGGCCGAAAGTTGACGCCATCACTTATGGTTCTCTTGTTGGCTTCGACGGTGATTTCAAAGAAATGAAAAACGGCTGGAGCAGAGTCTTCACTGGTTATGCAGGTTATATGGGCTCTAGTTTAAATTATAGCGGCGTTGATACCACTATGAACGGAGGTTTGTTAGGCTTCACCGAAACTTTCTACAAAGGTAACTTCTGGACTGCCATCACTGCATCCGCCGGTGCTTCTGTTGGTGAATCACACACCATGTACGGCAAAGAAGATTATACATCACTGCTTGCTGGTGTCGGGTCTAAAACAGGGTACAACTTCGAGTTCAAAGACGGTAAGTTCATTATACAGCCGATTATGTTCTTGTCTTATACCTTTGTTAACACCTTTGATTATAAAAATGCGGCTGGAGTTAGCATAGAAAG
>CALUTF010000008.1 GCA_944323595.1 Candidatus Gastranaerophilales bacterium | reverse complement strand
ACAATAACTTTTTTAGCACCGACAATTAAATCCATAGAGCCGCCCATCCCCGGAACGAATTTCCCCGGAATACACCAGCTTGCAAGACTTCCCTCTTCATCAACCTGAAGTGCTCCAAGAACCGTTGCATCAATATGCCCGCCTCTCATCATAGTGAAAGCCATAAGTGCATCATAAAAACAAGCTCCGTAGTTAGCCTCTACAAGACCTCCGCCGGCGTTTATAATTCTTGTATCAAAATCCGGTCCGCTCTGGTTTTTACCGAGCCCCAGAATGCCGTTTTCTGATTGGAAAATAACATTTTTATCTGCAGGTACATAGTTTGCAACCTCTGTAGGCAAACCAATTCCAAGGGTAACAACGTCACCGTCTTTGAATTCTTTTGCTGCACGTTTGGCTATAATTGCACGGATTTGTTCTTTTGTTAATTGTTGTTCAAGCATTGCTTCCATTCTATTCTCCTCCGCGTACAACTATGTAATCTACAAATAATCCCGGAATAACAACTTCATTTGGTTCAAGACAATCTACAAGTTCATCAGCCTGTACTATAACGGTATTTGCTGCAGTTGCCATAACTGTGTTCAGGTTTCTTGTTGTTCCGTAGAAAGCAACATTTCCGAACTTGTCCACTTTTGTTCCGTAAATAAGTGCAAAGTCAGCCCCGAGCGGTTTTTCAAAAATGAATTTTTTATCATCAATTTCAACGGTTTTGCCGTGTTCTTCTAAATCAGTACCTACTCCTGTAGGTGTTAAAACCCCGCCTAATCCGGCACCGTGGGCTCTAATTTTTTCTATCAATGTACCCATTGGAACAAGTTCGACTTCTAATTCACCCGTATGCATTTGTTTACCGCTTTCGGGATTTGTGCCGATGTGGGCAGTGATAATTTTTTTAGCCTGTTTATTTACGATAAGTTTTCCCTTGTCTGACTGCGGGAAAGATGTATCATTGCAGATTAGTGTAAGTTCTTTTGTATTCTGTTCAACAAGTACGTCTATCAATTCATCCGGAACCCCGCAGCTTAAAAAACCGCCGAGCATTACTGTTGAACCGTCTTTTATTAAACTTACCGCATCCTTAGCTGATACTACATTTTTCATAAATAAATCCCTGCTTTCTTATCTCCAATTTTATTATAATTTAGCCAATTTGTAAAATTGAAAACTTTCCGAGTCATCTTTTATAAGTTCTTTAAACAGCTCTATCCCGCCTGTCAGGCTGAATACATCCGTGTAACCCTTTTGTAACAAAATTCTTGATGCCACGTAACTTTGAAATCCTGTGTTACAAAATAATACAATTTTTCTGTCTTTCGGAATTTCATTCAATCTCGTACGCATTTGTGAGGTCGGAATATTTATTGCGCCATTGATAGTTTCTGCTTCAAAAAACGGTTTTTCTCTGACGTCAATTAACATTGACCCCTGCAGGTCTTCTATAAAGGCAGGTTTGACAAGTCCTTTCAAAATATTATCCGCATGCATCCCAAGGATATTAACAGCGTCTTTTGCCGAGCCGTATGGCGGGGCATAACAAAGTTCACTGTCGAGCAAATCCTGAACGGTTCCGTTTTCGCGCATAATTGTTGAAATCACATCAATTCTTTTTTCAACACCCTCATATCCTGCCGCCTGTGCACCGAGAATTTGTCCTTGTTCATTGAAAAGCAGTTTGTATAAAGTTCGAGTTGCATCAGGATAATAACCGGCGTGCGAATTGTTATAAATGAAAGTTTTTTTGTATGGAATATTTTTTTTCAAAAGCTGTTTTTCATTATTGCCAACGTTCGCTACTGTGAGGTCAAAAACTTTTACAACGGCAGTACCTTGAGAATTTTTGTAAACTGATTTAAATCCGTTTATATTATCGGCAATAATTCTGCCCTGACGGTTGGCAGGTCCTGCAAGCGGAATAATAGAGTATTGTCCGGTGACAAAATCTTTTACTTCAACACTGTCACCGCCGGCGTAAATATCAGCATCTGAAGTTTGCATGTATTCATTAACTTTTAATCCGCCGAGATTACCTGTTTCAAGTCCTGCTGATTTTGCCAGTGTAACATCCGGACGAACTCCGATTGCAAGAATTGCGATATCATAAGGAATTTTTTTGCCTGAATTCAGAACAATAAAATTTTCTTCAAATTCTTTTACACCGTCTGAAAGGATAAGTTCAACGCCGTTGTTTCTCATTGTATTTTGCGCAGCAGCTGCAATCTCTTTATCCAGAGGCGATAGAATTTGATTTGACAGTTCGACAAGTGTTGTATGCAGACCGGCATGGATGAAATTTTCTGCCATCTCAACACCGATAAAACCGCCGCCTATTACAACCGCATTTTTAGCATTGCCTGTACGTAAAATCTCTTTTATTCCGTCACCGTCTTTAAGAGTTCTGACGGTGAAGATTTTTTTATTATTCACTCCGGGTATCGGGGGAATCACCGGTGCAGCACCTGCTGCAAGAATCAGTTTGTCGTAAGAAAGAATATCTTTGCCATTCACGGTAACTGTTTTATTCTTTCTGTCAATTTCTGTTACGCGTGAATTTAACCGGACATCAATATTCAAAAGATTTTTAAATCTCATCGGACTTGATACAATCATTTTATCTCTTGAATTTATAACATCTGATGTGTAATAAGGCAGACCGCAATTGGCGATGGAAATTTCATCTGTTGCTTCTAAAATAATTATTTCCGCATCATCATTTAATCTTCTGCATCTTGCTGCTGCACTTGCTCCGCAGGCTCCGCCGCCAATAACCAGTATACGCATATTTGAACCTCCTAATCACTTTATTTCCCAGTATAATATAAACACTAAAGTTTGGTAAGATGAGGGATAAAATTTTTTAAAATAAAACTTAAAATTAACAAAAAACAAGGAGAAAAACATGCTAGTTGAACTTGATGAAAAAAATTTTGAGCGCAATATCCGAACAGGACTAAAGCTGGTTGAATTTTATGCATCCTGGTGCGGCTATTGTAAAAAAGAACGTCCTGTTATTGAAGAACTTTCGGCAAATAATATCTGGATTGGTACAGTAGATGTAGATAGGAATCCCGACATTGCAGAAAAATACGGTATTACGGGTTTCCCTGCATTTTTATTATTCAAAGAAGGAAAAATTATAGCTGCACTCTCCGGATATCATGAAAAATCACAGCTTCTGTCAAGATTAATGGAGCACTTAACTTAAACAAAAAAGAACCTTTACTGAAATATCTCAATAAAGGTTCTTTTTTAATTGATAGTTTTTATGAACTATACACTTGCATATTCTGTAGTGCTAACGCTGCAGAATTCAAAATCAGCACCAACTCTTCTTTCGCCGTAAGTTACGTCATCCATAACGATTTCAGCACATTGTCTCAATGTTGTAAGCGGAAGAGTTTTTGCTGTTTTTGTATCAACGATAAGAGTGTTTACTCTCAAATCTTTAGGTAATTGTTCAATTTTTGTATTTCTGATGTTCAAAGTATTAGCTCTAACATCTGTGTTGAATTTAACGATAGAGCTTTTTTCAACAGTCAAGCTGTCAGTCCAGATGTGAGCAGGTAATTTTTTAACATCAGTACCTGTCATATTAACACTTTTTGCATCAATCGGATTTTCGATAGTTTTGATAGTTGCGTTAGTCATGTTTAATTCACCGCTAACCCAGCCGATTGCTAATTTGTCGATAGTAGCTTTTGTTAAGTTTAAGTTACCGTCAACGTGATCAAGTTCTAATCTTTTCATTGAACATCCTGATAAGTCCAAATCACCACCGGTGTAATTTCTTATCATTTCATCATAATTTTTTGCTGCCATATTGAGCCTCCTTTTTTTTGTTGCCAATTTTTCACTAAATTTTTTGATAGGTTAATTCTAATAATAATTTTTATTTGAAACATCCACCAAATATAGGTTATTTTTTAAACTTTATTGATATGATTTCCTGCTAAAAACTGATTAATATTTTCGAAAACAATTTCCGCACGTTTTTCCATAGATTCTTTTGTTGCAAAAGCGATGTGCGGAGTAACAATTGTGTTCGGAGTTTTTAATAACGGATGATTAATATCAAGAGGGGGTTCTGTTTCAAAAACATCTATTCCCGCACCTGAAATTTTTCCGTTATTCAGGCTATCTGCAAGTGCCTCTGTATCAACAACTCCACCGCGTGCCGCATTGATTAAAATTGCACTTTTTTTCATAAAAGATAATGTTTCTTTATTGATTAAATTTTTCGATTTTTCTGTCAACGGACAATGTAAAGTTACGATGTCAGAAATTTCGAGCATTTCTTTCAGAGGAAGATATGTAATTAAATCAGAATTTTCTTTGTTAGAAAATCCGTTATAAGCGACAATTTTACACCCGAAAGCATGACATAATTTTGCAACAGTCATGCCGATTGCACCTGTGCCGATAATGCCTATTGTTTTCCCTTTTAATTCACAGCCCACAAGACCTTCTTTTGTTTTGCCGGCTCTGCAGCGGGCATCAACCTGAGGAATATTTCTTAAAAGAGAAAGCATCAAACATATCGTTAATTCCGCAACGGAATCGTTTGAATAACCGGAAGCATTGCTAAGTTTTATACCCATTTCTCCGGCGGTTTTTACATCAACATGATCGACCCCTGTAAAGGCAATATTGATGTATTTTAAGTTTTTGCATGCTTTTATTACTTCACCTTTTAAAGGCATATTTGCAAGCATTAAAATATCTGCGTCTTTTGCGCGTTCAATTTGTAAATTTACGTCATCATTTCTTTCATAAAAAGTAAATTTGTGACCTTTTTCTTCTAAATTTTTTATATATTTTTGCAGAGTATCATTACTAATTGATAATGACTCAAGCAATACTATATTCATCTAAAAAATCCTAATCAATTAACGCAGTTTTATACTACAATTTTTTAAAATTTTTGTCAAATTTTTTTAAAATTTCCGATTAATTTTTATATTATTTTCACAAAAAAGTTTTAATTAAATGGAATAAAAAATTTAAAAATTTTTATTGAGATTTATCAAATTTTTGTAATAAAAAATCCCCAAAAATTTTTAAATTTTTGGAGGATTTTTTTGAATAATTTTATAGAAATTATTTACTACGAATTAAAACCGTGCGGATGATTTTTATGCCAGTTCCAGGCGGAAGAAATAATTTCTTCCAGATCAGCATGCTCCGGATGCCAGCCCAGTTTATTTTTTGCTTTTTCGCTTGATGCAATAAGCTGTGCCGGATCGCCTGCACGGCGAGGTGAAACTTTAGCCGGAATAGGATGTCCGGTAATTTTTCTTGCGCATTCTATAACTTCTTTTACTGTAAAACCGACACCGTTTCCAAGATTGAAAATATTGCTTTCGTTTCCGAATTCGAGGTATCTGACAGCAAGTATATGTGCTGATGCTAAATCTGTTACGTGAATGTAATCTCTTACGCAGGTTCCGTCTTTTGTATCATAATCATCCCCGAAAATTGAAATGAATTCTCTCTGTCCGTTTGGCACCTGAAGAATAAGTGGTATCAGGTGTGATTCCGGATTGTGGGCTTCTCCGATTTCACCGCTTTTATGCGCGCCGCATGCATTGAAATATCTCAATGAAACATATCTGAGTCCATGGGCTTTACTTACCCATTTGAACATTTTTTCCATAGAAAGTTTTGTTTCACCGTATGTATTTGTCGGTTCAGTTTTGTCAGATTCAAGGATAGGAACTCTTTCCGGTTCTCCGTAGGTTGCAGCGGTGGATGAGAAAACTATTTTATCTATTCCATGGGCAACCATTGCATCAAGCAGAATTTTTGTTCCGCATAAATTATTGTCATAATATTTCAGAGGTTTTTCCATGCTTTCACCGACAAGCGAACTTGCAGCAAAATGGATAACGGAATCTATTTTTTCTTTTTCAAAAACACTGTCGAGAAATTCTCTGTCTCTTATATCCCCCTTGTAAAAACGGGCTTTCGGATGAACAGCCTGTTCGTAGCCTGTTTGTAAATTATCAATAATTACAACATCTTCGCCTTTATCTATAAGTTCATATACTGTATGTGAACCTATGTATCCGGCGCCGCCAAGAACTAATATTGTCATTTTATACCTCTCTTTTTATTTTCCGTAAAATTTTTTAGAATTTATTTGTAAATATTAATGACGTGTTAATCCCGCCAAAAGCAAAGTTATTTGACATGACATAGTTTGTATCAATTTCTCTGCCCTCAACTGTTATATAATCCAGCGGTGCACAGTTTTCATCAACATTATTTAAGTTCAATGTCGGATGGAACCATTTTTTGTTCATCATTTCTATGGTTAAAATAGCCTCAATCGCGCCGCAGGCACCGAGAGTATGCCCTGTATAGCTTTTTAATGAACTGATAGGCACCGCTCGTTTAAAAACATCATAAGTTGCGTTGCTTTCTGTCATATCGCCCTGTATAGTTCCCGTTCCATGGGCGTTTATGTAACCGATTTTATCCGGCGATAATTTTGCGTTTTCAAGTGATAATTCCATTACTCTTGCAACGGTAGGACGATTTGGTGTTGTAATATGATTGCCGTCTGTGTTTGTACCAAACCCTATAATTTCTGCTATAATATTTGCCCCGCGTTTTTTCGCGTGTTCATATTCTTCAAGAATAAGCGTCCCTGCACCCTCTCCTATTACAAGTCCGTCACGCTCCGCATCAAAAGGTGACGGTGTCAGATTTGGTGTGGAATTTTTCTGACTTGTTGCATAAAGAGTGTCGAAAATAGCAATCTGTGTCGGGTGAAGTTCATCGGAGCCGCCGGCTATCATTACATCGGCATAACCGTTTTGAATAGCTTCATAAGCACATCCTACACCCATTGAACCTGATGTACATGCTGTTGACGTCGTTATTAAACGTCCTGTTGTTTTAAAATACATTGAAATATTTACAGGAGCCGTGTGAGCCATCATTTTTACATAAGAACCTGATGTCAAACCTTTGACGGATTTTTCCACCTGCATTGAATAAAAATCTATCAACGCTTCCATTGTTCCTGAAGATGAACCGTAACTTACCCCTGTTCTACCGTTTTGAATAACGGTATCATTCAAAAGCCCTGCCTGTTCAAGTGCTTTTTCAGTGCATGCAACACTCATCACGGAAACTTTGCCCATTGTACGCAAAGTTTTTCTTGTGTAATGTGCCGGTGTCTCAAAATTATCAACAGGCGCCGCAAGTTTTGTATTCAAGCGCTCATACTGTTCAAGGGTTTCCATATATTTTACGGTATTTTCATACTTTTGAAGCCTCTCAAAGGCACTTAAAGTATCAAATCCCAATGAACTAATCAGTGACATTCCCGTAACTACAACACGTCTCACAGATACATTCCCCCGTTTACGGAAATTACCTGACCGGTAATGTATGCCGCATCTTCACTCATAAGATAATTTATTAAGCTTGCAACTTCCCTCGGTTTGCCAAAACGTTTCATCGGTATCATTTTTTTCATTTCATCAACCGGCAAATCTTTTGTCATATCAGTATCAATAACACCGGGGGCAACACAGTTTACTGTAATACCGCGTTTTGCAAGTTCAAGACTCAGAGCTTTTGTAGCGCCGATGATACCTGCTTTTGAGGCACTGTAATTCACCTGCCCGCGGTTGCCGCATAAGCCTGATATGGAGGATAATGTAACTATTCTGCCTTTAATCCTCTTTTCTATCATAGGCATGACCAGCGGACGTAATACATTATAAAACCCGCCTAAATTTGTATTTAAGACATCGTCCCATTCGGAATCTTCCATTGCAGGAAATACGTTATCTCTGGATATCCCAGCATTTACAACTATACCGTAATACATTCCGTGTTCTCCGATGTCTTTTAAAAGAACATCACTGCATTCCGCTCTGTTTGAAACATCAAATTTCAGTGTACGAACTTTCCGTCCAAGTTCTTCAATTTCTTTTTGCACATCAACAGGGACTGTCCTGTTATAATGAAGAACAATATCATAACCGTTTTGTGCCAGATATAAAGCTGTTTCTCTGCCTATTCCGCGGCTGGAGCCCGTAATTAAAATTTGTTTATCCATTTATATCCCTTCAATATTTTCAGTATCTGCAGGCATATACGCATTAATTATTGCATTTGCGCATTCTTCTTCACCATTATAAATAAAACACTCAAAGGACACAAGGTCAGTGTCACCGTAAACTTCTTTTGCCTTTATAGTATAGGTTTTGCCCTCTTCAAACTGTCCGAGAGTATTTTTATAAGACCTTGTTCCCAGCAAAAAACCCACCTTTGGCGTGCGTTCGTTATTTTTAAAATAAGAATAGCATCCGAGGGTTTGTGCCATAAATTCTATTCCTACAAGCGGATTTACACCGTCTTTTTCAAAAAATATTTTGTCTTTGCTGATGTTTACAGAACAAATTATGTAATGTTCATCCAAATTTACCTCAACGATATCATCAATCAATATCATTGGATGTTTATGCGGCAAAACTTTTTCCAAATCGTACTTCATTATCTTTTATTTCCCATAATTATAACGGCGTTTGTGCCCCCGAATCCGAACGAATTTGACATACATATATTAAGCTTTCCTGCACGGGAATTTTTGTCCGCAAGATTTATTTTAGGCAGTTTGTCGTCATAAACCCCGTCGTAAATGTGCGGCAAAATACGATGTTCGGGATTGTCCGCAAGCATTTCACAGCACATTGCAATCTCAACACTTGCCGCAGCTCCAAGGCAGTGTCCCGTCAGCGGTTTTGTTGAACTTACAAGAACCTTATCGTCAAACACTTTATGTATGGCGTTTGCTTCCATAATGTCATTGCTGATGGTTCCGGTACCATGCATATTTATGTAATCAATGTCTTCCGGTGATAAATTTGCCTGTTTAAGAGCTATTTCAATCGCCCGTACGGCTTGTTTCCCCTCAGGGTCCGGAGTCGCAGCATGGTATGCATCTGAAGTTTCACCCAGTCCGAGAATTTCAATACCTTTTTCAGCATCTTTTTCAAGAATAAAAAGAGCCCCGCCCTCCCCGATATTCATACCATTACGGTTTTTACTCATAGGATTGGTAAGTTCATCAGTCAAAACTTCCAGAGCGCCAAAACCATACTGCGGCAAATCAGCAAGAGGTTCCGTGCCGCCTGTAAGAACAGCATCACAAATCCCGCTGTTCAATAATTTTATTGCGGTAGAAAATGCTTTGACTCCCGAAGTACAGGCAGTTGAAACCGATGCGTAAAAATTTGTAAACCCGAAATATTTCGCCAAAAATTCTGCAGGATTCCCAAATTGGGCATATTTTAACTCCCCGTCACGCTCAAATTCCTGAATACCGGAATTTGTTGTGCCGATTACTATTCCTATACGGTCTTTCCCGTATTTTTTTATTAAATCTTCAATTTCTTTGCGCATATTGTTTACGCAATGAAGTAAAATCTGGTTACAGCGTAGATTATAGTCGGAATCCTCTATTTGCGGTAATTTCGTACTAATTTTATGAGGACGGATAACTCCGTTCAATGCGTTTTTAAAAATCTCCCCGATATCCTGTCCCAGACAGCATATTGCTGACGTTTTTGTAATAAAAATTTTTCCCATAACTTTATTTTTACCAACGACTATACTAATATAGTATCATGAACCAATTTAATAAGACATTCTATATATACAAATCTTCATACATTAAAGAGGAAGTCCCAGATGTAAGCTTTTTGCCGATGCTTATGCGCAGAAAGCTAAGCAGTATAGGTAAAGCCGCAATTTATGTTATGAACGAAATATATGAAAAGAATGATATAAATCTGGTTTATGCTTCTAATTACGGCGAACTTGAGCGCGTAAAAAAACTTTTAAACCAGAAAAATACCGACGGTGAAATGTCTCCGACAGGTTTTAGTTTTTCCGTTCATAATTCCTCTGTAGGGCTGTTTTCTCTGCTCAATCATATTAATTTGTCATACAACTCAATTTCGGCAGGTGAAAACAGTTTAGCAGCGGGGATTTTGGAGAGTATAATTTCAGATAAAGATGTTTTATTCTGTTTTGCAGAATCAATTGGCGGATTGAAAAGTGTCGGCTGTCTGTTCGGTATTACTCCGCGGGATGACGCTATACAGGTTGCGTTACTTCCTAACAATGACAGAAAAGCGTCTGATAACAGTTTTGATGCTTTTGTAAAATTTCTTAATAATGATACTGATGAATATATAAGCGACTTTTACATATTGAGGAAACTCAAATGATAAGATTTTTCAGAGCAATTGCAGTGTTGATATGTATTATACTTTTCGGAGCCGGTTCATGCGCTCTTAGTTTTCTTATATTCCCGCTTGGCTCAATATTCGTCCCTCAAAGGCGCAGACGGCAATTCTATACAAATACTATTCATCTGGCATGGAAGTTTTTCACCATGTTTATCCAGAAAATGGGCTGTGTGAGGGTTAACATGATAGGAAATTTTGAAAATATTAAAGGTAAAATAATCGTAGCATCTCACCCGAGTTTTATTGATATTGTGCTTTTGATAGGGAAAATTCCGAATTCCGTATGTATAGTAAAACAAAGCCTGATGAAGAATTTTATAATGCGTAATATAGTAAAACACGCTTATATTGTGAACGGTGGAGACAGCGAACAGTTTATTACCGATGCCAAACAGTTTTTGGAGGAGGGATTTAATGTTGTGATATTCCCGACCGGTACCCGTACAAAAAAAGACGAAGAAGTTAAAATCCACAAAGGCGCAGCACAGCTGGCTATAGCATCAGGTGTTGATATTGTGCCGGTTAAGATTGATTGTGATTATGATTTTCTCCAGAAAAACAAATCAATGCTGGATGCAGGTGAGCATATAGTTAATTATACTCTTGAAATTAAACCATCATTATGCCTGAAAGACTTTGATACAGAACATCTTACAGATATAAAACTTCGCAATCACATATCAGAAAAGATTAAGAGTGCTATTACCCGATAAATTGACTTTCATATTTTATCAGGTTAAAATTTTATAGACACAGGAATTAGGGATACAAAATTATGAGTTTAGAAGAAGATATAAAGAAATTGATAATCAAGTCATTAGAACTGGAAGATATAAGTGTTGATGATATTGAAGATGAAGCCCCTTTGTTTAATGAGGGATTAGGTCTGGACTCCATTGACGCTCTTGAACTCGGTATGGCTTTGAAAAAGAAGTATAACCTGACATTAAGTTCTGATAAGGATGAAAATTCAGAATATTTCTATTCCGTAAAAACTCTGGCAGATTATATAAGGGGACAAGGTATTGAATAAACAGTTTACACGTGAAGAAATCAGCGCCAAATTAACAGAAATTTTGACTGATGATTTTGAAATAGATGAAGCAAAAATCAATCCTGAAGCAAGCCTTTTTGATGATTTGGAACTTGACAGTATTGATGCTGTAGATTTGGCTGTTAAATTACAGTATTTTACTGATAAAAAAATTGCGCCTGAAAATTTCAAACAGATTAAAACAGTCGGTGATGTTATTAACGCAATAGAAGAATTATTGAAATGAAATTAAGATTTTTATTACCCGTATCATTTACATTAATGATAATTTTTTTATTCTGGTATACCAGAATTTTTGCGTTTAAATTATATCCTGTTATAATGGATTTTTCATTTTTTGCGCTTTTCTTTTCCTCATTGTTTATGAAAGAAACCGTGATACAGAAAATTGCCAGAACGATGGAGGGCGGAGAATTAAGTGATTTTTCAAAAAAATATACAAGAAATTTAACTTACATCTGGTGTGTTTTTTTATTTGCAAATTTTTTAATCGCACTTTCCACGGTGTTTATGGCAGATAAAATATGGATGCTTTATAACGGTTGTATCTCTTACCTTGCAGTAGGGACATTTTTTATAATCGAATACATAATCCGTATAATAATGAAGAAAAAATACGAATGAATTTTATTGAATTATTTACAAAAAATGAATATGACCATCGTCCGATTTTGAGAAAAAACGGACACGATTTTACGCTTGAAGAAATTAAAAAATTTGTCGCGTTTCAGACTGAAAAATTTTTAAAATCAGATATAAAAAATGTTGTTTTATTTGCTGACTCAAATTTTGATTTTATTATTAATTTTCTGGGTGCAGTTTTTGCCCGAAAAGAAATTATTTTATTAACAGATAAAACACGTCTGAGTCAGCTTGATGTTGACTATATTTTGCCGGAAAATTATAGCGAAATAAGTATACCTGATTATAAATTTTGTCAGATAAATCCTAAAGAAATTTTTATCACATTGTTTACATCAGGTTCTACGTTTTCTCCGAAAAAATTTAAAAAAAGTTTGTACAATTTACTGGCTGAAAGTAAAGATATTTATGAGCAATTTTACAAAAAATATTCGTCGGATAAAACAACTGTTGTTGCAACAACAAATCCTGCACATATGTTCAGTTTAACTTTTTATTTTATCCTACCTTTAGAGCATTGTTATCTTATTGATACAGAGCGTGTAAATTTTCCTGAAGAATTGGATTTGAAAAAAAATTATATACTAATTTCAACACCTGCATTTCTGGACAGAATTACAGATTATGAATTAAAAAGTTCCCCTGAAATAATATTTACAGCCGGCTCAAAATTAAAAAAAGAAACCTTTGAAGTTTTTGAAAAAAATTCAGTGGTTGTTGATATATACGGGAGTACAGAAACTTCTACAATAGCGTACAGGACAAAATCAAATGATGAAAGACTTACGATAATTGATAACGTAAAATTGGACACTTCTGCTGATGTAATTACTGTTGAATCCGAATATTTTTTGGAAGATAAACTTACAATAGCTGACGCATACGAAATGGTTAGTGACAATCAATTTATTCTGAAAAACAGAACAGACAGAATAGTAAAAATTTTAGAAAAAAGAGTTCTGTTGAGTGAAATCGAATCCATTATAAACAGACATGAATTTGTTAAAGAAAATTACTGTTTAAAACATGGAGATAATCTTGCTGCCGCCGTTATTTTAAATGAAAAAGGACGCGAATTTTTTATCAAAAACGGTAAGCTGAAAACCGTTCAGAATATTAAAAATTTCTGCAAAAATTATTCTGAAATTCAACCTAAAAAATGGAAATTTTTGCCGGAAATTCCAACAACACAATGCGGTAAAATTGATAAAGAAAAAATCGAAAAAATTTTTGATTTAAATCTCTCATTGCCTTTTATAATTTCAAAAAAAATTGAACAAAATTCTTTGGAATTAAAATTGATTTTTTACAAAAATTCTAATTTTTTCAACGGGCATTTTGAAAATTTTCCGATAGTCCCGGGAGTTGTACAACTTTTTTACGTAAACTTTTTTACGGAAAATATGCTCGGTATAAAATTGCCGCTTACCGAAGCCAAAAAAGTTAAATTTTCAAATATTATTCCGCCTGATGAAGAAGTTATTTTAACTATAAAAAATAAAGAAAATTCCATAGAATATACCTACCTGTCGGATGACAAAATTTATTCATCAGGTATATTCGTAAAGTAAATATTTAAAAAAAATAAAACAAAGAGGTTTTACAATGGTCAAATTTGAATCTTCATTAATAATTGAAATACCGTTTTATGATTTGGATCCGATGAATGTTGTATGGCACGGCAATTATATTAAGTATCTTGAGGCTGCAAGATGCGAAATGTTTAAAAATTTGAAATACACATACGTTGATATGAAAGATGAGGGGATTGCTTATCCGATTGCAAAAATGGATTTAAAATTTATAAAATCCTGCAGATTTGCCCAGAAAATTAAAGTAACAACCTTGCTGGAAGAAATTGAACCGTGTATAATAATAAAGTACATTATTACTGATGAACAAACCGGTGAATGTATATTAAAAGCCCGCAGCATGCAAATATGTATTAATGCAGAAAGCGGTGAGAGCATACATCAGGCACCGGAAAGATTAAAACAAATTTTTGAGGAGTGTAAAGTATAAAAAATATGAAAAAGATTTTATTAATTATGTTGGTTATGTGTTTAAGTTTGAACACCGCAATAGCATTCGGAAGTAAAAAAAATGCAAAGGAAATTGCAGAGCAAATACCGGAATTGAAAAATGTTTCCTGCACATTTACTCAGAAGAAAACCAGAAACGATGTTGAACTAAATTCAGGCGGTAATTTTCAATTTATAGAGGGTAAAGGTGTAATTTTTGAAACGATGTATCCTATACATATGATTACCGGTTATGAATCACCGCGGACAAAACATATCAATGATATAATTCTTGCAGTCGCCAAAAAAGATTACACTTATCTTGATAAAAATTTTGATTTAAGCTTTACAAAACTTGATGATAAATGGCAGCTTGTTTTAAATCCTAAAAAAGATGTTATAAAAAAACATTTGAATAGTGTGACTATAGACGGCAGCAAAGATATTGACAGAATTTTTATTGATACTGTCAACAGCGGTCAAACCGAAATTTTATTTGAATGCGGGAAAGAGTAATGAAAAATTTTTTAAGAATTTTATTTGTAGGATTATTTTTAATGCTGGCGTTTCTGGCATTGAGAAATCCGATAACAACCGAAACAAATATTTTGCGCACAGTAGTGCCTCAAAAGCAGTCAAATCTTCTTGATTTGAGTAATATGTATTCTGCAAAAATCAATGTTCTTATTGAGGGGGAAGAACCTGAAGAAGTAAGTGAAACTGCAGATAAATTTGATGAACTTGCCGTTAAGAATGATTTAAAATCTATTTCAGTTGACGGTAATAAAATTCTTGAAGTATACAAAGTATCGCGCGGCGGATTGCTATCTGCAAATACGGCTGAACTTTTAGAAAAAAATGATTACAAAAAAGTAAAAGAAAATACTATTGAAATGATTTATAACCCGCTCGGATTTTCCCTGCTGGAACCGGAAGAAGATCCTTTTCTTCTGTTTACGGATTATATAATGAATCTTGGTGATAATATTAATCCTGACAGTATTATTAATCATAATGACAAATATTACAGAATTTTGAATTATGAATTTGATAAAAACATTGCCCTATCACCTGCACTTTTAAATAAACAGGTAAAAAAAATAATTAAAATTCAGAAATCTCTTTCAGAAAACGGTGTTGAAGTTTATTTAACCGGTACCCCCGTACATTCGTATTACGCAAGCAGCAGGTCTATGGTTGAGATAAATATCATCGGCATAATTTCAGCACTTTTTGTTATCTTTTTATGTCTGAATTATTTCAAAAAAATAAAAATTCTTATCCCTGTTGCAGGCAGTATTTTTTGCGGAGCCCTTGCAGGTTATTTTGCAACGGCTGCTATGTTCCCGTCAATTCATGTACTGACGTTTGTTTTTTCAACAACTTTAATCGGGATTTCCGTTGATTATTCACTCCACTTTTTTGTATGCAAAACAGAAGATAAAACAGGTGATGATGTTATAAAGGAAATTTTCAAAAGTTTATCCGTAAGTCTTTTGACAACAATTTCAGCATTTCTTGTACTTTATTTTTCACATACGGAGCTTCTTAAACAGATAGCAGTATTTACAATAACCGGACTTGTAACGGTATATTTGTTTGTTGTTCTGTTTTATCCGGTAATCAGCCGGAAAATAGATTTAAACAATAATAATCTCGGAGTCAGATGGAATTTTCAGTTTAAACCGCAAATTGCAAAAAATATACTTATTTTAATGGCAATAATCACTCTGAGCGGTTTATTTTTTGTGAGAACAAACGATGATATAAGAAGCATGTATAAACCATCAAAAAAATTAATGCATGCAGAAAGTATTTTTGCTGAAGTTGCGGGCATAAATCCAAAGACATCTTTTGTAGTTGTCGAGGGAAAAAATGTTCAGGAAGTACTTGAAAAAGAAGAGCAGGTCGCAAAACTTCTGGGTGATACAAAATATCAGGCAATCAGCAGATATATACCATCAATAAAAACCCAGAACAAAAACCGCGCTTTGATGCAAAAGCTCTATGAAACAGAAATTTCACCATACACAACCGCACTTAATGCAAGTTCCAAGGTTCCTGCAGGTGACTATCTTGTTTATGACAAAGAAACCTTTCCGTTCTTGGAGAATTTCTTTCTTGGAGAAAACAAATCTCTTATGATTTTGTATGATTTTGATAAGCCCGAAATTATAAAACAGGTTGAGGGGGCTGAATATTATAATGTCCGTGAGGATATTTCAAATCTTGTAAAAGGATGCAGAGTTAACTGTGCAAAACTTCTTATTCCTGTATTTATTCTGCTATATGCATTGCTTGCTGTTATTTATAAACCTAAAAATGCAATCAGAATTATATTACCGTCTTTGTGTGCCTGTCTTTTCACCACAGGATTGCTGGGGCTTTTACATATAAGTTTGAATCTTTTCCATGTAATGGCAATGTTTTTGATAATCGGGTTCAGCCTTGACTACTCAATTTTCAGATTTAACGGCGAAAAACTTGTAAGAGATGCCGTATTTATGTCTTGTATGACAAGTGTATTTTCATTTTTATTATTAGCGCTGACCGGCTTCAAACTTATAAGTTCACTGGGATTTGTCCTGACAACAGGACTTTTAAGCTCATATATTTTGAGCCTGCTTTTGATACCTAAAGAAGAATAGCTTTTGACTGCAAGCATAAAATTATTCATTCTGAAAACCGCGGAAGTTTTAGGAGGCATTTGCAGTTTTATGCCGGCTTCGTATTCTGTCCAAAATCTGTAAAAATATTCCGCGTCAGGATTTTCAATCTTGAGTTTATAATATTTAAAAATTTCATCAAATTTTCTGGGTTTCATAAATTCAATATCGACGCCGACAGGCTCTGTATCAAAAGCCGCAAGGATTATATTTCCGGAATGTGAAATACTAAATTTTATATCAGAATATTTGAACGCCGGTTTTTTATCCAAAATTTCTATTTCAGGATTTTCAACACCGTATTTTAAAACTCCTATATATTTCACCAGAAAACGTCCTAGACAAAACTGTATTTTTTGTTTGTCTGATTTGAACGATTTCTCTTCCAAAAAATTGTCCAGAGAACTAATATTGATGTTATTTAAAAAAGTATCAGAATCAATATAAAAAATTTCCATGCTATAATTTTAATATCATGACAGAGGAAAATGCAACAAAATTAAGATACAGAAGAGAGCGCAAAAGAGAATCCTCACGTGTTGAAGCACTGACAAAGGCACAGGAAATAGCTTTTTCGCCCTTTACATTTCATGCAACAGGCGCACTTCTGGAGCTTGGAATTTTAAAATTTATTGATGAAACTCCATCTACAATAGATGAAATCATAAAACATTGTAATGTTACCGAATATTGCGTATCAACGCTTTTTGATGCTGCCGAATGTGCAGGACTGGTAAAATGTGAAGACGGTAAATTTTCAACGACAAAACTTGCCCAATCATTCCTCTATGATGAAATGACAAGGGTCAACTTTAATTTTATGAAAGATGTTTGTTATCTCGGGGCATCAAAGCTTTTAGACTCTTTTAAAACAGAAGAGCCATGCGGGCTTCATAAATTTATAGGCGACTACCCGACAATCTATCCTGCACTGACAAAACTTCCGCCGCAGATACAAAAAAGCTGGTATGAATTTGACCATTATTATTCTGACGGCTGCTTTGAAGAAGCTTTAAAAATAATTTTCAAGCATAACCCTGCAGAAATTTTTGACATAGGCGGAAATACAGGTAAATTTGAAAAAGCATGTCTTGCATATAACGAAAACTGCAACGTTACCATGCTTGATTTGCCGGAAAATATAGAACGCGCAAAACAAAATATAAATTCCTCAAGATGCAAATTTTGCGGAATAAATGTCATTGATAAAAATTATGCATATCCGCATTTTTCGGGTGCTGTGTTTATGAGTCAGTTTCTTGATTGCTTTTCAAAAGAACAGATTGTCTATATACTCTCAAACATTTGCAATAACATGGAAGATGATACGAGAATTTATATTCTGGAACCGTTTACAGATAACCAGATATTCGGCGGAGCTGCTTATTCTCTTGTACATATTTCACTTTATTTTACCTGTATGGCAAACGGTAAAAGCAAAATGTATAAAAAATCCGATATGGAAAAACTCATTGAGCAGTCAGGCTTAAAAATATCATCGGAATACCGTATAAGCACACATGACTACACCCTGCTGGAGTGTGTAAAAGCATGAAATGGTATCAGGTAAAAGAACAGGCTGCCGGACTTAAAAGGCTTCTGTTTATGTATTATTTATACCGTATCTGCGGCAAAAAAGCCGTAAAATGTTTAACCTTTTTTGTCACTTTTTTTGCATTTATTTTTGGAAAAGAAGTACGGGGGTATTCCAAAAAATATCTGCCTGAAGCCGGTGTAAAACCTACTTTAGTAAACCAGTTCCGGCATTTTTTATCATATTCCGATATTCTTATTGACAATATGGAAACATTTATAAATAAATTTGACCCTCATAATATTACATTCGCTGATGAAGATACAAAGAATGAATTTTTTAATTGCGTAATACAAAAAAAGGGCGGATTTTTTATCAGTTCACATCTCGGTAATATTCATGTTTTGCGCTCATTTTTGAGTGCGAAATACGATAAATACAATGTTCACGTAAATATATTTCTCAGTGAAAACCAGTGTAAAATATTTAATGAATTTATCAGAAGAATTATGGTGCCGCAGGCTGATGTAACAACTTATCCGGTGGAACAGATTAACGTCAGTACTCCGATTGAAATTAAAGAAAAATTAGACCGCGGCGAGCTTGTATTTATTGCCGGAGACAGAGTGTCGGAAACAGGCTCTACGGTATTTCAAACAAAATTTCTTGGACGAACTGTTGAGTTTCCGCTTGGTACATTTACGTTTGCAAAACTTATGGATTGCCCGACTTTTTTTATTGTACTTGTAAAAACTAAAGGTGACAAATACATTACTTACATAGAAAAAGCACCGGTAAATCAAAAAGAAATGCAAACTGCATACGTAAAATTCCTTGAAAACCTTACACGCCGCTATCCGCTGCAATTTTACCATTTTTATGATATATTTGTTGACGGTAAAACAGGAGAGAAATGATGAACTGCATGAATTTGGTTATTGATGAAAAAAAATGTATACACTGCGGACTTTGTGTAAAAGATTGTACTGCAGGAGTATTGGAACAAAATGAAAATGAAGTCCCGCATATTGCACAAAACGGGGAACAAAGATGTATAAAATGCCAGCACTGTCTTGCAGTATGTCCTACAGGTGCACTTTCAATTTTTGGTAAAAATCCGCAGGATTCAGACTCCATAAAAGATATTAAAAGCGAAGATATTTTAAACCTGATAAAAAGCCGCAGAAGTTTCAGGCATTATAAGAGTGAAAATCTTGACAAAGAAACTATGGACAAACTTAAAAATATGCTAAACTGGGTACCAACCGGGTGTAACAATCATCGTCTTCATTTTGCCTTTATTGATGATATTGCTGTAATGAATGACTTTAGAGCGTATGTAACCAGCACACTTATAAAAATTCTGACAAAAACTCCGGTTAAACCTATCCTTGAAAAATTCGGCAAATACAAAGACGCATTTTTAAACGGTGAAGACGTAATTTTTAGAGGCGCACCGCATCTTATAGTTGCCTGCTCACCAATAGACGCACCGTGTGCGGATATTGACCCGATAATTGCATTAAGTTATTTTGAATTATATGCACAGAGTTTAGGTGTCGGCACTGTGTGGTGCGGATTTGCGGAAATCTGCCTTAAAATGTTTCCGGAACTCTGCCGCCAGCTTCAAATTCCAGACGGTTACAAAGCTTCTTACGTGATGCTTTTCGGGCCGCGCGATATTAAATATTCAAGAACCACCCAGCCTGAACCTTACACAATTTCAACCGCACAAAAAGGCGGCAGAAATGATATGAAAATTTTTGACAAAGTAAAAAGATATTTTTGGAATTTTATCAGATAAAGGTATGAATAATGAATAAAAATGTAGAAGTAATTCAATACGAAACAACAGGTACATGCAGCAGAATGATACAGGCTGCAATTGATGAAGACGGAAGGATAGTTGACGCAGGATTTCTGGGCGGCTGCAACGGCAACCTTAAAGGAATAGTCAGCCTGATTAGAGGAATGAAAATTGATGAAGTAATCGAAAGATTACAGGGGATAACCTGCGGGGACAAGGGGACATCCTGCCCTGACCAGCTTGCTAAATGTCTGATTGAGTACAAAAATAAAATTAAAACAACAGTGAAAAATGATTAAATCTTTTCTAAATCAAACAAAAAATTCTTTGTTTAAAATTTTTATTGAAATATTTATTCCAAACAAACGCATCCGGCGTATTGTAAAAGGTGATTATGCAAAAAAATACCTGAAAAAATATGTAAAAATTGTTCAGAAAAGAAACGAAAATAAAAAGCAGGAATCACTTAAAGATGCGCCGAAAATAATCTGGCAATACTGGGAGCAGGGCATGGAAAATCTTCCGCCGCTTGTGAAAACATGTCTTGAAAGTGTTGAAAAATTTTCAGACGGACGTGAAAGAATAATTCTTACTTCGGACAATATAGAAAATTATGCAAACATCCCCGGATTTATTTATGATTTGAAAAATAAAGGTATAATTAAAACCGCGCATTTTTCTGATATTCTCCGCACGCACCTGCTTACGGAACACGGCGGCACCTGGGTGGATGCAACAGTATTATTTACGGATAAAATGCCTGAGTATATTACAAATTCCGACCTGTTTGTATTCCGGAATAATCCTGAAGCAGACCTCGACGGTCTTAATATGGCAAGTTATTTTATTCATTCAAAGCCGGAACATAAAATCCTCACCGATACAAAAGAAGTTCTGCATGAATACTGGCGCAACAATCATTTTCTGGTAAATTATTTTACGTTTTTGCACGCATTCACAATGGTAACAATGGCTGGGGATGAAAATAAAAAATTATGGCAAAATGTTCCGTTTTTCAGTTTCTTTCCCGTACAGCAAATGCAAAATGAACTTTTAAATCCATACAGTAAAGAACGTTTTGAACAATTTAAACAGATGTCTTCCATTCATAAACTTACGCATAAAATGAAAGTTTTGAGTAAGAAAAAAAATATTGATTTTACAGGCACTCTATATGAAAAACTGACAGGCGGGGATTATGAAAAATAAAATGACAATAGCATACGCTCCGGATGACAAATATCTGGATCAGACAATTGTTTCAATGACAGGGGCTGCTATCAATAATCCTTACATCTCATTTGTTATATTGTATTCAAACTTAAATACCGAAAGCCTGTTAAAGCTTGAAAAGTTTAAAGTAAAAACTAAATGCACCATACGTATGGTAAAAGTTGACCAGTCGGAATTTGATAAATTTCCGATGTCGGGATGGGTAACAAAAGAGGCATGGTTCCGAGTTAAACTGCCTGATTTTTGTCCTGACTTAGACAGAATTCTTTATCTTGACTGCGATACGCTTGTATGCGGGGATTTGACCGAATTATGGGAAACAAATTTGGAGGGAAATTTTCTTGGCGCAGTAGAAGATGTATGGGATGTCCAAAAACATATTAAAAGATTAGGACTGAGACAGCCGCATTATTTTAATTCGGGTGTTTTACTTTTTAACTGTAAATATTGCAGGGAAAATAAATTTTTTGATTTGGTAAAATCATACGCTCTTTCTACCGAACGAAAAATAGAATTTTGTGATCAGGATATCCTGAATGTGGTAACGGATGAGAAAAAAGTTCTCCTGAACCCGAAATACAATTATCTTAACACATGGTGGCGCAACTTCTACTATGAATACGACGGACAAGCGGAAGAAGATTATTTGAATGCTTCAAAAACTCCGGTAATCATCCATTATACAGGAATTAAACCTTGTCTCAAAGGCTGCGGGCATCCGTTAAAAGATTTATGGTGGGAATACGCCGAGAAATCAGTTGTGTATGATGAAATAAAATTATGCTATGAAAAATCTGCTCTTCCAAAACCTGAAAGTTTTTCACAAAAGCTGTTTTCTATAAAAAATGTTTTCAGCCACAAAAAGAAAATTAAAACACTGACAATTCTTGGTATAAAAATTCCGGTAAGCAAAAATTTATACAAACAACCCTGACGGTGCATTAATAGAATATCTTTGCCGGCAAACACCTGACTACATCAAAAAATAAAAATCTTGTACACTGCCAAGACTTTTTGCAATATCAGCTTTCATACGGTAGTTACGTTCTATTTGCTCTACCCCTTTCATCTCTTGAAAAACATCAACATCCGGAGTTTTGATTTTTACTTCAGGTGTATGGATATTTAATGCAGTTTTTATATTTGTTTCTACAAAATTCAAAGCAGGGTTAATAACCGTATGTTTTGCATTTATTTTATTAAATGCTCCAACCGTAATTTTAGAGATCTCCATTTCCCTTTTTCTCTTTTTTCCTGTTATGCGATTTGTAATGTTTGTTCAAGCATTTCTATATTAGAACGGTATTCGTAAATAGAATCATTTTCATTAGAGTCAATGTGGGTATCAACGTTAGTGATTACGTGTTTTTTGTCCATTAAGTTTACTTTTTTTTCTTCTGTTTTCATAATTGTATGACCTTTATATTTTTCTGTTGATTTGATTAAAACACAAACATAATTTTTTTTGTCTGAATGTTTAGAAATTTTGCAAAAAATTAATAAAATTTTGTTGAAATTTTCACACAAAATTTTTAATAATTTTGTGTGAAAAGTCAACTTTTTTCAATTAAAACAAATCCATTTCAATAACTTTCTGGCAAAGTCTGACGGTATTCAAAGCCGCACCGATTCTGAGGTTATCGGCAACGCACCAGAGTGAAATTCCGTTATCAAACGCAAGATTTTTTCTTATTCGTCCTACAAAGACCGGATCGACACCTGATGCATCGCGTGTTGTCGGATATTCGTAATTTTCAGGATTATCAATTACTGTTACTCCGAAAGAGTTTTTCAAAATTTCTCTTACTTCATCGGGCGTAATTTTTTCTTCAAATTCAATATCAACAGCTTCTGAGTGTCCGTTGTAAACCGGTACGCGTGCAGCGGTGCATGATATCGGAGTTTCCGGTGCAAGGTGAAGAATTTTTTTAGTTTCGTTTGCCACTTTCATTTCTTCTTTTGTGTAACCGTTTTCGCAGAATACATCTATCTGCGGGATTACGTTAAATGAAATAGGTTTTTTGAAACATTTATTTTCAAATTTTTCACCGGCAAGGTTTGCTTTTGTATCTGCTGTAAGTTCGTTTATTGCCGCAAGTCCTGCTCCTGATACTGCCTGATAAGTCGATACTAAGAGTCGTTTAATTTTTGCTTTTTCGTGGAGCGGTTTCAAAACCAGCATCAATTGGGAAGTTGAACAGTTCGGGTTTGCTATAATTCCTTTGTGTTTTCTCAAATCTTCATCGTTAACATAAGCAATTACAAGCGGTACATCTTTATCCATTCTGAAAGCGCTGGAGTTATCAATGAGAACTCCGCCGCGTTTAACGATTTCCGGAGCAAAAAGTTTTGAAGTTGATGCCCCTGCTGATGCAAGCACAATATTTACACCGTCAAAACTCTCAGGTTTAGCTTCTTCCACTATATATTTTTTACCTTGAAATTCAAGCTCTGTACCTGCACTTTTGGCACTTGAAAGAAATTTGATTTCGTTAAATTCAATTTTCAATTCGTCGATTATTTTTGTTATTTCTCTTCCTACAACACCTGTTGCGCCTAAAATTGCTATGTTTGGTTTTCTCATTGTTTTAATTCCCTTATAATATATTTTCTAACCCGTAAATAAAATCGTTCTTTTCAAAAACATGTTTTGTTGCAAGAATTACCCCTGCCATATAACATTTTCTGTCCATCGAGTCGTGGCGGATTTTGAAAAGTTGTCCGCTTGAGCCGAACAGAACTTCCTGTGAGGCTATATAACCCGGCATTCTTACCGAATGAATTTGAATTCCCGCATAAGATTCCCCGCCTCTGGCTCCCTCAATGGTTTCTGTTTCAGGGCAATTCCCTTTTTTAAAATTATCATTTGCTTCTGACATCATCAAGGCTGTTTTTATTGCAGTACCTGATGGCGCATCTTTTTTCTGGTTATGGTGAAGTTCAATGATTTCGGCATTGTCAAAGTATTTTGCAGCCTGTTTTGCAAACATCATCATAAGGACTGCTCCGGTTGAAAAATTCGGCGCAATAAAGCATCCGGTCTTATTTTCAGCTGATAATTTTTTGAGTTCTTCTATCTGCTCATCTTTTAAGCCTGTTGTGCCGATGACTATTTTTATTCCGTGTGTCAGGCAGAATTTTGCATTTTCAAAAATTGATTTTGGCTGGGTAAAATCAATCAGCACATCAATTTTTGCAGCTTTTGATGCTTCTTCTATTGTTTTATAGGTATCATTTCCTGCTATGTCGATTTTTGCGGCAAGTTCTGTCTGCGGTTCATCAATTATTGCCTGAACCACTTCTTTTCCCATTTTCCCCTCGCTGCCGCATACTGCAACTTTTATCATAATAATCACTCCTCTTTGTGTTCTACAATGTTAGCAGAAACAAAAACGTATGAGTAATTTAGCTTTACAAAACTTAATCAAAAAGGCAATTTTTGACGCAAGAAATACTTTATATATATAAGTAACAAGAAAAAAGGGAGATTTATGGCACCAACTGACGGAATTAAATCAGAATTTTACTTTAATTCTAGTACGGAATTACAGAATCAGTACGGAACGTATGAGAATTATAAAGCCAGAATGATGGAGCAATTAAAAAGTACACCATTGTGGCTGCAAGGTAAAATTGCTTATCAAAATGCAACAGAAAAATATAATAACTATATGACATTGTTTGGTAACCTGAAAGCACAGCAGGATAGAGCTCAAGATGATTACCAATCATCATTACTGGCATATATGAAACAAAATAATCTAACAGATATTAATCAAGTGCCGTCAGGAATTTTAAACGGGTTTAAAAGTGCTGCAGGTCTGACTGCTGATTTGATTAAAAATACTTCAGATGCCGAACTGGCAGCAGATTTAGCATTGGATGCACGTTTCCGCGCTGTTGATATGCAAAGACACGGACTGTATTTTAACGGTTAATTATTTGTAACATGCGGTTTTCATGGGCTTGATTTTTGGGATTGATATATTATGATGTCCTTGTAGAGTGCTTACGCCAAAATAGCAACTCACACTAAATAAGGAAAAATATATCATGTCAATTAATTTGAAAAACAAACAAGACATCATTAAAGAATACGGTGCGAACGAAAAAGATACAGGTTCTCCTGCCGTTCAAATCGCTTTGATGAGCAAGAAAATTTCTGAACTTACCGAACACTTGAAAAACAATAAAAAAGACTTTGCTACTAAAAGAGGTCTGTTGATGATGGTTGGTAAAAGAAAGAGATTACTTTCTTACCTTAAAGATCAAAACCTTGATGAGTACAGAGAATTGATTAAAAAGTTAGGTATCAGAGGTTAATTCTAAACAAGAAAAGGCACTCTCCGGAGTGCCTTTTTTGTATCCGGTGCTTTGTAAAACGGTGTTGGTTATTTGTCAGTAAAATAAAGGGGCTTTATGAAAACATTGAAATCTATGAGACTTCATATCGGGATTTTCGGTAAAACAAATGTAGGGAAGTCTTCATTTTTAAATAAAATAACGGGTCAGGATATGTCTATAGTATCTGATATAGCCGGCACAACGACTGACGTAGTTGAAAAATCAATGGAACTTTTGCCTGTTGGTCCCGTAACTTTTCTTGATACTGCAGGGTTGGATGATAAAACGTTGCTTTCCGGACAGAGGATTGAAAAAACTTTGAAAATTATTAACCGTACGGATATTGCCGTTGTAATCTGCGATTTTAACGGTATTGACGAATATGAAAAAGATTTGTTTAAGAAATTTGATGAATTGAAAATTCCTTATCTGGTTGTTATAAATAAATGCGATATAGAGCAGATTAGCGGCGAGAAATTAAGCGAGATTGTAAATTATACGGATAAAATCCTTATTACATCTGCAGTTAGTGATGAAAAGATAATTTTTAAATTTAAAGATATGCTGGTTAAAATGCTTCCTGAGGATTTTATAAATTCTCCGAAAATAGCAGGTGATCTGGTGAATGAGGGGGATACGGTTATTCTGGTAATCCCGATTGACAAAGAAGCCCCGAAAGGCAGAATTATCTTGCCGCAGGTGCAGACAATAAGGGATTTGCTGGATAGTAATTGCTTAAGTTATGTTGTTAAGGAAACAGAACTGGATGCGGCGATTAAAAACTTAAAAACCCCTCCGGCGCTTGTCGTAACTGATTCACAGGCTTTCAAAACCGTAAGCGAAATTGTACCGCAGGAAATTCCGCTTACGTCATTTTCAATCCTTTTTGCAAGATTGAAAGGTGATTTAGACGCGTTTGTACAGGGCGCTGATGCAATTGCGTCCTTGAATGACGGTGACAGAGTCTTGATTCTGGAAAGTTGTACTCATCATGCTATAGAAGATGATATCGGTACAGTTAAAATTCCGGCACTTCTTCGTAAAAAGACCGGAAAAGAACTTACAATAGAGCATTATTCAGGTCATGATTTTCCTGATATAACAGGATATAAGCTGATTATCCATTGTGGTGCTTGTATGACGAACAGGCGCGAAATTCTTTCCCGAATACTTCTTGCGAATGCGGCAGGTATCCCTATCACAAACTATGGTGTTGTTATTTCCTACTGTTTGGGTATTTTGCCAAGAGCCATAAGCATCTTTAGAAAATGAATATACAAAAATACCAACCTGCGGTTTCGATTGGCACTTTTGAATATTCTACCCTTTCTTTTAAAATTTTGATTATGCAAGACCTAATACTTTCTTATACCAAGAGAATGTTTCCAATTCAATTCCGTTGAAAGTTGTTTTTAAGCATTGATTTTTCAGATAGTTTTCAAATTCATCGTTGAATTTCGATTTGATGGTTTTGTCTGTCGTTGGTGTTACTAATGTTGCCATACAATTACTCCTTTTCCTTTTTGTTTTTGAGAGCCCCAAAAATTATTTGTTGTTTCATATACTTATACTAAATACACTTACTTATCCAATGTATTTATTATAACATTTTTTCAGAACTTTTACTACCTATGCAGTAATTAATTCTCCGGAATGTAATCTGTTCATCTACGCCGGCTGTGTAAATTTTTGTAACAATAATATTTTTTTGTAATATTATATGCTTTTAGTCACTATTTTCATATAAGTTATTTGTGCTAAAATAAGGCTATGATTTTAATTGGAGAAAACATACATATTATATCCCCGAAGATTCGTGAGGCTCTTTTATCCCGTGATGAGGATGTAATTTTAACAATACTTGACAAGCAAAAAAATATGGATTATGCGGATTTGAATGTCGGACCGGCAAAGGGTGATTTAAAAGGGATAGTTCCATGGCTTTGTAAGCTGCTGGAAAGGCATTCTGACCTTGGAATTTCTATTGATACCACAAACGCGGATGAGATTGCAGCCGGTTTGTTAAGTGTTAAAAATCCTGCTAAAACATTTATCAACAGTACAAGTAATGATGAAATCAGATTTGAGAAGATGACTGATCTGGCGCTTGAATTTCAAAGTAATCTTATAGAATTAATCCTGTCAAAAGAAACAGGAATTCCAAAGACGGCTGACGGCAGGCTGGAAATTGCGTTTGAGATGTATGAAAATTCAGTGGCAAAGGGTATCAACTCTGAAAAAATATTTTTTGACCCGCTGGTTTTGCCTGTGAGTGTTGACCAGTCACAGGGGCTGGAGGTTCTGGGAACAATAAAAATGATAAAAGAAAGTTTTGATCCTCCGGTTAAAACAGTCATAGGTCTTTCAAATATTTCAAACGGCTCGCCTGCGGAGCTGCGGCCTTTAATAAACAGAGTATTCGGGGTTCTTGCATACGGTGCCGGTCTGGATGCTGTTATTGCCGATGCGGGGGATGCTGAACTTATCAGAATTTTTAAAATGTTGGAAAAGGGTATACCGGAAAAAAGCGTTGATGATTTGTATCTGGCTCTGGTAAAACAAATGTCGGATTTTCCGGATTATTCGGTGCCTGAGTATGACCTGAACGATGATGAAATGTGCAAAATTATAAAAGCCGCAGAGATTATTTTTAACAGGAAAATCTATTCTCACAGCTTTACACTAATATAAATTTTGTGCTAAAATGTCAGCAGGGAAAAATTAGGAGCGGAACAATTAATAAGCATTTTATTATATCTACAATGATGGTTATGGCTTTGGCGGGGATGGTTCCTGCAGACGCATATATGTCGCCTGAGGCAACTACATTTTATCAACAGGCATGTACACTTGAGTATCAGCACAATTATGAAGCTGCAGTGGAAAAAGTCCTGCAGGCAATTCAACTTGCCGGTGATGATGCACTGCTTTATACAAAACTTGCAGGTCTTTATACGGAACTTGATAAATACGATGAAGCTTTAGCCGCGTATTCCAAGGTTGCAAAACTCCGTCCTAACGATGCTTTTATTTTCATAAGCATAGGTAATATTTACCAGACAAAAGGTGATTATAAACAGGCACTTGCGGCTTATGAAAATGCTTTGAAAATATTTCCGGAATACAAATACAATTACCTGAATATAGCAAATGTTCAATACCAGCTTGGAGAATACAAAGCCGGAATTGAAAATTATCAAAAATTTCTGACGGCCTATCCTAATCATAAAGAAGCCAGAGAGAACCTTGCAAATTCACTATTTGCCGCAGGAGATTCACAGAATGCAGCTGCTGCTTATGCTGAACTTCTTGCTAAAAATCCGAATGATTTTAAATACTATTCAAACTACGGTCAGGCACTTTTTAAACTTAAAGATTACGATAAAGCGGTAGAAATGCTTGAAAAGGCTGTAAGTGCGGATTATGAAAATACTTCTGCACATGTTTCTCTCGCTCTTGCGTATCAGGAACTTGAAAGAAACAATCAGGCGCTTGCACAGTATGATGTTATATTTAAACAGGCGCCGCAGCTTCATTCTTTAAGGCTTGATTACGCCAATCTTCTGGCTGATATAGGTAATAATGCCGCTGCTATTGAACAGTACAAAATTTATACTGAAAAATTTCCTGATGATGTGAGAGGTTTTAAAAACCTTGCAATATTGTACGAACGTGATAAAAATTACGATTTAGCTATAGCGGAATTTGCAAAGGCAATTGAAAAGGATAAGGATGATATTTCTTTGAAAAAAGAAATTGCCAAATGCTATCACATCCAGAAAGATTATGAACATGCGCTTAAATACTATGATGAAATTCTTGCGCTTGACAGTAAAGACCTGCAGGTTAAGACTGATAAAGCTATAGCACTCCATGCTCTTAACCGTTATGAGGAAGCTATTGCGCTTTATGAAGATATTATGAACTGGGATGACAGCAAACTTATAAAAGATAATCTGCTGACAGCTCTTATGGCTCAAGGGAACCTTGAACTTACGGCATCTAATTTTTCGAAAGCCGCCGAACATTTTGAAAAGGCCGTTGAATTAGGTACAAAAGACAGTGAGGCATATTTCGGGCTTGCACGTGCTTACAGAGCTTGCAAAATGAATGACAAAGCCGCAGAATTTTATGAAGAAGCTATTAATATGTCTCCGGATAATCAGCTTTACAGTGAAGAATACGCTGACTTTATTGCATCAACCCAGAATAAGGAAGTTGCATCTAATATAGAAATTACTGATGATATGGAAATTCCTGCGGTTGTTGTTAGTGATAATACGGCAAAAGCTGCTCAGGAAGACGCTGCTCTTGATGCACAACGTAATAAAGATTTTATTGCCATTGCTGATGAAAGTTTTAAATCCAAAAAATTTGATGATGCAATTAGAAACTATCAGGCTGCTTTGAAAATTAATCCGAGCGATGAAGTAACACTGCTTAAACTCGGTAATATTTACAAGGCTCAAAACGATATGGAGAAAGCTGTAGATTTCTATAAAAAAGCAATATTTGTAAATCCGTCATATGCTGACGGCTGGTTCAACCTCGGGCTGGCTTATGCAAATGATAACGATATTGCAGGCAGCAAAGAGTGTTTTAACAGGGTAATTTCAATAGATTCAAAATACGCCTATGCATATTTTGCGCTCGCTCTTGCTTTTGAAACAGAAAATAACAAAGAAGAGGCAGTTAAAAATTATCAAAAATTCCTTGAATATAATACCGACGAAACGCAGGTTGCACCTGTATTAGATAAGATTAAAAAATTAAGCTGATGAAAAGATTTGTACTCTACATACTATCAATTCTTGTAATCCTGACGACAACGGCCTGTTCAAATACAAAGCCGATGATTTTGTTTAATAAAAATCAGATAACAGTCGAAACGGTAATGGATAACGATACTGTTTTCAAACCCGGAGAGCGGATATACTATCTTATACTTCTCCCTAAAAAGGTAAAAACACACAACATCTATATACAGGTAATCAAAAAAGGAAGTGCCGGCAGATTGGGGTATGAACTTTACTGGACGCATAACGCAAGGTTAAAAGAAGAACAGATGTATTATTATGATGACTATGTTGTCATAAATCAAACAGGCTCCTATGTAATGGTTGTATATTCAAAAGATAATCCGCAAAAACCCCTTACGATGTCGCCTTTTATAGTAAGTGAATAATAACAGTTTATAATTATAAATGTTTGGCGGGCTTACAATCAAAAATAAACCGTTTTGTTGATATGTAAATCGTGATTTATGGTATCATTGTTACTATAGCGAGGAACGGTTATGGAAAAACTTGATTTTAAAATTGAAAATTATGTAGAAAAAAAATATTACAGTCAGGATTTTACACCGGTTGCAGAGCTTCTGAAACGTATCAGAACCGCTCTTATAACAGGTGAAAATGTTGATATATCAGGTATTAATCTTGACGGAATTTTTGATTATATACCGTCTTTGTCTTTTACATATATAACGGTTTTTCAGGCGCATATTGCACCTATCCGCTGGGGCAGCCGCAAAAAGGATCTTGCTGCAACTATTGACAGAAATCTTGAAAAAATCAGAGAGAATAAAAATTTTGATAAATTTGATTTTGCTGACGAAAAAAAATGCAGAATCATGCTTGAGTATGTTTCAGAAAAACATCCTGTAAAATATGAAGATTTACAGCAGACAAAGTTTAATGAAAACCGTTTTGAAATCGGTATAAACGGTTTGGAACTCAAACAGGGGAATTTATCATGGTATTATATGCCGACGGATGCTGTTTTGCAGAGCCATCTGGGGCTTAATGCGGTTATCAAGGCTCTTTTGAGGAAATCTCCTATAGCAAAGCTTACAACAAGAGTTCCTGAGAGAATCAGAATTCTTAAAACTTCCGCTGATTATGAGTTGTTTTTATTAAAAAGCCGTGCCTTTGTGACTTATAATGATAAATGCGTTCCGCTTTACAGGGGAAATATTCTATACCCCGAATTCAGTTATGAAATATTGCTTGACCAGTATATAAAAACTTCTGACTGGCTTGTGAATACAATGTATGATGACGGGCGATTTTTGTATTATTATGACGCGGCAACAGATACAAGAAAAGATCATGAACATCCTAACAGAAAAGAAGACAACCTGTACTATAATGATTTGCGTCACTGCGGCGGTGCTATTACGCTGATTAAAACATATTTACAGACGAAAGACCGCAAATATCTGGATGCCGCAAAACGTGCTATTGACTGGACAACAACTATTGTTCGTGAACATGATGTTAACGGTCAGACCGGAATGTATGCACATTACAATAATAAAGGCAAACTGGGCGGCACAGGTTTGGCTCTGATTATGATGATGCAATACAGAACAGTAACGGGCGACAAATCTTATGACGGTTATATTAAAGGATTTGCACGGCATTTAATCAGCAGAATTACTGAAACAGGTGAGATGCTCGGCTACTATATTCACCCGTCTTATAATGACGGCAAGCCGCTTATTAATATGACCGAAAAAGAGCGCAAAGAAACATTTTCTTTTTATTATCCGGGGGAAGCCTTGTTCGGGCTGGCATTGTTTGTAAAAGATTTTGATGAAGATAATGCGCTTGTGGAAGAAGTAAAATCTAACTGTCACAGAGCTCTTGATTGGATTGTAAATGAACGCCCGAAAATTTACGGCGACCAGTTCACAGCACTTCCGTCAGACGCTTGGCTTATGCAGGCCATTGATACATGGGTTGATATTGACGGATTTAGAAAAGATGATTACATTAATTTTGTACTCACGGACGCAAATACTATGGTAGAAAAAATGTACACCGATACTGACAATCCTTATCTTGATTATGAGGGGGGATTTTACTATAACTACGGTGACCATTATTTCCCTGACGGAGCGCGCTCAGAGGGGTTAATTTCAGGTTATTATCTGGCAAAAAGACTCGGTAAAGAAGAACTTGCATCAGAACTTCTTGCTGCTTGTAAAAGAGCGGCAAAGAGCCAGTTCTCTCTCTTTAACTGCGAAGAATGCACTTACGCACATCCAAATCCTGAAAAATCAGCGCATTCAATTCGCTTTAAAGCGACACGCCAATGGGTCAGAGTTGATTCCATTCAGCACGTTGCGTGTTTCTTTATACGACTTTACTGGGCAGAACATCCTCTAGGCTAGTTCATTAAGCTCATAAGCTTCACAGAAGTAAGAACCGTCATTTAAAAAGATTGAATCATTTTGCGGGTAATTTTTGAAAAATTTTGCTAGAAGTACTCCAATTCCTACGATTGCAGCGAACATTCCGCAGTTTATTATTGAGTCTTTAACTTTTGCAGGGACTGCACCGAAAGCCGGAGTCTGACTTTTAGAGTGTACAATACTCCGCGGGGTGTATGTAATTCTGTTTACTTTCATAATCTTCTCCTGCATTTAATATAAATTGAGATGATAAAATTTAATATTACACACTTTACCGATTAGATATTGCATTTTAAATTTTTTTAAAATAAAATTACTTCGGATAAATAAGGACAGATAAATTATGCGAATACCCCAGGTAAATCCCAGACGAATAGGTCGTGTAATGAATGTCACGGCTTACAGAATATCTAAAAAAACAGCTCCTGTTTCAAACAGATTAATTCACACGGCAGAAAAAACAATAAACAGAAAAGTTTTGCCCGGTGTATTTTTGATTGCGGAAGCTTTTATGCATCCTGCACAAATTCAGGAAATGCATAGAATTAATATAACAAAAAATATTATAGCATCAAGCGGTGATTCTTTTACTAAACTTGTTGTTCCGAATCTGGAAAAGGCTGCCAAAAATCCGGCAATAAAAAGAATTCGTGTGAACACTGCAGATGCCGTTTCAAATCTTCTGGGCGGAACGTATAACAAGAGCGCTGAAGATATGAATTTAGTTATAAATTCACTAATTACCAAAAAAGGCGCAGACATAACAAAAAATCCTCTTTACGGCAAAGGTGAAGTCTTTATTGAAAAAGGTGAAAAATACGGAGTAAATCCGGCGGTAATTGCATCAATTGCCATGGTTGAATCCGGCAGGGGAACATCTTATGCTGCGAGGATTAGAAATAATGTAGGCGGTATCATGGGCAGAAAAGGTCTCAGGACTTTTTCTAAAGTCGATGACTGCATTGATGTAATGGCAAAAACACTTAAAAAACGAAAAAATGAAAATATAAAAGATGTTTATCAACTCGGACTTTCAGGTAAATACTGTGATAAATCGGTAGGTGCCCAATGGGCAAAAAATGTTACGCTCTTTCTTAATAAGTTTTAATAACAGGTGATAATAATTTAATAATTAAAACTTATATTCCATTATATAATCATCCATTACAAAGCCCTTGCCTATATCTGTCACAACAGCATCAATTGTATCAAGCCCCCAGTGTTCATAGGCTTTAATTGTATTTGTATTGTACTTGTTTACTGTTAATTGAATTTTGTTTAATCCGCTGTTTTTAGTAATTTTTTTAATCTCTTCAAAGGCTTGCCGCCCCAAACCTTGCCCCCGGAAGTCTTTTTTCAAATATAATTTAGACAAAAACATGTATCCGTCTTCGGGACAAATTCCGAAATAGCCGGCAATATTGCTGTTTTGTATTATAAAATAGTAAGAGTAGCCGTCTTCATTAATCTGTTTATACATAGCCTTTTCTGACTGAAAATTTTCTACCATGTATTTAATCTGTTCTTTTGAAAGCAGCGTTTTCCAGTATTCATGCCAAATTTCAGAGGCGAGTGCCGCAAGCGCAGGTACCTCCTCTTTTGTCACTTTTTTTAATTCCATATTTATTTTTTATCCGTAACTTTAATCAAATGCCAGCCGAATTGAGTAAGAACCGGATCTGAAACTTCTCCTACCGGAAGTTCAAAAGCTTCGTCTTCAAATTCTTTTACCATTTGACCGCGTCCAAAATAACCTAAATCTCCGCCTTTTTGTCCTGACGGGCAGAGTGAATATTTTTGTGCATACTCTTCAAAACTACCGCCGTTATCAATATCTTTTTTAATCTGTACGGCTTCGTTTCTGTTTTTAACCAGAATATGACTTGCTCTTACTGTTGTAAATTCCTGTGCAATTGCAATACCGCAAGTAAGTATCATAACTGACATCAATTTAATTAATTTCTTCATCATAATACATCTATACTACTATAATTTCCTCTGAAATACAATTATCTTCTCAGGGAATAGCAAAAAAATTTCTCCGGATGTATATGTGTTTAAAAGGTATTTTTGTAATGCCGTGATTTATATTAAACGAAAAAGGAGAAAAATATGACTTTTAATCCGCTTAAAGAAAAAGGGATAGCACTGGACAAACAGATAAGGACATGGCGGGATATAGTCAAAAGACCGTTTAATAAAACGGAAGTTGACTGTTATACCAGAACAAGACAAATTCTTATGAACGGTATTGAAACCGAAGCATGGGGATACAAACATTGTATGGCAAGATTATGCGATGATTTGGATTTGAGAAAAATTCTCGCTGATGTAAGACGCATTGAAGATATGCAGCAAACAACAGTTAACTGGCTTGGACCTGCTGATCAATCTATTCTTAATACAACTTTAGGTTACGAACAGGTTGCTGTGGATTTAACCGCATGGCTTGCCCAGAATGAGCCTGATGAATATGTCAGAGAAACTTTTAATTTTGGACTTCTGGAGGATTTTGACCATCTATACAGATACAGCCAGTGGCAATATATGATAGAGGGGCAGGATCCTAATGATATTCTGCAGGGTATGACGGATGTTGTTATAGGCAGACCGACCCAGAACCATCATAATGATAATACAATCAGGCTTAGAAAATCTTATGACAAAGAAACAGCCTCTCCGCAGACAAAAGTTAACATCCTGACACTTGTATCAGGTGAACAGCAGACACATAACTATTATGCCGAACACGGATTTATGTACGGAAATGATGATTTAAGAAGAACATACGCGGAAATTTGTGATGTGGAAGAAGAACACGTTACAATGTACGAATCACTTATCGACCCTACGGAGTCCAAATTTGAAAAACTTCTGGTACACGAATTTACGGAAGTCTGCAACTACTACAATTGTTACAAAGACGAATCAGATTTAAAGATAAAACAGGTTTGGGAAGAATTTCTTGCATTTGAACTTGAACATCTTCACATTGCTGCAGATTTGTTTAAAAAATACGAAAAACGTGATCCTGAAGAAGTTATAGGTACAAAAATCTACGAACCGTGTCATTTCGAGTCACAAAAAGAATATGTAACAAACATTCTGGAAAACGAAATAGACAAACGTCTCGGCGAAAATCAGGATTATACAAGAATATCGGAACTTCCTGACGATTGGGCAAGTTACAAAGTTCAGGAAAAAGTCGGCGAAGAAGGTGCCCCGACAGAAAAGACAATACAGTTAATAACAACATCGGTTTACAGAGATATAGTTTCTGCGGATGAAAAACTAATCAAAAAACAACCTTCTCTACTGCGCCGCGGTCTTGAACCGGAAGCACAGGCTCCGGATACGGTTACTCCTGAGGAATATGAAGAAATGGGGGAAAACGATATAGTAGAGTTTTAAAACCCGAAAGGAAAAGCTAAAATGATGAAAGTACTAAAAATAGTTTTCGGTGTTATTGTAACAGCAGCCTTAATAGGTGCTGCCGGAACTATTATTCAAAATGCACAACAGAAAAAAGACGAAGAAAATTCTAAAGAGGAAAATGACAATGAACCTCCCGCAGGCTGTTTGTGTTCTAAAGCGAGGTTTAAAGAAATTACAAAGAATTTAATCCATAATATTGAAGAAATTGAAGAACGTACTTCTGATGAAAATCACAGAAAAAGACAAAAAGAATATGATTCAATGAAATGGGAAAGAAATTGAAAAGAAAAAACGACCAGATTTTTTAATCCGGTCGTTTTTGTATTTATATGTGAAATTAATGTTCCACCTGATCTTTAATGGTTTCGCTGCTTTCAACGTAACCTGTGAGTTGTTTTAATGCAGCTTTGTAGCTGTTTACAGTTGCGTTTCCGCCCAGACAGCCGCCCGGACATGCCATAACTTCTATAAGATTACCGAGTTCACAAACTCCGTTTTTGGCATATTTTTTCAGGTCGCGTATTGACTGCTTGTCCAAACCGTTAATTACAACAGGATATGTCGGCAGGTCTTCCGGTAAAAGTGTTTGTACAGCTTTTGCAACACCGCCGGTTACTGCGTAATTTCTACCCTCTTTTGAAGCCTGAACTTCAAATTCGGAGCTTTCACATTTATCAACCTGTGTACCTACGGCAATAAACCATGCACCTAATTCTTCGTAATTCAGTACATAGTCTACATTAGGGTTTTTCATTGCTTCTTTTCTTTTTGCAACACACGGACTGAAGAATACTGTAACAGCATCCGGATGAGCTTTTTTGACAATTTCTGCCGTATAATACAATGGTGTTTGTGTGTTAGAGCGGAAAGGTTTCATATCAGGGATATGTTTGTCAACCAGTTCATTGTATCCTGCACAGCATGATGTTGTCATAAATTCTGCTCCATGGAGAAGTCTTTCTTCAAATTCGGCAGCTTCTGTTTTTGTTGTAACGTCTGCGCCCTGAGCAACTTCCACAACATCTGCAAATCCCAAATCAAGGATTGCTTTTCTGAGTTGTGCAGGTGTGCAAGGTAATTGTCCCATAATTGCAGGGGCAAGCATTGCTACAACTTTTTTTCCTGCTTTGATGTTTCTGAGAACATCAATAATTTGTGATTTTTCGTGAACTGCACCGAACGGGCAGGCGCTTACGCATTTGCCGCAGGAGATGCATTTCTCAAAATCAATCTGTGCATGTCCGTCTTCATCTTTTGCAATTGCGCCTACAGGGCAGGCATTTTCACAAGGTACGATAATTTTTGTGATTGCCTGATAAGGACAAACCTGAGCACACATTCCGCAATTTTTACATTTTGCAGGATCTATAACTGATTTGCCGTTGATAACACTGATAGCACCAAATTTGCAGGTATTTACGCAAGGTCTTGCTACACAGCCCTGACAGAGATCTGTTACATAAATTCTTGCCGGAACACAACCTTTGCAAGCTGTTGTCAGTACGGTCAACGGATTTACTTCAGGTTCGGTTCTTTCAAGAGCTTTTTCAGCCAGTGTGGATAAGAGAGTTGAATCTTCCACGTCTTCAATTGCCATCCCAAGACCTGCAACAGTTCTGTCTTTTAATATAGCTCTTTCCTTATGAATACAGCATCTGTAAGGAACTTCGCTTCCTTTCGGACGCATATCAAAAGGGATTAAGCGTGTATTTTCCGTAAAATTATCGCTTAAAAATGCTTTTATTAATCTTACGAGTATTTCACGTTTTAAGTGTGATGTTTGTTTCGGGGTGTTAATTGCCATTTTCCTCCAACTTTCTAGTTATTATTTATTTAATTTTGCATCTATAGCTTTTAAAACTTTTTCCACGGTTGCTTCTTTGATAACATCATCGTCAACCTTTACGTAAGGTGCTTTTGAGAATTCCCAGTCAATAGAGCAAAGACCCAGGCAAGGCACTCCGGAAACTTCTACTTTGTCACCGTATTTTGCCGGAACTGTGTCTATTAATTCCTGTAAATTAGCGGAACCCATTACAAAACATGTTGTACCTAAACAAACTTTGACACTAATTTTCTTTTCCATCATCATCTTACCTTCCTGAGGAATTCCTCAAATAAATTGTACGTTTACCTTTTTGAAATATTTACTTTGCAGTATATCCGCCATTTTTTTGATAATATTTTTCCTGATTTCAATTTCAATCGGGAGGGCGGGATCATAATGTGCTTGATTTAATTTTGCACCAACCATAAAATTAATGCAATCACTATCTAACAAAAATTTTACCAGCTTTCCGGCGGCATTGTCAACATCATAGCTGTTTGCATCCAGATATTCAAGCGCTTTTGTGAGAGTGAGTACACCTTCTGTCACAAGGTCAACGCCCTCCATATAAGAACAGGCAGGCAGTTTGCCGATACTGATAGTTGTATCCATAGTAATCGGGCGGTTAAGCTCGCGGGATATTAAGTTAGCTGTAGTGCCACCGCAGATTGCTTTTTTGCCTTTAAAATTTGCAAACATTTGTGCATACTGTGCATCTTTTTGCTGATGGTAAGGCGGACCCGTAAATACAAGAGCTTCCCGCGGTTCTCTGAAATAAAGAACGCAGGCGGAAATATCATCTTTAGGTTGACGGTCTGTTTCAATATTTCTTGCCTGTTGAATTATGTATTGCGAAAGTTCGGAACTGGAAATATCAGGATGTTCTGCGAGTTTGTCTTTTACCAGTACAATAAGACCGTCGCGTCTGAGTCCGAGTTTCAATCTGCCGCCGCCGAGTCCTGCCTGTGTTACGCCGTCGGAACAGAAAATAAAACGGTCTCCGAGTTTCGGGCGCAGTTTATATACTTTCATACATCTGTTTTTGAATGTTTTGGATTGAATTGATTCATATTCAGGTTCAAGGACTTCGTTGTTTCTAATCCATAAAAATTGCGGGTTGCCCTCTTCTACAATTTTTGCAACTCCGTCATCATAGCAGTCTATTGCTGAAAAAGTAGAGTAGCTTATACGTCGTACTTTGCAAACGGGAAGCGAGTTCATGACAATTTCGGCGGCTTTTCTTATTGAAATCTGTTCGCTTTCAATAAAGCGAAGAAGCATTGTTGCTGTCATACAAGACAGGATATTTGCTTTAATTCCGCTGCCGAGTCCATCGGATAATACTGCAATCAGACGGGATTCATCGGGGTATCTTTTGGAAACAAAATAATCCCCGTAGGCATTCTGGTTATATTTTTTTAACTGGCTGCAGGCGATATCTATAAACACTATGCCTCATCCTCATCTTTATCGTCAAAGTCGTTTGCTATAGAACTCAATAGCGTTTCTGTTTCAACCATGTGTTCACCTAAAAGACAGGCGATTTCTTGAACAATGGAAATATTTTTGGAGATAACCTCATGAGCTTTTTGGGAAATTTTTTCACGGTTTGTTTCTGTCTGGGTTACATCTGTAATGACGGCTCCGACTATTTCGTTTTCTTCAATGGTGAATGCACTTATGTCGTAAAGACGGTTGTTACTCGGATAACGTTCTTTGTGCAGGTCTTTGCCTGATTTAAGAATAGTTTTGAATATTTCCGCAAAGTCCACAATTCTTTCAATAGCTGCGCCTGTCATGCCGTCAGGACGGGCTTTGAAAATTTCATACATATCGCCTGTGAACATTCTCATAAAGCTTTCGTTGGCTTCAAGAATATTCAAATTGTTATCGACCATAACAACGGCGGCAGGCATGCAGCGAACGAGTGCGGCAGCTTTTCTCATCGCAATTTTTCTCATATAGGAAACGCACATGGATGTTTCTGCGTCTCCGTTCAATAGCGCAACTGCCATATCACGGCAGGTCGGATAACCGCATCCGCCGCAGTTAAGTTCATCATCTACAGTGTGTTTACCTATTTTTTTCAAGGCTTTCAGAATATCTTCCAGCGGATATTCTTTGTAAGTAACTTCTGACGGACTTACATCCATATCAACCACCACGGCTGGTTTTTTAGGAATAAATTCTCTGTTTCTTATGTGGGTTAATACATCGGAAATAACACTTATTCCTGCTTTGTCCGTTGATATTGCCGGCCCTGCAACACATCCGCCCTCGCAGGCAAGTGTTTCCACAAACAGCGGAATATCCAGTTTGTCGGGGTTAAGATTTGTCAGTGCTTTCTCAATTGTTTCTAATCCGCAGATATTCAAAAGCTGGACTTCTTTTTTTATTCCTATACGGCGGATAGTTTCGTTCATTCCGCCGTCAATCGGGTATAAAGCTCCCTCATAAGCATTGTTTGGTACAAAGTGGTTATCCGAATTAACTTTAACTTCCGAGCTGTCGTCAATGGCGTCGTGCATCCAGACTTTTAATTCTTCAAAAGTTAATGCAACATCAATCAGATGACTTTTAGCTGCTTCATTTTTTTTGCCTATGCAAGGACCAATAAATACGATGGAGATATCTTCACCGTATTTGTTTTTAAGCATTTGAGCGTGTGTCATTGCCGGTGAACCTATCGGCGTTATGTATTTTGCATATTTAGGCTGATAAAGTCTTATGTAATCTACAACAACGGGACAAGCACTGGAGATAAACAGACCTTTTTCTGCTTCGTTTAAAATTTCTGCAGTGCGGATGGAAACTTCCTGCGCACCCAGTGCGGTTTCGGATACACCTTTAAAGCCGAGAGCTTTAAGTAATGAAATCATTTTGTCTTCAGCGTATTCAAAAACACCTTTCCATGACGGCGCAAGTGAAACGTAGACATCTTTTTGTGCAAGGATTAGATTTTTCGCCTTGTCGATATCGCTTCTGACTCTTTTTGCGTTTGCCGGACAGGCTTTTACGCAGGCACCGCAGGCTATGCAGCGTTCAGGGATTACAGATGCGTGTCCGTTTTCGATTTTAATCGCTTTTACGTGGCATTCACGTACACATTTATAACAGTCGTGGCATTCATTTACAAGTGTATAGACCGCATTTTGCTTATTCATATAAACTCCTGATTATCTATTAAAATTTTTTTATGTTTTATTTAATTTGAGCGGCTTCGGCAAGGATATTTTGAAGTTTATCGATGTCTACTTCGCTGTATTCAATTCCGTTAATTACGATGTTAGGACCGGTGGCGCATTTACCTTCGCAGCGTGTGCCGGTTATATCTATTTCTGCTTCCAGATGATTATCTTTAATATATTTTTCTATAAATTCAAGGTTCTCATTGTTGCCGCGGGCAAAACAAGAACTTCCCATGCATACAGATATATTTAACTTTGCCATAATTTTTTATTACCTCTTTGTATCAAAATTTTAGCTTATCTTAACCGATAAAGCAAGATTTTTATAAAATCCTGTTGTAAATGGTTTCTATATTTTGCAGGAATTGTTCTTTGTTAAAAACAGCTTCAATCTCATCCGGAGAAAGGTATGACAAAACTTCCTCATCAGAGAGAAGATTTGCTTTAAAATCTCCGTTATTTTCAAACGCGTCAAGTGCGTTGCGTTGAACTATTCTGTAAGCATCATCTCTTGAAAGCCCTTTGTTTACCAGTTCAAGCAGAACTTTTTGAGAGAAAATAATTCCGCCGAATTTTTCGGTATTTTTGAGCATGTTGTCCTCATGTACAACAAGATTTTCAACAATACCGTTAAATCTGTCCAGCATAAAATCCACAAGGGTCAGGCTGTCAGGGAATATTATGCGTTCTGCGGAACTGTGGGATATATCTCTTTCGTGCCAGAGCGGGATGTTTTCAAGAGCTACGATGGAATTTGCTCTTACAACTCTTGCAAGTCCGCAGAGATTTTCGCTTAAGACAGGGTTTTTCTTATGCGGCATTGCACTGGAACCTTTCTGACCTTTTGCAAACCCCTCTTCTACTTCCAGAACTTCCGTTCTCTGGAGGTGACGGATTTCTGTTGCAAATTGTTCCAGTACACTTGCGATTAGGGCAAGTGATTGCATAAAGTATGCGTGATAATCTCTTGCAATAATTTGTGTGGAAATTCTTGCAGGTTTCAGACCGAGATTTTTGCAGGTAATTTGTTCAATATCAGGGGAAATATTACTGTAAGTTCCTACAGGGCCTGAAATTTGTCCGACCCGCACCTGTTCCATTGCGTGGGCAAAATTATCTCTCTGGCGTTCAAGAATGTCTATCCAGCTGCATAATTTTACACCGAAAGTCATTACCTCTGCGTGTACACCGTGGGAACGTCCGATGCATACGGTATACTTATGTTTTTTGGCAAGTTCTCTGATTGAGAATATAACTTTATCTAAATCCGCAAGGATGATATTTCCGCTGTCCTGAATTTGCATGGCAAATGCCGTGTCAATTACATCGGAACTTGTTAACCCGACATGGACGTGACGTCCTAAATCGCCGAGGCTTTCGTTAACGTTTGTCAGGAATGCAATCAAATCATGACGTACTTCCCGTTCAATTTCGTCTATTCTTGCAACATCAAATTTGGCAAGTTTTTTTATCTGTTCCACATCTTCCTGCGGAATGGTGCCTATTTGTGCATAAGCCTCACATACGGCTATTTCTACTTTTAAGTAGTATTCAAATTTGGACTGCAGAGACCAAATGTTTTTCATTTCTTCGCGTGAATATCTGTCTATCATAAGTTTTATTTTACCATAAAATCCGTTTATTTGTGATATCATTTTAGTTGTACTAAGTTTTTATTATAAGGAGATTGAGAATGGCAGATTCTAAAATTTTGGCTACAATTCAGAGAAATGATACTGAACAATTGCAAATTTCAGTAAGTGAATACAAAGGTAAAAGTTATTTCAACCTGAGAATTTTCTATACAACAGATGACGGTGCAACATGGCTGCCGACTAAAAAAGGTGTCACATTTGCGCCTGAACAGCTTGATATTCTCTCTGAAGCCATTGAAGAAGCTAAAAAAGAATTTATGGCTGAGTAGTTATTGAAAGTTAATAAATGAACGGGTTAATAAGTGAATAAGTTGTTATCATACTGTTTCAAATTGATATTTGACGGGTCAGCGTATTAACGAATTTATTCACTTATTAGTTCTAAAAATTAAATTATGCAAATAAATTTATTTGAAGAAACACCAAAATACAAATATGCTCTTGCTCTTGTAAATATTAAAGGTCTCGGGGTAAAAACATACAGCTATATTATTCCCGAAGAAATGCAGGACAAAATCCAAATCGGTCAGGCTATTCTTGTGCCTTTTGGACGCCAGGGGCTTATTAATGCTTTTTGTGTAGGATTTTCCGATTATCTGCCGCCTGAGATAAAGGCTAAAAAGGTCAGCAAAATCCTCGATGAAACGCCGCTTTTTACAATAGATTACTTAAAACTTCTTGAATGGGTTGCGAATTATTACTGCTGCGATTTAGTGACGGTTTTGAATGCCGCGATTCCGCTTAAGTTAATCGAAAAGGCTTCCAAAACAGAACAGGCGGTTGAATTTGTAACCTTTGACGGTGCAACAAAACGGCAGATTGAAGTTCTTGAAGTTTTAAAAGAAATGGGGAAGACACCCCTGATTGTCTTTGAAAAGATGGCAAAAACAACCCGTGCAACAATAAAAAAACTTGCCGATGCAGGTTGTTTAAAGTTAACGTCAGAGGAATTGTACCGTAACCCGCTGGATATCTTGCGCATAACAGAAAAAGAACCGTTATTTGAATTATCTCCGGAACAACAAAAGGTTTATGAAGGGATTAAAGAAAAAATAAAGGACTCCATGTCCTCAAATCCGGTACTAACTGAAGATACTGACATCGAACAAGTTACACCTGTTATTCGTCAGCCGATACTTCTCCACGGGGTTACTGCATCAGGAAAAACAGAAGTTTATTTTAAACTCATTGACGATACAATTAAGTCCGGTAAAAATGTACTCTTTCTTGCCCCGGAAATTGCTCTTGCTTCTCAATTAACAAAACGGCTTGCCAAAAAGTTCGGAACTCAGGATGTTGCCATCTGGCACAGCAGCATTTCAGACGGTGAACGCTATGATGTATGGCAAAAACTCTACAGAAATGAAATAAAAATTCTCGCGGGTGCCCGCTCTGCTGTTTTTGCTCCGCTGAAAAATATAGGACTGATTATAATTGACGAAGAGCACGAAAGTGCTTATAAACAGACTTCTCCGGCGCCAAGATATGATGCTAAAATTGTGGCTAAAAAACTTTCGGAATTTCATAACTGTCCGTTGATTTTAGGTTCTGCTACTCCTGATATTTCTGTTTATTACAGGGCACTGAATTCCGGTAATCTTTTTGAACTTACAAAACGCTATAACGATGCAAAGGTGCCGCCGGTAACTGTTATTAATATGCAGGAATACGGCCGTGCTGCTTATAAAAATATTATTTCAAAACCTCTACAGACAGAAATTCAGGCAACACTTGATGCAGGTCAGCAGGTAATCCTTTTGATTAACCGCCGCGGTTTTTCAACGTTTACACAATGTCAGGCGTGCGGTTATGTTATAGGTTGCCCTAACTGTGCAATTCCTATGATATGGCATGCTAAAGACCAGAAACTCAAATGTCATTATTGTAATCACGAACAATCTTTCCCTGATTTTTGTCCGGATTGCGGCTCCGATGCTTTGAAAAACAGCGGTACAGGAACCCAAAAAATAGAAATGTACATAAAAGAACTTTATCCTGATTATAATGTTGAGCGCGTCGACAGCGATATTATGGTTAAAAAAGGGGAGCATATCAGACTTTTGGAACGTTTTCAAAAGGGAGATATTGATATTCTTGTCGGAACGCAGATGATTGCAAAGGGTTTGGATAATCCTAATGTCACTTTAGTCGGGGTAATTTCTGCAGATGCAAGTTTTAATCTGCCGGATTTCAGGGCATCAGAACGCGGTTTTCAGCTTTTGACGCAGGTTGCGGGGCGCGCAGGACGCGGAGAATTCAGCGGCAAGGTCTTTTTCCAAACATATAATCCTGACTACTATGCTCTTGCAAGTGCTAAATCCCAAAATTACCGCGAATTTTACGATGCTGAAATAGTTGCTCGGGAAGAGTTTGATTATCCTCCGTTCAGCCAGATTATCAGAATTATTTTGAGCAGCGAGAACAATTTTCGCGCAGAAAAATCAGCTCAGGAAATTGCGCTCAGATTGTGTACAATGATTGAAAAATACGGGATTTCAGAACGTCTGGAGGTGCTCGGTCCTACTCCTTGCGTTATCGAAAGAATTAACGGGCTATACAGATTTCAAATACTTATTAAAAATAAACTGGAGGAAAAAGGACATCAGTTTATCTCAAGTTTTCTCTCCAAAATGACTGTGCCTAAAGATATCAGAATGGCTGTGGATGTTGATCCGCTTGATATTTTGTAATTATTTTTGTTAAATAATGTTACGCGGGATGGACGGAAAAAGCAAAATTTATTTTTCAGGCTTTTTCATGTGAGCGACAGGAGTATATTTTACATGTTAAACTTTCACTCAGTTTTATCCCCGAAACTTTTTAATTCTAAAGTTAATATAAAAACGTTAGATACTTCAACTCTTGGCTGGATCAGACCTGATGGCGTGATAAATTTCCAAAATCCGGGTGCTGCGTATTCTTATGCTAAAAACAGAGTTCTTCAGGCATTAAATTCAGATTTGCCTTTTGAAAAAGGAATAATTATTAAAAAGAACAGAGTTTTAGCGGAGATTAACGGAGACTTTAACAAAATTGATACTTCCAATTTTGCTGATAAACATTTTGAGGCTGCTAATTTTATTCACGGGCATCCTGATTTATATGATGGCGGCACACTGCCGCTTAGTCTTGCGGATTTTTTGACGCAGGTAGGGCATAGATTTAAAAGGATGATTGCTTTTAATAAAGATGGTGAATACTCTATGCTGGAAGAAAAGCAGGACAAAAAGTTTTATAATTTTCTGCCGGTCAAAATGCGTGAATTTTTTGAACTGGCTAGCCGTGTCGGCACCTCTGCTACCGCACTTGAAAAATTTACTAAAATGTGGGCAAAATTTTTCCCTTCTCCCTTAAGAGATAGTGTCCGTAAAATGATGCATGCCGCAATTAATAATGAACTTTTATCAGGGCAAAAAACAATAGATGCGGGGCGCAAACTTTTAAATAATCAGAAATTAGTGCAGCGAATCGGTGTGTTAGAAAATGAAATTATAAAAAACGGCACTGCAGCAAAAAGCATTAATGATTTTTGGAAAGCAAATGCCGATAAATTCGGATATAAATATTCAACCAATTTTTCTAATCTTAAACAGGCACCGGGGCCGTTATAATTTGTCAGAATATGATTAATGTTGTTCTTATCCCTCAGGTCTGAGGGCTTTGACGGCAAGGATTACCAGAATTATCCCGCCTGTTATTTCAAGGTATTTGGAGGGGAATTTTTTGAAAAAATTTCCAAACCAGAAGCCGCATAGTGACATAACAAATGATGCGAAACCGATTATTAAAGCTGAAAGCAGCAGCGGTGTTCCTGTGAAGTTAAGGCTTGCTCCGGCTACAAGTGCGTCTATACTTGTTGCCAGTCCCATCCCGAGCAGGCATTTAAGTCCTATACAGCAGATTTCTTCCTCTTTTTCCTGAAAAGCTTCAAAGATAAATTTTAATCCTAATATTAAAAATATTCCGAAAACAACCCAGTGACTGAATGTTTCTACATATTTGTGGATTACATCTGCTCCGATGTAACCGATAACAGGCATTAAGCCCTGAAAAAGCCCCATTGTGAATGCAAGCGCCAGTGAATTTTTTGTGCGCTTTGATGTGAAAATTAACCCTTGCGAAAACGACACAACAAGACAGTCTATACCCAAAGCTATTGCAAGAAAAATTATTGATATTATGCTCATAATATAATTTCTACCTCAAAACGTCTGTTCCACGGGAATTTGTATTCCGGCATGAAATCAGTGCCTAAAAATTTGTTTACTCTCTCTTCAAAAGGATGCATTGCATACTTTATTTTCTCATCTGACTGGCGTGCATTTGCCTGATAGCCCCAATCATCCAGCAGGCGGGTTGCTTCAAGTGCTTTGAATGCATCTTCATCGTAGTCTTTTGCACAGAATTTAATTTTTGCAGCGCAAATCAGGCTGCCTAAAGTGTTTGCGGATGTATTCCACGCGGAATACCCGTAGAAATTTTTGTCAAAACCATTGTTTATAACCTGTTCGGCAAATGCATTATCTGCTCCGTTTGCATATCTGACGTCCGCTATCATATATGGTTTATCAGGTTTTTGCCAGATTCCGTCAAAAGGTTTTGTGCCTTTATTCATTACAATTTCGCCCTGATGTTCTTCAAAATTGTTTATATAAAGTAAAATGTCTGCATTTTCAGGTTTAGTCACCGTGCATCCGGCAAGTTCAATCTGCCCCGTGACGGATTTTTCTATTGAAACATCCTCGTAGTTTGATATCAAATCTTTGCAGTCCGGTGCTAGAAAGACAGGTGCAATTTTGACAGGATTTCCGCAGGCTCTTGCAAGAAGTGTAAGCGGAATTTCGTCGGCACCTGTTTTTGTAAATCCGCCAAGTTTTTCCAGTGCCTGCGCTTCCTGTACATTAAATCCGTATTCCGCGCAATCGTCTTTTGAAAAAATAAGAGTATCCAATAGCCCCTCTTTTTGCCATTCAAGATAGATTTTGTTTATCTCAAAATTTCGTTTTCGGGTTGCCATGTAATCATCAAGAATTTCTGCCGGAATAATGTTTGCAATACAGCTTTCGCAGCCGAGTTTATGCGTCTGGTACGAGTAGTCAAAAATTTTTTTGCCCCAGCGGGACCAGTATTCTTTTTCTTCCTCGTTTATATTGTTATTGGAAATCCGCATTATACTTGAAAATGCATAAATCTTTGCATTTTTTGATTGCAAGACTTTTTTAAGCCGTTCTATTCTGTCTTTTATCTCTTCAAATGTTTCTACAGAGCGCCGTGACGGGATTAAACCGCCGTATGCTATAGTGTCAAGTGAAAGGATAATAGCATCGCATTTATTGATTTCTTCAAGCCATTTGAAAAGTCCGCTTATATCCGCCTGCATTGTTAAATCTCCCAGAAGTCGTCTTTCCGGAATGCAGAATTCTATACACCTGTCAATTCGTGCAATTTGTACTGGCAGAGTGTAGCATACAGGTCTGTTATCTATCGGCAAAAATGCTATTTTCATTTCTTTATTATATGTTAATATACAAAAAAAGCAAAAAGTTAAAGAATATGACCTCTAAAAATCCCGAAAAAATTCGCAAAATGTTTGATTCTATTGCTGCCCGCTATGATTTTATAAACGGCATAATTTCTTTCGGGACACATAAATACGGTAAAAAACAGGCAATAAATGATTTACCGGATATTGTGCCTGATGCAAAAATTCTTGATTTGTGCACAGGAACCGGAGATTTAGCGTATTTTCTTAAGTCACGCGGCAGAGTTACAGGCGTGGATTTTTCTGAAAAAATGCTTGTCCGCGCCCGACTTAAAGTGCCGGAGGCTGAATTTATACAATGCGATTGTACTAATCTGCCGTTTGAAGATGAAACATTTGACCTTGTTACAATGGGATTCGGGCTTAGAAATATTGAAAATGCAAATCTTGCTATTGACGAAGTTATAAGAGTATTAAAACCTGACGGCATTTTTATGCATCTTGATTTCAGTAAAACAAATCCTGCAGGAGATTTTATTTTTGACATGTTTGTACCTTTTTTGGTGCATGTATTTTACAACAATACAGTTCCTTATGAATATCTTGTTAAATCAAAACAGGAGTATTTTAATCCGCAGGAGCTTGTGGATAAATTTCAAACGCGCGGACTAAAATACGTCACACAAAATTTTTATGCCCTGAATATGATGTGTGCTACGGTTATGAAACGCTAAACAATTCGATATTGACTGCTACCGGATAGAGAATCTTTTATTGCATTTATTGTTACTTTCAAAATGTAATCTATAGCATCCTGTGTATCATAGGCGATGTGCGGGGTTATTATAACATTTGGAAGTTCTGCCATTTTTTTTACTATATTTGCTTCTTCAAAACATGTTAATCCGACATCTCCCATATTTTCTGCTAGTTTTTCGCATTTAAACGAAATATCTTCACATTCTAAAACATCCAGTGCAGCTCCTTTTACTTTGCCGCTTAGCAATAGATTATGCAGAACTTTAATATCTATCAATTCGCCGCGGGAGGTGTTTATTATCCTTACGCCGTCTTTCATCATGTTGAATTGTTCTTCCCCGAGGAGATGGTAATTGTCGCCGGTATATGGAATATGAAGTGAAATAATATCGGAATTCCGCAGCAATTCCGGTAATTCAACATATTCAATATTTTGTTTTTCTATAAGCTCCAGTTTTGGTTTCAAATCATAAGCAAGAATTTTCATTCCGAATGCAGACGCATAATTGAATAAATTTGCACCGATGGCACCTGTACCTATTATTCCAAGTGTCAGATAACCCAAATTCCTCCCCATAAAATTGTAGTCGCAGAAATTTTTGTATCTTATCGACAAATCCGCAGGAATTATATTTCTGACAAGCGCAATTAATAATCCTAATGTAAATTGTGCGACCGTTGTAGATCCGTAATTTTCTACATTCACAAGCATAATATTCCGTTCTTCACAGGCTTTTTTATCAATATGATCTATCCCTGTCGAGCGTGTTGAAATTACCCGCAGATTTTTAAATCTGCTGATTACTTCACTGTCTACAACGGAATCTATAAACACACTTATTACTGCTGTATTATCTCTTTCTTCTGATGAAAGATTTTCTACAGTGTCGCGGTTTAAACTGTTTTTGTAAAAACTTATGTCAAAACTGTTAAGTTCTCCGCCGTGTTCATTAAAATACCGTTGTTCAGATTCTCTGTAATCAAATATTAGCATTTTTACCGACATAAACTTTCTCCTCTTCATTAAATTATCCTTAATCTGCTTTTTATTCTATTGCTCTAAAGTTTAATATATTGGAGTAAATTTTTGCTATATACGGCAATGAAATACGCTCTGAAATTTTTTATTCTGATAATGTGAAAGGAGCAAAACCCGATGAAACATGATTTAATAATTCGTGAACCTGATTTATATTTTGATAGTATCCATCAGGAATTGAACAATTTTCTTCGTGATACATTACTTGTGAATACATTTGCTAACCCGCTGAATATTAAAAAGAAATCTGTCTGGCGTCCTGCTGTTGAAATTAAACAGAATGACGCAAACTATAAAGTAAAAGTTCAGCTTCCGGGGGTTCCCAAAGATAATATTGAAGTTGAACTTGATAATGACTTTATGACAATAACAGCAACAATTGAAGAAGAAAAAGAAGAGAAAAAAGAACACGAAAAAAATGAACGCTATCACACAAGTGAATTTCGTTACGGAAAGTATCAGAGAACAATATCTTTTGATACACCCGTAAAAACCGATGAAGCAACTGCCAGATACAAAGACGGCATTTTGAATATAACAATCCCGAAACAGGAACAAGCCAATAAAGAACCCAAAAAATTGGCTATCAATGACTAGGAACAATTCGTCGCAGTTCTCCCGCGACTGTGCGGGCGTGCAAAATAAGGCGATGAGTTCCGTTACTTGACTGCAGACGGGTCTGCACGATTACCTGTCTTAAATTCGCAGTCAAAAGAAGGAGGCGTTGTAATGACGCCTCTTTTTACCAAAAGAATTTAAGTATTTGTTGGAATTATTAATCGATATTACGATTATTTTGTCTAATACTCGATATTATATTGGACATGTTCCAATTTGTCAACAAGATGCATCTGAAAATATACAATGGTATTTATATGATAACCAACAGATTATCCGCCTTGTTAGGCGAAAAAAGACTAAATATAAAGGAAGTTTCAAGACTTGCACAGCTTGACTACACTACCGTTTATAACTTATATCACAACAACACAACCCGTATTGATTTTAAAACAATAGACAGGTTGTGCTGGGCGCTGGAATGTACAACTCAGGATATATTACGCTACACTGCCGATAGATAATTACTGTTTTATGAATGAAGTAAAAGGGCTGTCTTTAGAGGGTTTAAGCGTATTAAAACCGGCATTCTGTGTTTGCTTGTTAAAATGAGGGTTGCCTACTCCGTGATTATAGCGGTATTGTGTCCAGATGCGTGAAATAAGTGCTAGCAGACCGCCCACAACAAGCAGACTGAATAAAAACGGAACCATTGCGATAACTGCTTTGCCCTTGAAAAGTTCTCCTATTTTTTGCCTGTATAGATTTTTATCATCACCGGCAAGTTGTTTTGCTATTTTAGGAATATCATTCAGTGATGCTGTTTTCAAATCTGCAGACAAAATTTCCGGATACTTGCCTTTGTTATGCAGTAATTTTTTAAATCCTGCATCAAAAAGAGTGCTTCCGAATATTGTATACAGGGCAATTACCGGAACTCTTGTTGCGACCTCCTGTACTTCAAGTTTCCCGCGGTCTTTTGCTGCATCAAAATATCCTGCGACTCCTGATAATACAGTTACTGCAAGCTGTCCGTTTCCGAGGGCTAATGAACCGTCTGATTTTCTTGCAAAATCCAGATTTATGTAAGTATCCAGAAAATTTTTCAATCCTTTCGATTTTACACCTGCTTTTTCCAGCCCCTGATAAATTTTTGCTCCGGGATTTAAAAATATTTCACAGGCTTTTCTGATGGCGCTGCTTTTTTGCCCTGCACCTGCAAGGACTAAGCTTGCTCCAAATGCCGCAGCTGAAAACAGACCGGCTTTTTTTAAATGTGAAATTGCGCTTTTTTCTACTCTTTCATGCACTTTCGGGTCTTCTTTTTTTTCTTTATCAAGATTAACTACGTTGCTAAAATCTGCTTTGTGAAATAATTTCTGGGTAAAAAGATTCTTGGCGAAACTCAATCCGTATTCCGCAGCAGGAATTGCGGCACAACTCATTACAATTCCAGCTTTGACCGGCAGAAGTTTTTTTGCGGCGGGCGTATTCACCAGCTCTGATACAGGTTTGGAAACATCTTTTCTCAGATTCTCCGGCAGAAATTTGGAGAAGATTTTTCTGCGGGAAAGATATTCTCCCATTATTGACGGAAGATAGAAAAACAGTGCAGATTCAAATATTTCTAAAAAACTTATTTCTGCCAGATCCGCAAAACTTCTGGCAAATACAGCTTTAGGCAGCCAGTTGGTGGCTGTTGCCTGTGCAAATCTTGAATGTGAAAGGCCTGAATCCCCCTCTTTCATATCTATTACTTTTGCCAGAAATCTTTTCTTCGGTGTGAGATTGTCAAGTAAATCTTTTGAAATTTTACTCATATTACGTGGAGTTTTTGCAGTAAATGTAACATTATAATCAGATGCCATAATTTTTAATTCCTCTATAAAATTTTGTAATACACGCATAAAAAAAGCTGACCCGTTTAATTACCGTCAGCTCCAATCTGTTAATTTTGAAAAAATGTTCATCACATTCGGCAGACTGAAGCTGACATGCACATCATCATTTGCATATCCATCATCATATCTGACATTTTTTCAAAAGAACGTATATTCAAAATATTTTTCCTTTTTTCTTAATTAGAGAGTATAAAAAATAAAAATTTATGTCAATATATATGAATTGTATACAGTACACCTATTGACAAAAAAATTTTTGTTGGCGTATTATATAAAACATAAACAAGGAAAAATAATGATTAATTTAACAGCATTAACAAATTCATCCTCCTCCAATTCGAATAAGTTTCCAACGGGACTTATTTTAGAGTTTTGCGTGTGATGAAGAAGTTTTAATGCAGCAAAGTTTATAAAATAGATTAAGTCCCGTCAGTAAGGCGGGACTTTTTTAATGGAGAAAAAAAGAAAATATGGATTTAGCAGTACAGAATTATCAGACAAAACAAGCTTACAAACCGGCTTTTAAAGGACCTTTAGACGGGATAGTTACAAATACTTTCAGAACACTTGATACAAACGAAATGATGAATGCCGTTGCTCTTGATGTCGGTGCTATGGTTATCCCGAGAACATATATTGATACAAAGAAACGTAACAAATATGCAGGTTCAGAAACTTTTTTCCGTGAAATTTGCGGAACATTTATTAACTGTTTGTCTGCGGGACTTCTTGCAATTCCTATTGCTAAACTCGCCTGCCGGTATATAAATCCTAAAGTTAATATTAACAGCAAAAGCTGGTTTTCTAATGATTCATTAATGGTACTGAAAAATTCATGGGACAGAAGTTCTGACGGGTTACGCGGGTATGTCAAAAATGTTTTCGGCGGAATGAAAGGTCATGACGGTGATAAAGTTGTAACCTGGAATGATATTAACTGGAAAAATGTTGAATGGATTGATGAAAAAAGCTGGGGAAAAATTAAGTGGGAAAACCCTGCTTATAAAAATATTCAGGAAAAATTAAAAACAGGTGACGGAATAGTAAATACGCTTGTGGATGTTATCAAAAGTGATGATATTTCAAATGGCGACAGAAAGAATATTTTCCGTTTGTTGGAAGCCAGAGTGACAAATGCTCTCGGTGTAAACAGAAGTGTTGATGTTACATCAGGAAAGTATTCTATGAATGCAACACTTTCAAATATTATTCGTGATACATACGATATGGGAAAAGATATTTTTACAAATCCCAATGTAAATATAGATGCGGCTCTTGAAAAAATTACAAAGGTAAATAAAGTAAAAATTCTGGGTGCATTAAGTCTTGCGTCTGTTTTAGGGCTTACAAACCAGTATATTAACCGCCAGATAACCAAAAAACGGACCGGTTCAACAAAATTTGTCGGTGATATAGATTATGAATCATCAGTTACAGGTATTGCGGCAAAGGTTGAAGAAGAAAAGAAAGGAACGGGATTTTTCTTTAGAAAACTTGCGGCAAGTGCAGGAATTATTGCTATGGCAATAGGGGTTATGCGGATAAAAAGCCCTAAAGATTTTATCAGAAAACTTGAATTTACAGGGCCGATATCAAGCGGAAATGCCATAAAAACAGTCTATACTTCTACTCTTGTTGGCAGATTTATGGCAGCAGACAATGATACGGAACTCAGAGAATCTGTTACAAGAGATTATTTTGGTTTTCTAAACTGGCTTGTGCTCGGCGGTTTTGCTGCTAAGGGAGCTGCCAATCTGCTTGATAAGAAAAAAGAATTTTTGTTCAATATAAATAAACAGGGCAAAGGTTTAAAGCATTGGCTTAATGATATTACCCTGAAATCTCATACTGAAATTGCCGCTAAGGGAAGCGCTTTTGCGCGTAATAATATGTGGAAGTTAAATGTCGCACATCTTACAGGGCTGGCATATTCAACTGTTGCTCTTGGTTTTATGGTTCCATTATTCAATATTGCTGTGGCGGAATATAAAAAGAAACATCAGAACGCTATAGGCGGCGAACAGTTAAATATTCGTCCTGATATTCATGACAATCTTCCGGTAGCTTTTGAGGCTTTTAAACAATAAGCTGTAAATATTCTTATGTTAATGTAGAGATTTTATTAGTATTTCTACAAAGAAGCACCTCTGATTTTATAAAATCAGAGGTGCCTACGTTACTTAATGTTTATCGTGGAATCTTTATTTAACAGTTAATTTCTTTTTAGATTCGTTTTCAGTATATTTTTTAGGTGCGTCAATTTTCAAGACACCATGTTCAAGTTTAGCTTCGGTTTTTTCAACATTAATTTCTTCAGGGAAATAAACTGTTCTTGAAAATTCACCATATCTGAATTCGGATTTTTTATAAGTCTTATCATCGACTTTATTTTCTTCTTCTTTTTTAGCGTTGATAGTCAGGTAATTTTTATCAATATCTATATCAAGATCTTCTTTTTTAACTCCCGGCAATTCAGCACGTACTTCATAATCTCTGCCTTTATCCGTAATTTCTACAGGCATAGAGAATTTATCCATATCTTCCCAGTAGGCAGCTTCTGGAAAATAGCTGTCGAAGTGTCTGTTTAGTAAAGAACTGATTTCATCATTAACGGTTCTTATAAAGTTTTCCGGTGCTTTTCTAACTAAAAATTTCATAATCAACACTCCTTTCAAATTTCTTATTTATTCCTTACATGTACGTTATAACTCTTTATTAATAGAAGTGCTGATTTATTAACCAAAATTTAACAATCTATTCAATAACCCAGTCAGGATAATAATAGATAATGATTTCATCTTTAGGCGAAATTCTTGCTTCACAGCCGATAACAAAATTAGCAAAGGAACCCAACGGATAAAGGAATGTTAGAGCCCATTTAAGCGGCAATACAAAAAGCGTATTATCAAATCCGCGTTTTATAAATCTGGCGTCAAGTTTTCTTGAATCAATATTTTCAAAATTAAATCCCTCAAGAATCAAAATAGATGGAATTCCGTTCATCCCGCGGCGGATATAGTGGGTAAGTTTTACGGTTGTTTTCTCTCCGCGTTTTACCAGAAGTTGTCCGTTATGGTAAACATCTCTTGATACGACAAAAGTCAGTTCATCACCTGCTTTTGTATCACCGTTTGTTTTGTAACGGTTTTCTATATGCAGGTAAATAGGAATTTTTGTTGTGTTTGTATAATCATATTTTTTTATGAGAATTTTTTCGGACAGCGGATTTTCAGGCATGTCAGGAATTTGTTCGCAGGTTTGTGGTTCTGCGGCAAAAACTGACGCTGAAAAGATAAATAAAAATGCTAAGATATACAAAAACTTACTCATACTTAATTTTCTCATCAGAGTTATTTTTCATTTTTTCGTAGAATTTGGCTCTGTTTTCTGTTGAGGTTAACAGAAAATTTTGATAATATTTATTTTCCCTGTACTCATTATTTGCCAGAAATTCAGGATAGGTTTTGTAAATATATTCATATACATACATAACCCTTTTGCTGGTAAGATTTGAGGCTGATAGGAAATCGGTTCTTCTCTGCGGGTAAACTTTATGCAGAAGAGTAATCATACCTATGGGATTGTAACCTGCTTTTACCATCAAATCTACTGCGGCACTGTCAAAATAAATCTCATATTTTTTAGGTGCAAATCTGATTTGTGCAGAGCCGACATAACCTTTAAAATATCCCCAGTAGGAGGCGTCAGCCTTAACAATTTCACGTGCGATAAGTGCGGCAAGTTCATTTTTATCAGAAATTTTTTGTACAACATCTCCATAAATCAAAATTTCGCGTTTTGTAAGGGATTCATTGGCTTTTAAGAGTTTTTTCTTACTTTCTTTATCGTATGTAAAAATCATTCTCTGTTTAATTTGCCCGACATTCAGCATCTCATAAGCGATGTTATCAATTACATTTTGAATTGATATATCTTTTAAGAGCTCTTCATTGGTCATTTCGTAGGCAAAGCCTGCATTTATGCTTAAAAGTACCGCAATTAAAACATTAATAATCTTTTTCATATAATAATAATACCAGAGAGTAGAAAATTATACAATCCTAGATTTTACAAAATTATCCTGTATAAATTTATGCTTTTACCACTGAGCCGGGTTATATATTCATAACCTTTAAGATATCAGTAATATCTGACGAAGTCTTTTTAACGTCGACATTAGAGTATTTGATTGCATTGTCAGGATCTTTAAGCCCGTTGCCTGTCAGGATACAAACACATTTTGAACCTGATTTTACCTTATCTTTAACTTTAATTAATCCGGCAACAGATGCGGCGCTTGCAGGTTCTGCAAGAACTCCCTCTGTAGAGGCAATGAGTTTGTATGCTTTAACGATTTCTTCATCTGTTACAAAATTAATCATACCGTTGCTTTCATCGCGTGCAGCTTCAGCCTGTTTCCAGCTTGCAGGGTTGCCTATTCTAATGGCAGTGGCAAGCGTTTCAGGTTTCATAATTCTTTCGCCTTTGACGATTGCAGCGGCGCCCTCTGCTTCAAATCCCATCATTTTAGGAAGTGCAGGGATTTTACCGAGGTTAAACCATTCCTTGTAACCTTTCCAGTACGCGGTAATATTTCCGGCGTTGCCTACAGGGATGAAATGGTAGTCAGGGGCTTGTCCGAGCGCATTTATAATTTCAAACGCGCCTGTTTTTTGTCCCTCAATTCTATAAGGATTAACGGAATTTACCAGCGTAACAGGGTATTTTGCAGCGATGTTTCTGACAACTTCAAGCGCTTCATCAAAATTCCCCTGAATAGCGATAATTTCCGCACCGTACATCATAGCCTGTGAGAGTTTTCCGAGTGCAATATAACCATCCGGAATAAGTACAAAAGTTCTCATTCCTGCTTTAGCCCCGTAAGCTGCGGCAGATGCGGAGGTATTGCCTGTAGATGCACAGATTATGGCACCTGCGCCGTCTTCTTTTGCTTTTGAAACTGCCATAGTCATGCCGCGGTCTTTAAAACTTCCTGTAGGATTTGAACCCTCAAATTTCAAGTAAATTTCAGCATCCACGCCGATTTTTTTAGCAAGATTATCTGCTTTAATCAGGGGAGTATTACCCTCATTTAGCGTTATAACTGGTGTTTTGTCCGTAACCGGCAGATATTCTCTGAAAGTATTTATTAATCCTTGATAGTAATAACTCATCTTATGTTCCTCTTTATATTTGCACTCTTATGATGCTGTTTACTTTATTTCCGTCCTGTTCAATAAGTTTGATTGCATTTTGCATATTTTTTTCTTTTACAAGTTCTGTGATAACTGTAATGTCTGCGGTATTATCATCAGAAACGCAGCGTTGAACAATACTTGCAAGACTTATATCGTTTTGTGCGCAAATGGTTCCTATTGTACCGATAACCCCTTTGTTGTTCTGGGCATTGATAGAAATATAATATTTATTTTCGGTATCAAGAATATTAATCATTTCAGCGGCATCTTCATGCTGGCATCTCATCATAGGGAGAAGATAGTCAGTAGTACCTAGTTCTGCTGCTATAGAAAGTATATCACCAACAACGGAACTTGCTGTCGGGAATTCACCGGCTCCGGGGCCTGAGAGTGTAACACTTCCGACAGGGTGCCCTGTGAGACTTACAGCATTAGTCACGTAATCTATGTGTGCTAAAGTTGATTTTTTGGAAACAAGCATCGGGTGAACTCTGACATCGGCTCTTCCATATTCATCCAGATATGCGGATGCGATAAGCTTAATTTTGTATCCCAAATCATTTGCAGCTTTCATATCTTCCGGACGAATTTTTGTGATTCCCTCGCGGTAAACATTTTCTATTTTGATACGTTTTTTGAACGCAAGTGTTGCAAGCGTCGTGATTTTATAAGCAGCGTCAAACCCCTCAACATCACCTGTAGGATCTGCTTCTGCATATCCGAGAGCCTGTGCTTCATTCAAAACCTGTTCATAAGATGCGCCTTGGACATCCATTTTTGTCAGAATATAGTTTGTGGTTCCGTTAAGGATAGCTTCTATTCGGGTAATTTTGTTACCTGCAAGAATTGTTTTGATAGGCATAATAATAGGAATACCGCCTGCGATTGCAGCCTCATAAAGGACAACTTTGTTATGTTTTTCTGCAAATGTAAACAATTCTTCGCCGTGTTTTGCAAGAAGTTCCTTGTTAGCTGTAACAATATGTTTACCGTTTTTAACAGCTGTTTTAATCAAATCGAAAGCAGGTTCCAATCCGCCGATAAGTTCAACTACAATTTGAATTTCAGGGTTATTAACAACCTCGTAAGGGTCGCCGGTAATAATTGATTCATCTAGATTCGGAATATTTCTTTTTTTATTAACATTCCGAACAGCAATTTTAACTACTTCGATATTTTTAAAAGCTTCCAGAGTCTTATAAACACCGGAGCCTACGGTGCCAAGACCGATTAAGCCGATTTTAATTTTTCCGTTTTTATTTAAATTCTTATCCATAGTTTTAATAATAGCATAAAAATTAAAATCGTTAACAAAAGTTAAGAAAAGGGAAAAAAGATTAAAGAAAGGGAGAGAAAGAGCCGATAGGATAAGTAATAAAAAAGAAACAGGTAAAAGGTAAAAAATG
>CALUTF010000007.1 GCA_944323595.1 Candidatus Gastranaerophilales bacterium | reverse complement strand
CCTTAAACTTCATTTATACTTAAATAAAGTATTTTTAGCGGAAAAAATTGATACGCGGGCATCGCATCCTATCCTATCCTATGAGGGAGTATGACAGGGTTTTAGCCATTTTACAAATTATATTTACATTTCGTTACAATTAAAGTAACATCCGTTTTAAAAATATAAAACGGATGTTATACACTAACCATGACAAATAATGTCATATATCAATTTTCATTTATAATACAAAAGTTACGTCTTACTATTCCTCAATTAGTGCGTTAATATCAGCAACCATAGCTTCAGGATCAAATCCGTGAACCTTTGCGCCTGCTTCAAGGTTTTCAAATCTTGCAGCAGCACAACCGATACAGCCTAATCCATACTTTTGAAATACTTCAATACTTTGAGGATAAGCTTGTACTATATCCATAATGTTCATATCTTTTGTAACTTTTCCTGCCATAATAATTCTCCTTTTCGTTGACTTTTACACATCTGTCATTAAGAACATTATACACGAAAAAAAGAAGGAGTAATATGGAGCTGTTAAAAAAATTATTCAAAGACGAAGAAAGAGCCATCGGTTTGAGTTCATTCAGAAAATCCGAGGAAAAACATTATGATTTCCGCCCGAATTTTAGCGTAGACAAACAAATCTACAGAACGAATTACGAAAAAAACTTTTTCCTTCTGTGATATTTTTTATTTGCTGAAATAAAAAGGAGAAAAATTATTTTCAGAACACGCGTCTCGCATTCGCTCGCGCTATCGTCCTCAAATAACATTTCTCCTTTTTATTAATCATTATAATTTAAAATTATTTACCCGAGCAAATCTATTGTGTCAAAATCACGTTTCGGGCAATCTAAGCTGTAGTGTGTAACCGCAAACGGATTACTTACATAAGAAGTTTTTGCAGGTGCAGCTTCCTCTGACGCCTTCTTTGCAGGCGCAAACGCAGGTGTACTTGTGCCGAAAAATGATGGTTGACGCCATTTTATCGGTGTCGGAGCTACAAATGAACTACTTATTGCATCAGTTTTGAATGTCATATTTTTCCCCAATATTAATTATCCCTATATTATAATAAAGTATAATTACAGGGGAAAATTGCCTGAAATAGTTCAAATATTAAGTTTTGTTACGCAAATAAATCCAGACGTTTAGAAACAGCAGTATTTTCGTGCGACGGTCTGTTCAGGTTGTACCCTGAAGTATTCAGCTGTGTGAATAAACCGCTGTCATTCTGTGTACGTTGTGGATTTCTTGCACCGGCCTCGTAAAAATTAACAGGCTGAACCCTGAAAATATTACGCGGCTGAATGGAATCAATCGCTTGTGTATTCATAGTCTTATTCTCTCTCAAATATATAAAACGTTTTTAATATGTCGGAATTGCAGCATAAAAAATTATTGTAACATTTGTTACAATCCGCAAAAATCATTAAAGAAATTTCCATACACAGCCGATAAAAAAATTATAATAATGTTTTTTAATATTTATGAAAGAGGTTAGCATGGCAGATATTGATATTAATCATATTTTCCTTTCAAAAGTAACAAGAGCAGATATAGAAAAACAGTTTGCCGGAGACAAACGCTTAGATAAAATCCTGCTGATTTTTGACAAAATAAATTCTCTTGACGATAAAAATGAACAATCTCTTAGTCAAGATGATTTAACCAATATGAGAGCCGTGCAGTCCGGTAAATTTTCGGATGGTTATCCTAAAAAAGCATTCTTAGAAAATAAATTTGACGGAATCATTACCGATTATGAATTAAATAAATACCTGGACGACGCAAAAGAGTTTTATGGTCAGGAAATAGAAGCCGATGACTTTAGAAAATTTTTAGGTTTTGTTGCATCTAAAGGGGATGAGGTATACGCAGAAAGGCTTGAAGCAACTTCTCAAAAGATTGGAATGTCAAAAGATTTGATACAAAAACTTGGCGGACCATCCTTTGCAGAAGAATATAAACAAATCGAGAGAAACGGACAGATTTGTTACGAAAGAACCGTAGACGGATATAGCGAACTGCGTGACGCAACCGGAAAACTACTTGAACGCAGAGAAACTGACAGTTCAGTTATCGGTTATGAGGGCTGTGAAGAAATAAATACCTACAATGAAAACGGTGAAAAATCAACTACATATATAAACCATAAAACAGGCGAGCAAACAATGTTTCAATATGCACAAAATCCGGATGAAAAAAGTTATAAAATGCATATTAAAGACGGTATTGCCGTTAAACAATCATTGCCTTACAAAAGTGGTAATACAAAAAATTTACAGCTTGAAGATATTGTGTTCAATGCAAACAGTCCAGATTCAACAAGTGTTTCTTTTAAATATGATGAAAATAATCAGTTAACAGGTATTGATATAAAAGATAACTCTATAGGAGATGACAAACCACGCGGATTTATGACTGACGGGGAGATTTATCTGACGCATATTCCTAAGAAAACAACTGTTGACAATACAACAATAGAAACTCTTAAGCAAATGCTTGACGGAGGCGCACGTTATGGTGAAGATTTTGACTTAAAAATTGAAGACGGTAAGCTTAAAGTTGTACCTAAGATTAAAAATGAAACTGGCAAAGAAACTCCTGAACTCAATGGTAGCGCAATGGATAAATACAAAGACCTTGTCGGAAAAGGAATCCATGCCGGTGAAGATTTTGACGTTGAATATGATGAAAACGGTAACTTCCGCTATCACTTGAAAAATAATCAGGCAAAAGGTTTTGACACAGATTATAGAAGTGAAGTATATGATAAAGACGGGAATTTTGTATCTTCGCTTACAGTAAAAAACGGTGAAGTTATCAAAGAGACAATGATAAACGGTCAAAAACAAACTTCAAAAATGTCATTTGATGACGCATTTATGCAGTTGATAACCGAGAAGAATTTTGCAGTAGCCGGAGAAATTCTAGGTAAAGATGATGTACTTTCGGGCGGTTACAATATTTATCCTGCAGCTGAAAAATATAAACAATTGACCGGTAAAGAGCTTATTGGTGATGTTTTTGATGCAATTCAATCCGAAACTGACAAAAACAAACTAGCAGGAATGCGTAATCTAATGGGTAAATTACAACCGCAAGGCGCCGGTTTCGGTGATACCAAAGAAGATTTTATCAAAAATTATTATGACGGGTACAATCAATTTAAAGATGTACTTAATTTTGACCCTAAAAATTCACAAATTGCAGATAAGCTTCCTAAAATTCAAAGAACCTCAAAGGGAACAAATGCTTACACAGAAACGGTAAACAACGATTCATTTGATGTACAATTCAATAATGGACAAATAACTGTCAGCAAAAACGGAGCAAAATCAAAAACAATTGACATATCACATTTGCCTGATAATTATGTTCAAAATGTTCTTTCAAAAGTTCCGTCAGTAGTTCTTTATGATATCGCATCCTGCGGAACAAAACTGGTTTTGGATGACAGTATCAATGATGATGCAATAGGCGGCTCTACAAACGGATTCTATTCACCTGTTGCAGGAGGAGGAATTATTGTATTAGACCCGAATGCCCTTATTGGAGAACGTGCGGTAAAGACCATTGTACACGAAGCCGGACACATGTGTGATCATATAGATGACAGGGAAAATGCAATTAAAGCAATTAAAGGACAACTGAAAGATCCTACGGCAGATTTTGGAAGAGATAAACCGCTTACTGTTCAGGAATTGCTTGATAAACAAGGTACTTTTCAAGGCGTATCTCCAACTGATGACAAATTAATTGAATTGTTTAATAAGGAATACGAAAATTACCGGAAAAATCCTCCGGGTGTAAACGATAATGCGAAATATGCACTAAGCAGTACAATGGAATTTTTCGCAGAATCTTACGCACTTTTGAATATGGGTACATGCAAATCTGAATATGTAATTGCTAATTATTTCCCAGAAACTTTTGCCAGGGCAAAAGAAATAATGGAAGAAAACAGAGCTCACAGAGAACAGTAACCAGCTATGTAAAAAGCCGGCAATAAGCCGGCTTTTTACAATAAAATCATTAAAATCTTTATTGATCGCTTTCGTGGTGGTCATTATCTTTTAGAAGTTTTTCAAAGTCGGAGGGTTTAAGACTTTGGACAAAATTTTTGAATTCCTGAGCTTCTTCTTCATCCTTAGCACTGTCAGTAGAGACAGAGCCGCTTGAAATAACATTCGCCGTTACAAAAATAGGGGCGTCAACACGTATAGCAACAGCAATAGCATCAGACGGACGGGAATCAATTTCTACGGTTTTACCGTTTTCATCCACCAGATAAAGAGTTGCATAGTAAGTCTCTTTCTCAACATCGTTAATTTCAACTCTATCAAGAGTGTAACCTGTTTTTTCAATAATATTAATAATCAAATCATGAGTCATAGGTCTGGCTACAGTGAGATTTTCTATCTTTCTGATAATAGCACTGGCTTCAGCAGAACCAATCCAGATTGGCAGCGCCTTTCTGTTAGCCTTATCGTGCAGAACAACAATAGGTGACCCTGTTCTTGTATCCAGCGCAATCCCCATAACTTTCATTTCTATCATAATATATATACCTCTTCTCTTAATTTCCTTTGATAAGAACATTATAAACTCAAAAAGTTTTTTTTCAAAGATTTTCAAAAAAAAATATTTGTGTTATCATAAGGCTAAAGAGGGCATAAAAAATAATGCCATGACAAAATATAATAAATGGAGAAGTGGCCGAGTAGGCTGAAGGCGGCACCCTGCTAAGGTGTTATGTGGAGTAATCTGCATCATGGGTTCGAATCCCATCTTCTCCGTTTTTTTAGTATTACAAGGAGTATCGCTTCTGGTAAAATAGAGGAACTGATTATTTTTACATATTCAATGACCGATAATTTTAAAGTTACGCAAACTCAGCACGGATATAAAAATAAGTCTTTTCATACTGGTAAACTGGAAATAGAAAAAACTCAATTTAATTATATTTATGATTGCGGATTAAGTAAAACAGAATTTTTAAAATATTATAAAAAAAATCCTAACCCCATTGATATCTTATTCATTTCTCATTTTCATAAAGATCATATTAATGATGTGTTAGATTTGGTTGATTTAGAAATCTTTAAAGACACTGTTGTAGTTTTACCATACAAAAGCGACAGAGATAAACTTTTGTTTGGGGCTATAGAAAACATTAATAATGACAGTCCTGATACCAACATCGAAAGGTATTTGAAATTTTTAAGCAGACCTTATACTATTTGGATTAAATCGGATGACTATGAATCACAGTATTCCCCTGTAAGACACCTCGACAGCTCTTTCAGAGTTAACCTTGCAAATTATCAACATACTGACATTGATTTAAAACATGATGAAATTAATAGTAAATTTATAAAACTTTTTACCCTGAAATTCGGAGCAAAAGATCTAAACTGGATACTTTTAACATATTCAGCACACACAGAAAAATTAAACAAAATATGGGATACAATCCTCACTAATACAAATGATCAAGAACTACAGCAATTAAGCGAGCAATATACGTTAAACGGAGATTTACCCTCAGCAAGAGCTTTGATACAAAAACTGATTAAATGTATAAAAAACATAAAAGTTTCCAAGATTGATGGAGATAATTCTTTTGCAAATTTAATATCCTTATCTCTATACTCCGGTCCTATGACCAAATACGATGAATTACACAATTTGGGATTTCAATCGGGGCACGAATATTTAACTAATTTTTTGTGCACCTATCCGAGCTGGTGTAATTTGTATAATTTTTGGAGTGATAATGTAGGCTGGCTGCATACAGGTGATTCAAATCTTAAAGACGAAAATTTATATAAAAGATTTACAAGTTTTTATGAAAACATCTTTAACAAAGTCGGCGTTTTCACGCTCCCGCATCACGGGTCTAAAAATAGTATTAATGAAAAAATAATTAAAAATTATAACTGGAATTTTGTTATTACTGAACATTCCTCCGCTAAAATTGATAAACAGCTTGATGAGATGATAAAAAATAAGATTCCTAATCTCTACGACGTCACTAAAAATAAAAGTTTAGAACTAGAAACCATAAGTAATAATTTAAATTTTATCGGTAAAATATGTGAAAGATGAAAGAATACTCTTTTTGATAATTAATAAAAATATTTGATAACTAACACATGTCAATGCGTATGTTTAGGACGAAGAAGAAGCATTTTTGTATCTTCGACTGCACGTAATCCGTGCGGAATGTTAGCCGGCATAACAATCATTTGACCTGCAATTAATCTATGTACTGTTTTTCCAACTGTAACTTCTGCGGCTCCTTCTATAATCTGTGCAACCTCATCCAGCTTATCACAATGCAGTGAACGTTCATTGCCCTTTTTGAATGAGAGCAGAGTAAGTGAACTCTGCTCATTATCAAATACAAGTTTTTTTGTAATTTCTTCTTTATATTCAATATCTCTTAAGTCAATAACTCCGGTTATCATTCTAAAATCTCCTTTAAGTCCTGCTCCGGTGTTGTAATAGGTTTTATCTTAAAATTATCAACAAGAATATTTAAAACATTCGGAGAGACAAAAGCCGGTAATGTCGGACCCAAACGAATATTTTCAATTCCGAGATATAAAAGTGTAAGTAAAATACAAACAGCTTTTTGCTCATACCAGGATAGGACAAGTGACAACGGAAGTTCATTCACGCTGCAATCAAAAGCTTTTGCAAGTTCAAGTACAACTTTTATTGCAGAATACGCATCATTACATTGCCCCATATCCAGAAGTCGCGGAATGCCGTTAATGTCACCTAAATCAAGGTCATTAAATCTGTATTTGCCGCAAGCCAGAGTTAAAACCAGAGTATCTGCAGGTGCTTGTTTAACAAATTCAGTATAATAGTTACGTCCGGGCTTTGCACCGTCACAGCCGCCGACAAGAAAAATATGTTTTAATGCACCGTTTTTAACAGCATCTATAAGCTTATCAGCCACAGAAAGCACAGTATTATGTCCAAAACCGACTGTTAAAATATTACCGCAGTTTATACCAGTCATTTTTTGATTTTCTTTATAACCGCCAAGCTCAAGTGCCTTTGCTATTACCGGTGTAAAATCCTTGTCTGAACCGATATGAATACATTCAGGATAATGAACAAGTGCGGTTGTAAATACCCTATCCTTATAACTGTCTTTCACCGGCATAATACAGTTTGTTGTGAAAAGAACAGCTCCCGGAACGTTATCAAACTCTTTTTGTTGATTTTGCCAGGCAGTACCAAAATTACCTTTTAAGTGCGGATATTTTTTCAATTCAGGATATGCATGGCAGGGCAGCATCTCCCCGTGGGTATAAATATTAATTCCTTTATCTTTTGTCTGCTCCAGCAAAATTGCCAAATCGTGTAAATCGTGCCCCGTAACAATTATAAACGGGCCTTTTTCAATCTCGGTTGAAACCTTTGTTGGTACAGGATTCCCGTAAGTTACAGTATTAGCTTTATCAAGCAGTTCCATACATTTAAAATTAACCTCTCCTGTTTTAAGCACAAGAGCAAGCAATTCTTCCGCAGACAAATCTTTTGAAATTCCACGCAATGCTTCATAAAAGAAGTTATCAACAGTTTCGTCTTTATGCCCCAGAATTCTTGCATGATAAGCATACGCAGCAACCCCGCGAAGCCCCAAAAGAATTAAAGATTTCAAACTTCTTATATCTTCATTACCTGTCCAAATATTATTCACATCAAATTCAAAATCGCAGTTTATCCTATCATTAACTTTATTTGTTAATTCTTTAATTGCGTTATTGTCAAAATTCACATTTGTCACGGCAGTAAACAGACTTTCTATAATTAATTCTGTATTTTCAGGTGATTCCTGCATACAATTAGCCAATTTTATTGCTGCATTAGTTAATTCATCCTGCAGATTTGCTGTATCGGCTTGTTTACCGCACACGCCTGCTTTTGTACAGCCGGTTCCGCCTGCAGTCTGCTCACATTGAAAACAAAACATACTCATAAACATTCTCCTATAACTTCATCTCATTAATAGTATGACCCGTCATAAAATCAACAAAAGTTTCATTGATTTTAGATATCATCGGCTTCATTATACAGCAGCACGATTTTATATGATTAGACTCAAACAGACAATTTTTAGGGGTATACTTGCCGTCTATAACCTCACAAATTTCCATAAGTGTGGCTTTTTCCTTACCTGTAGCTAAGCAAAAGCCTCCTTTAGGACCTTTAACAGATATAAGATATTTGCTCTTTACCAACTGTTGTAACACTTTAGACAGATGGTTTGCTGAAATTCCAAAATACCCGGCTATTTCTTTTAAAGAATGAACTTCGTCTTTTCTGTTTGCCATATAAATCATTGAATGCATAGCGATTGCTGCTGCTTCTGAAATATTAATCATATTATCACTCCATTATATTTAGTATATTGGTACTATAATACCAATATAAGAATATGTCAATCTGATTTATTTCACACAAAAAACAACTTAACATGAAAATCTTTCTTTAAGTTTCTCAAGAAATAGAGTTGCCGCAGGTGAAAATACCTGATACTTTTTCCATACAATATCCAACCTTGATTCAAGACAAGGCTTTAGCGGACGAAAACATAATTCGCTTTCTTTTGATACATCGACAAGCTTATCCAGAGTTATTGCATATCCAATACCGGCTTTTACCATAACTGCAGCATTATATACAAGATTAATCGTTGCAACTGTATTTAATTTTTCAAATTCACCGTTAAACCATTCAATAAATTCGTTTTTAGAAGAAGTCTTTCTCATTGCCTGCCTTGAATTAATCAACGGCAAGCCGTATAAATCAGAAAGTTCTATATATTCTTTTTGGGCAAGCGGCGAATCTTTTCTCATAACAACTCCCCAAACATCTTTAGCAGGAAGCGAGAGGTTATCATATTTTGACAAATCCACAGGCTGAATTAAAACTCCGAAATCTAAAAGACCTTTATCCAGTTTTTCCGTAACATCCTCTGCGTTTCCGGAGTGAATATGGAATTTTATATCGGGATAGTCAGTTTGAATTTCTTTTATAATTTCCGCAATATATTTCATACAATCAGATTCGCCGCCGCCTATGTAAATATCACCACTTACGATATCAGTTATTGATTGAAATTCTGACTCTGTTTTTTCAACCATATCAACAATTTCTTCGGCTCGTTTTCTGAGAATCATACCCTCCTGGGTTAGAGAAACATTATGCTTTCCTCTTATTAGTAATTTATGCCCGAGTTCTTTTTCCAAATCCATAAGCTGCCTTGAAAGAGTCGGCTGGGTAAGATGAAGAGAATTCGCAGCTCCGGTAATTGTCCCCTCTCTTGCTACTGTAAGAAAATATTTCAAAACTCTTATTTCCATATACTCTCCTTATGTAATTATAATACACACTTCAAATATGCCTGTCAAGCATATTTACTTATGTAATATAAGTATTTGCTATTTTATAAAAAATAGTGGATAATATATATAGGAACTAAATATACAATGAAATTTGACAAAAAAGATGAAAAAATTCTACAAAATCTGAAAGATGCAGGCTGCAACAGCGAAACTATTGAAAAATTTTTCTGCCTGCAACGTCCTGAGCAGCTGAAATTACTTGCACAACACAGGATAAAGTTATTGGATTCACTCCACAAATACCAGAAAATGATTGATTGTCTGGATTATTTAATTTTTAACTTACGAAAACAAGAGGCTGAGTAATAAATGGAATTTGTCACACTGAACAATAACATAAAAATGCCTTTATTAGGATTAGGAACATATACACTTCAGGGAAACGAATGCGAAAAGTGTATATCAGAAGCAATTGAAATTGGCTATACCCTCATTGATACCGCACAAATGTACGCCAATGAAAAATATGTCGGTAATGCCATAAAGCACTACGACAGAAAAAATTTATTCATTACAACAAAATTGTATTCCCCAAGTACAAGTTATGAAAGAGCAAAATCAGATATAGAAAAATCGTTAAATAACCTGCAAACAGATTATATTGATTTGCTGCTCATCCATGAGCCTTACAGTCAAAGCCTTGCAATGTACAGAGCAATGACAGAGGGAGTAAATTCAGGCAAGATAAAAGCAATTGGAATTTCAAACTTTAATAAAAACCAATATCTGGATTTCATCAAAAACTGCGGAATAATTCCGGCAGTAAATCAGGTTGAATGCCATGTATTTTACAGACAGAAAGATTTGCAGGAAGTTCTGGCAGAATACGGAACACATATGCAGGCGTGGAGCCCTTTTGCCTGCGGGAAAAATAATTTCTTTAACAATCCTGTTTTAGCGGAAACAGGTAAAAAATACGATAAAACGCCGGCACAAATAGGATTAAAATATCTTATACAATCCGGAATTTCAGCAATACCGAAATCGTCAAAATCAAACAGATTAAAAGAAAATTTTGATATTTTTGACTTTAACCTTAATGACAACGACATGAAAGCAATAGACACCTTAAACAGTAACAGAACACTGTTCGGTTGGTATTAAAAGGAGTAAAAAATGGACATATTAAAAGTAGTTACCCCGCGGGGACTTGAGCTTAAAGGCGCAATATTCGGAGATAATACAAACGATACGGTTTTTGTAATGCTTACAGGAATATGCTCAAATGTATTTCAAAACGAACTTTTATACACTACCGGAAATTTATTTAGTGAAAACGGAATTACATGCATAATTGCGCACGCTCATGATTCTTTTTCCTGCTTTGCATACAGCGACTTTTCAACAGGCAAACAAAGACATGCAGGAACATTTAACGATGATTTTAACATGGTTTACGAAGATGTTGAAAGCTACGTTAAATATGCAAAAGAAGAAATGGGATTTAAAAATATAATTCTGGGCGGACACTCACTCGGGTCAAACAAAATTATCCACTACCTCGGAAACACTCCGGATGACTTTGTGGACTATTTTATTGTATCTTCTCCCGTGGATATTATGCACTGGTGGGATGTAATGCCTAATATTGATAAATGTTTTGATATGGCAAAATCCTGGGTTGACTCAGGCAGAGGAGATGATATTTTACCGTTTTTATTCGGAGGATTTTCACCGATGACAGCGAATGCAGTTTTAGGGTTTCATAATGCTGATAATCTCAAAAACTGCCCTGTACTAAGCCATAAAGGAGAAACCAATTCTCTATACAACATAAAATGCAGCGGAGCTTTCATCATTGGGTCGAAAGATTCCGTAACAGGCGACAGTCCTAAAGGATTTATGGAAACATTGAATTCGTGGACAAAAACGCCTGAACATAACCGTGTTATAGAAGTGACGGATGCGTCACATATTTTCTACGGCAAACACGATATTTACGCAGAAACGGTTTTAGATTGTATTCAAAATCATTTCTGTCTGACAAATGTATAAAAAAAAGGAGGCGCTGTGAAAAAATTATTAGCTTATGTTATTTCATTTATATTATTAACAGGAGGTTCAGTTATGGCAAAAGAGAACAACTGGGACAAAGTATTCCCTAAAAGTGACAAAGTTACTGTGGAAAAAGTACATTTCCAAAACAGATACGGGATTAAATTAACAGGTGATTTATATACACCAAAAGTAAAACCGGAAGAAAAAATGCCTGCAATTGCAATTTCAGGTCCGTTCGGAGCAGTAAAAGAACAGGCATCAGGGCTGTATGCACAAACACTTGCGGAACGCGGTTTTGTAACACTTGCATTTGATCCGTCATATACGGGCGAAAGCGGCGGAGAGCCGAGAAACGTTGCATCACCTGATATTAATACGGAAGATTTCAGTGCTGCCGTTGATTTTCTGAGTAACAGGGAAGACGTTAATCCTGAAAGAATAGGGATTCTCGGAATTTGCGGCTTTGGCGGCTTCGGTTTGAATGCAGCGGCAATGGATACAAGAATTAAAGCAACCGTTGCATCAACAATGTATGATATGACACGCGTCAGTGCAAGAGGATATTTTGATTCAATGGATGAAAATGCACGCTATGAATTAAAACAAACACTCAACAAACAGAGAACCGAAGATTTCAAAAACGGAACTTATGCAAAAGCAGCAGGTCTGCCTGACAAATTAACAGGGGAAGAGCCTCAGTTTGTACAGGATTACTACGGTTACTACAAAACCAAGAGAGGTTTCCACGAACGTTCAATTAATTCAAACGGCAACTGGAATACAACATCAACTCTGTCACTGATTAATATGCCGATTTTAGCATACAGTGACGAAATTAAAAGCGCAGTACTAATCGTGCACGGTGAAAAAGCTCACAGCCGCTACTTTGGAGAAGATGCTTTCAAAAAATTAAAAGGAGATAACAAAGAATTATTAATTGTTGACGGAGCAAACCACGTTGACTTATACGATAATCTTGAAAAAATTCCGTTTGACAAAATTGAAGCTTTCTACAAAGAATATCTGAAATAATAACAGAGTAACAATTAAAGGCAGAAGATATGAAAATATTTTATATTCTCTGCCTTTTTTGCTATAATTTTGATTAAAAAGAGAGGTGCAATATGTCATTGGGAATTACTTAAATACTTCTAATATTAGTGATAATACTATTGCTTTTCGGATCAAAAAAAATACCGGAGCTTGCAAAATCACTAGGTAAAGCTAAACAGGAATTCAAAAACGCTCAAAAATCCGCAGAAGAAGAAAACAGCGAAAATAAATAATATTTAATTACAATAATAAACAGGAAAAATTATTTTCGGAACACGCGTCTCGCATACGCTCGCGCTATCGTCCTCAAATAACTTTTCCTGTTTCATTTTAGTTTTAATTTGGGTTATCCAAAGAAATCTGCAATTGCGCAAAATCCCATTTGTGGTCTTTTACGACTTCTCTCAAAATATCCGGAGTTCCGTGGAATGAAAAACCTAAATATTTAAATTTTCCTTCCTGTTTTAATTTTAAAAGCTCGTCATACATTTCAACCTGTTTGTAAATATCAAATGTATTTTTGTTGATATTATGAGCCATATAAAAATCAAAGTGGTCAACCTGACATTTTTTCAACTGTTCTTCAAATATTTTCCTTACATCTTCACGTGAAGACATTTTGTAAATAGGGCTTTTATCCGCAAGAATAAAATCTTCGCGCTTATAATTTTTCAAAACTTTTCCGATAGCAATTTCAGATTTTGCGTCAACATACATATACGCAGTATCAAAATAATTTGCGCCGTGCTGCATACAGTATTCAACCATACGTTCAAGTTCCTGCATATCAACTTCGTCGCCCTGCATAGGAAGCCGCATGCATCCGAGGGCAAGAAGCGGCACTTCAATATCTTTATATTTACGTCGTGCAACCTGATTTTCGGATTTAATTATCTTTTTTTCTCCGCATCCTGCAAGTAATGCCGTCCCGCCGACAGCTAATGCGGAATTTATAATAAATTCACGTCTTTTTATTAGTTACTTCCTCCTGATTTTAAACTATAGTTACATTTTATCGCCAGGAGTTAAGTCTATGTCAAATTTGTAAAAACTTGCGGAGATTTTCAACCAGATTTTCAGCTGCAGCCAGTCTTTCAGAGACAATTCCGACAGCCAGAGTATTAATATCTTTTTCAAAATTTTCAGGCAAAATCTCACAATTTTTTAAAGCAAACTCAACAAGTTTTTTCTCTCCCGGATTCAGGATTTTATTTTTTGCAAAAATTATATCAAAACAACTTGCGATAAATGCAGCGCTTCTGTGGTTTACACTCACAAAATCCTCACGTTCGACAGCTGATTTCAACTGGTCATAATATGAAAACATCACGTCTTTTAAATATGCAAAATTTTTCTTAATTATATTTTCAGCTAATTTTTCCGGATAAGGAGTTTTTGTTTTTTCCTGAAGATTTTTAAACCACCCGTTTCTGTCAAATAATATTTCTGATTTATTAACATTATCAACAAAACATGTAGTATACCCCAGACCTGCATTACAATCTTCCCAGACCCATTTAATATTTGCTTCAATTCCGTCAGTTGAACGGTACATAATATCTATCGGCTTGCCGGTTTCTCTTAAATAGTAAACGTCACCTGTTTCAAAATAATGGTTGTCCACTTCGGGATTATCAGAATATTTTTCCGCAATTTGACGGCGTATTTCAACAGCCGGTTCTTTGCCGCGCCAGTAAATATATATGTCAAAATCAGAACGGCTGTCAGATGTATTTACTGTTGAAGAACCGCCAAGAACAATTGCTTCAACTTCATCAATTTTTTTATAATCTTCAACCATTAATGACAAAATTTCACGATTATCCATAAACTATGCCCCTCATCTCTTACTTTATAATTTAATTTTAATATAAAAATCCATCATTTTCTTTTGATGAATAAATCATCCTAAAGATTTGTTGACAAAGATTCAAAAGAGAATTAAAATTATAATTACCAATTTAAGGAAAGCATGGGTGAAAATCCCTCACTGGACCGCAGCCGTTACAGTCGGAATGCTTATTTTGGTTGATGTTACCACGGAAATCTGGGAGACTTTTTTTATGAACAATACTATTTATTCAAACAACGCAAATGTTGTCAATTTGGAAACTGCAAAAAAGAGTTACATGTCAAACACCGTTTTAAGCAATAAGGATGACAATATTGCTCTGGTTGACAATTATCTGAAACAACTTGATTGGAAAGTTAACGAAAATTCCAACATGTCTTACTCAATTCAGGGACTTAACAACTACATTGCATCAGAAATCAGCAAGCAATACTGGCTGAACAAAATTTATCCGTCGCACATTAAAAATGCGCATCTTAACGGAGATATCCATATTCATGATTTGAATATAATTTCAGTATATTGCGTAGGATGGGATTTAAAAGATTTATTAACAGAGGGATTTACAGGAGTAAAAGGTAAGGTAGAAAGCGCGCCTGCAAAACATTTCAGAACCGCACTCGGACAGATTGTAAACTTTATGTACACTATGCAGGGAGAAGCAGCCGGTGCACAGGCATTTTCAAACTTTGACACCCTGCTTGCACCTTTCATAAGATATGATAACCTGACATACGAACAGGTTAAACAGGCAATGCAGGAATTTATATTTAATATGAATGTTCCGACTCGTGTAGGCTTTCAAACACCTTTTACAAATATAACTATGGATTTAACGGTGCCATCATATTACGCAGAACAACCTGTAATTATCGGCGGAGAATTGATGGAGGCAACTTACAAAGAATTTCAGACTGAAATGGATATGCTGAATAAAGCGTTCTTCGAAATTATGATGCAAGGCGACAATTCCGGCAGAGTATTCACTTTCCCTATCCCTACATACAATATAACCAAAGACTTTGACTGGGATAATAAAAACATAAACGGGCTATGGGAAATGGCAGCAAAATACGGCATTCCGTATTTCTCAAACTTTATAAATTCAGACATGTCGCCGGAAGATGCCCGCTCTATGTGCTGCAGATTAAGAATAGATAACAGAGAGCTGGAATACCGCGGCGGCGGACTATTCGGCTCTAACCCGCTGACCGGTTCTGTTGGCGTTGTAACCCTCAATCTTCCAAAAATCGGAGCAAATGTTAAAACAAAAGGTGAATTCTTTGAAAAACTTTCCGCTAAAATGGAAGTAGCAAAAGAAAGCCTTGAAATTAAACGTAAACTTCTGGAAGATTTGACGGACAAAGACCTCTATCCTTACACAAAATTCTATTTAAGAGATATAAAAGCCCGCTTTGGGGTCTACTGGAAAAACCATTTCTCAACAATAGGCCTGATAGGTATGAACGAAGCCTGCTTGAATTTGTTGAAAGAAGATATCGGAACGCCTGCAGGAAAACAATTTGCACTAGAAGTAATGGATTTTATGAGAGCAAAAATTGTTGAATTCCAAAAAGAAACAGGTAATAACTATAATCTGGAAGCAACCCCGGGCGAGGGAACATCTTACAGACTGGCAAAACTGGATAAAGAAAGATACCCGTACTATACAAATTCAACCCAACTGCCTGTAAACTATTCTGATGACATATTTGAGGTGCTTGACCATCAGGATGATTTACAAACCAAATACACAGGTGGCACAGTTGTCCATATTTATGCCGGCGAAAGAATTCAAAACATTGAAACAATGAAAAATCTGGTCAAAAAGATTTGTAATAATTATCGTCTGCCATACTTTACATTTTCACCAACTTTCAGCACCTGTCCGAATCACGGATATATTTCAGGCGAACATTTCACCTGCCCCGAATGCGGTGAGAGCTGTGAAGTTTATTCCCGTGTTGTAGGTTACATAAGACCTGTCAATCAGTGGAATAAAGGAAAGAAAAAAGAATTTTCTGACAGAAAAACCTTTGAAATAGAGGAATGCCAATGCAGATAGGAGGAGTACAAAAAACTTCGCTGCTGGACTTTCCCGATAAAATAAGCGCCATTGTATTCACTCAAGGATGCAATTTTCGCTGCGGTTACTGCCACAATCCGGAACTGATAAATTCAAAAGAGCAGGTATGGACACTGCCTGCTCTTTTTGATTTTTTAAATAGCAGAAAAGGCAAACTTGACGGAGTCGTAATTACAGGCGGCGAGCCATGCATTCAGAATGATTTGGAAGACGTTATTAAAGAAATCAAAACACTTGGATTTCTCGTAAAACTGGACACAAACGGATATTTTCCGGAAAAATTAAAAAAACTTTTGCCGCATCTTGACTACATAGCGATGGATATCAAAGCACCGCCGGAAAAATATTCTGAAATCACACGAATTAAAGTTGACACAAAGAAAATTCAGGAAAGTATAAATATTATAATGAACTCCGGAATTGATTATGAATTCCGTACTACTGTGGTTAAGTCACAGCTTTCATTTGAGAATTTTGAACATATCGGACAGTTAATTAAAGGCGCAAAACGATATTACTTACAAAAATTTATTCCATCTAAACTGCTTGATGAAACTCTCAGGAACGAAACAACGTACACAAACGAAGAATTTCAACAGATAATAGAAATTTTGCATCAATATGTCCCGAATGCAACTTTAAGAAATTAATTTTTATAATTTAAACGGGTAATCATCTTTAAATTCATAATTATCACGCATCAAAAGACATGTACATGTTTGCGGATTTGTGGCACAAGCTTCAATTAAATCCTCCCGTGTAGAAGATGAAGATACTGTTCCGCCAGTCACACTTTTATGATTATCACATTCCAAATAAAATTTATTTTTATTTATTGTAAATCTGTATACAAATATATCTTTTCCCATATAATTAGGTTTTGCATATCCGTTTGCATCAAATCTTATATGAATAGTTAATCCGGTTGTCATTCCGGTATCATTATTTACACCCCCGCCGGTGAGTGCTGTAATCATACTCCCGTCATTAAAAACATACAGGACATTAGAGCCATTTGATGGCGCAATACAACTGTCCAACATACAATATTTATATTCAGCAATGCATTCCTTTGGATTTTTACGACAATTTTTCAGAACCAGCATGTACTGCATAATATATTTGTCAAACCAATCATAAAGAGAATCTTTATCATGGTAAATAATTGAAGAAACCCATTGCGCAGGTTGTTCATTGTCTATCGTAGAGCGTAAAACAGCTTGATTTATAGAACTAACAAACTTCTTATTCCTCGCTGTCATAACTTTCTTTTGATTATTACTTATCAGTGTCGGAATAGTTAACGATGCAACCACGCCAATAATCCCGATAGTTATTAAAACTTCTGCCAATGTAAATGCTCTTTTCATATATATTCTCCTTACCTGAAATATTATAGTATATTTACGTACTATCTGTACGTATAATTTACAAAAATTTACGTATAGACTGTACGTATGAATGAAGTTTTCTATAAAAATTTAGGGAAAAACATCAAAAAAAGACGCAAAGAACTTGGACTAACGCAGCAGGCACTTGCGGACAAAATGAATATATCACTGAATTTTATGGGAAAAATTGAAGTTGCATTTTCAAAACCGTCTTTGGATACCCTTATTGATTTTGCAAGTGTACTGGAAACAACGGTATCCGAACTAACAAAATTTGAATAATTTAAAACAAACAGATTACCCCTGAGAATTTCTCTTTTTTTTCAAGACATTTTTAAAAGTAATATAAACTTCAGAAAGCACCAGCACTATCACAAACAACCAGAAAATATTATCCATATCTTTGGTTAAAAATTTATGGTTCATTTTAAGCCATGCACCAATCCAGCCGATAATAACCCAAGAAACAATATACAAAGTAGGAAGTTCACTGCTGAAATGTTTTATAATACCCCAGAACCTGAATTTAGAAAAATAACATGAGAATATATGCGCCAGACTGACAGCAACTGCAATAATATTCATATAAACAGCAAGAATAACCGGATTTTGCTGGTGATAAACCAGCGGATTCATTAAAATCAACCACATATTTTTACCTGCGGCATCAAACGCAGACCACGCAAGAAGCAATAACGGAACCGATATACCGAGCAAATACAGATAAAATTTATCCGGATTTGTACAGCGTTTTAAAAGTTTACCGAAAAGCCAGCCCGTAACAGGATAAATTATCCAGTTGCAAAACGAAAAACACACATAACTGCTTGCCGTAAAATTCTTAATCGGTATAAACAGCCCGATAAAAGAATAATAAAAATTATCAGCAGTAAGCTTCACGGTAATTTCGTTTGTACAAAAGGCACCGATTGCTGTAAGAATAATTGTAACAATTAAAATAGTCCAGTTTGTCCATTTAAGATATTTCACAAGAGCAAAAAATAAAAATGCAAGACCTGCAAATTGTAAAATATCACCGCTTATAAGCATCAAAAATTTATCATGAGCCAGAATACTGCTGAACATAGGATAACTTCCGCAAACCATCCACGGCAAAATTTCTCTTAAAAAATTAAGAAAATATCCGGAAAGTAAAAGAATGACTCCACGTTTAAAACAGCATTTAGCAGAATCATTTCTTGTATAAGCAAGTCCCATCCCCATACTAAACATAAAAAACTGTGCGCCAAGAAGCCTTACAAGATTATGCGCAAGGAATGATGCTGTCAGTGATGGAGTGTTTGTAAATTTTACAACATAAAAAACATGGCATAATATCATCAAAACAATGCAAATCGTCTTACATAAATCAAAAGCCGGCTGTCTGCCGTTATTAACAGTTTCAGAACTAAAAAGTTTACCTGTAAACATTAATTAAAATCCCCAAAAATTAAAATTTTTCCGACTAAATCAATTAGAAATTAATGAAGAGCAAAAAAATCTCCCCGATAAAAACATATTAACATAAATTTTAATTTTTTCACTGATAATTATATAGTTTTATGAATAAATGGTACATCAAGGTAATATATGTAATAATAAAACTGGTAAAGAGGAGGAGATTATATGAAAGACAAAACTTTTTTAATGATTCCAGGACCAACACCTGTACCGGAATCCGTAATGTTAGATATTGCAAAACATCCGATAGGACACAGAAGTCCGGAATTCTCCTCTATACTGAAAGAGGTTTATGCAAACCTTAAATACGTATTCCAAACAGAAAATGACGTATTTATTTTCACCTCCAGCGGTACAGGCGCAATGTGCGCGGCACTGGAAAACCTCGTAAATGAGGGTGATAAAGTTTTATCCCTTGTAATCGGAAATTTTGGAAACCGCTGGGCAAAAATTGCAGAATCCCGCGGAGCTATTGTTGAAAAAATTGAGGTTGCCGCAGGTGAAGTCATAAATCCGGAAGTTTTGAAAAAACGTCTGGAAGAAGATACTAATAAAGAAATTAAACTTGTAACACTGACACACAGCGAAACATCAACAGGTGCGGCAAACGATGTCAAAACATTATGCTCAATCATCAGAGAACACGGAGCATTATCCGTAGTAGACGGAGTAACAAGCGTTTGTGCAATGCCGTGCAAACCTGACGAATGGGGAATAGATGTACTTGTATCAGGCTCACAAAAAGGCTTTATGATACCTCCGGGTCTAGCATTTCTAACTGCAAACGAAAGAGCCTGGAAAGTATACGAACAGTGCAAACATCCGAGTTTTTACTTTGACTGGGCAGCACACAGAAAAGCTGTTCAAGGCGATACGACACCTTACACACCGGCAGTTAACCTTATCGTCGGATTAAATACCGCTTTGAAAATGATTAAAGAAGAAGGAATAGAAAATGTAAACGCACGCCATAAACGTCATGCAATGGCTCTTAGAGCAGCAATACGCGCGCTGAACTTACAGCTTCTTGTTCCGCAGGATGAAAATGCAAGTTATGCTATAACCTCAATTCTGCCGCCGGATGGAATTACTGTTCCTGATATAAGAAAAACTCTCAAAAAAGATTATGATATTGAAGTCGCAAACGGTCAAAACCAGCTTAAAGATAAAATTTTCAGAATGGGAACACTCGGTTTTGTCTGTGACAGAGATTTAATTGCATCGGTCGGTGCACTTGAAGCAACACTGCAAAAATTGGGGCACAAGTTTACCATAGGTGCAGGCTTGCAGGCACTTATTACTAATTTAAATAAATAAAAGAACGGGGTATTTAATGAAAGTTTTAGTTACAGATAAAATAAATGAATCAGCCGGCAAAATTATCGAAAAAGCCGCACAGGTAGATTTTTTGCCAACAATGACAGAAGAAGAATTAATAAAAATTATACCTGCCTATGACGCACTGATGGTTCGAAGCCAGACCAAAGTAACATCAGCAATAATAGATGCCGGCAAAAATCTTAAAATCATAGGCCGTGCAGGTGTTGGCGTTGACAATATAGATGTTGATGCCGCAACGCAAAAAGGAATAATAGTTGTAAACTCACCTGACGGAAACACAATGGCAGCAGCAGAACACACCATTGCCCTTATGCTTGCAATGGCAAGAAATATAGCCCCTGCCGCAACTTCTACAAAAGCCGGCAACTGGGACAGATCAAAATTTACAGGTACAGAACTCTATAAAAAAACTCTCGGAATCATTGGACTCGGCAAAATCGGCACACACGTTGCGGAAGTAGCACTTGCTCTGGGTATGAAAATTGTTGTATACGATCCGTTTACATCTAAAGAAATCGTAGAAAAAATGGGCGGTGAATATGTTCCAAATCTTGATGATTTCTGGAGTAAATGCGATTTTATTACCGTACACGTACCTAAAAACAAAGATACTATTAATATGATTAACAAAGACACAATTTCTAAGATGAAAAAAGGTGTCAGACTCGTAAACTGTGCACGCGGCGGAATAATAAACGAAAAAGATCTTAAAGACGCAATTGAAAACGGTCATGTTGCAGGCGCGGCTATTGATGTATACGAAAATGAACCTGACATAAAAGAATGTCCTTTAATCCATTGCGACGGGAATATAGTATTAACACCGCACCTCGGTGCAAGCACTCAGGAAGCACAAATAAATGTTGCCGTTGATGTGGCGGAACAAATAAAAGAAGTTCTCTCAGGAGGTTCGGCATCTTCTGCGGTGAATATTCCATCCCTGCGTCCTGATAAACTTGAACCGGTCAAAGATTATATGCAAATTGCGGAAAATTCAGGCGAACTGGGAATGCAAATTGCAGACGGAATGATTAAATCAATAGAAATAACAGCACAGGGCGACCTTGCCGATTTAGATATTCAACCGCTGGAAGTTGCAGTGTTGAAAGGCGTTCTCTCTGCAATGCTGGAGGGTGTTAACTACGTTAACGCTCCTGTACTAGCTAAAAAACGCGGCATTGATATCATATCTTCCCGCTCAAAAGTTAAATGCAACTTTGCAGGGCTTTTGACTATCAAACTAACAACAGATAAAGGTACAACAGCCGTTGCAGGAGCACTTGTTGCAAAAGATATTCCGCGTATCGTAAAAATTAACGATTACGAAACAAGTATCCGTCCGCAAAAACACATGCTTATAGTTCCGCACGTTAATAAACCGTCAATGATTGCGCAGGTCGCAAAAGTTATCGGCGAAAATAACATCAATATCGGCTCTATGAACGTTGTTCAGAAAAATGACAAACACGAAACAGAATCTATAATGGTTATCAATATAGACTCTGAGGTTAATTCCTCTGTTCTGGACGAAATTTCCAAAATCGACGGTGTTCATAATCCTAAATACATTAAACTGAACGCACAGGAGTAAACCATCGCAAATGAAATTAGCAGTTTTTGATTTTGATTCCACATTGATGGAGGGTGAGACACTTGAAATTATCGCGCGGGAAATAGGTATTGACAAAGAAGTCCGAGAAATTACCGGAAAAGCTATGCGCGGTGAAATAGACTTTTTTGAAAGCCTGCAATACAGAGTTTCATTATTAAAAGGAATGCAGTCGGCAACTGTTAATAAAATATGCGAAAATCTCCCTGCTATGAACGGCGCTGAAAAGACTATTAAGGAACTGAAAAACAGAGGCTATAAAGTTGTATGTTTTTCCGGTGGTTTTAAAAACGCAACAATTCCTTTTAAAGAAAAGTACGGTCTTGACTGTGAATTTTCCAATATTTTGCACGAAAAAGACGGAATTCTGACGGGCAAAGTCGGCGGAGAGATGATGTTTAACAACAGCAAAGGAGAAATGCTAAAACGACTGCAAATTCTGACAGGTGTTTCCAAATCCGATACAATTGCCATAGGTGACGGCGCTAATGATTTGAGTATGTTTGAATTTGCAGGAACAAAAATTGCGTTCTGTGCAAAACCAATACTGGAAAAACACGCTGATATAATAATAAAAGAAAAAGATTTAACTTTAATTTTAGACAAAATATTATGATTTTTCTGATATAATTTAAGTTACAAATGCTGGAGAAAAATATGAGAGAAGAGTTATTAACAATTTTAGAAAAAAACAGCAGAATCGCGTTCAACGAACTGGCTGTCCTGCTGGGAACATCAGAAGAAGAAGTTCTTAAAGAACTCACTAAACTTGAACAGGAAGGTATCATCTGCGGTTATCATACACTGATTAACTGGGAAAAAACTTCTATAGAAAAAGTAACAGCCCTTATAGAAGTCAAAGTTACCCCCCAAAGAGGTCAGGGGTTTGACAAAATTGCAGAAAGACTTTATAACTATCCGGAAGTTCGTGCCGTTTACCTGATTTCAGGCGGATATGATCTTTTGATTACTCTTGAAGAAAAATCTCTTAAAGAAATCGCCGGTTTTGTATCAGATAAACTCTCTACTCTGGAGAGCGTTTTGAGTACCGCAACCCATTTTATTCTTAAAAAATACAAAGATCACGGAACTATTTACAATACACCGAAAAATGACGAAAGAGAGGTTATTACTCCATGAGTCGTAATTTTCTCTCTGAAAAAGTCACCGGCCTTAAACCATCCGGTATCAGAAAGTTTTTTGATATAGTAAGTGAAATGAAAGATGCAATATCTCTCGGGGTCGGCGAACCTGACTTTGATACTCCGTGGCACATAAGAGATGAGGGCATTTATGCACTCGAAAAAGGAAAAACTTTCTATACCTCAAACTCCGGGCTGAAAGATTTAAGACAGGAAATTTCAAATTATATACAAAGAACTCAAGGAGTTGAATACAATCCGAACAGTGAAATTCTGGTAACGGTAGGCGGTTCCGAAGCAATAGACATAGGATTGCGCGCAATTATTAATCCGGAAGATGAAGTCATAATACCTCAACCGTCTTATGTTTCATACGAACCCTGTGCAGTCCTTGCAGGTGCAAAACCTGTTATCATAAATCTGAAAGCGGAAAATGAATTTCGCCTTAAACCGGAAGAACTTCTTAATGCAATCACTGACAGAACAAAAATTCTTATTCTTCCATACCCGAATAATCCGACCGGTGCTATTATGGAAGAAAATGACCTCAAGGCGATTGCAGAAATTATCAAAGAAAAAGATATTCTTGTAATGTCAGACGAAATTTATTCGGCGCTCACATACAAAGAAAAACACATATCCATTGCATCTATTGAGGGAATGAAAGAGCGCACAATTCTCATAAACGGATTTTCAAAAGCTTATGCAATGACGGGCTGGCGGCTTGGTTATGCCTGCGGACCGCAGGAAATTATTACACAGATGACAAAAATTCATCAGTTTGCTATAATGTGCGCGCCGACAACCAGCCAGTATGCGGCAGTAGAAGCGCTCAAACACGGGGATAAAGACGTAGAAGAAATGCGACAGTCATATAATCAACGCAGAAGATTTTTGATGGATGCTTTCAGAAAAATGAATCTTGAATGCTTTGAGCCTTACGGAGCATTTTATGTATTCCCGTGCATAAAAGAGTTTGGAATGACAAGTGAAGAATTTGCAACAAAATTTCTGCAGGAAGAAAAAGTTGCCGTGGTCCCAGGCACAGCTTTCGGAGAATGCGGAGAGGGCTTCTTAAGAATATCATACGCATACTCGCTTGAAAATCTAAAACTGGCACTGGAACGACTTGAAACATTTGTAACTAAATTACGAAATCAAAAAAATATGTAAATTACGTATTAATTTAAATTAACGCTGGTGAGCTAATGATTGAAAACTTTTTAGATAGAATTTTTTCTATTGACAACGAAACAGATGAAAATTCCAGAAAGATTATAAATTTTTTTGGAATAAAACTGAAATTTAAAGATATTAAAAACGAAATATACAGACGCACAGTTATATTAAACAGGAATATACTTCAAATTCTATATAACCAGCTTGCACTTGCTGATGAAGAAGAATTATTTTGTTTAAGAGAAAAAAATATAATTTTTATTTTTAATAAGGGAGTGCTTAATCTTGATTATCATTTTTTTCAGGATTATGTCGCATTATACGGATTTTCAACAGATATACTGGAATTAATAAAACTAGACAGAACATCGGTATTATATAAAGAGCATATTGAACGCCTGAAAAATGGCGAATTTTGTTGGAAGTACGTCGACAGAAATTATTATATCGGACATGCATTTCTCTCCAAAGAGGGCGAAGACATCTATATCAACTCGTCGTACGTTAAAGAAAAAAATCTTCCGGAAAACGATGCTCTTATTCACCACATACCATTAGAAACCAGAAGAAAATATATAAAAGGCATCACTGTCGGGGATTACTTAAAAAACAAGCCAATTGATTTTCAGGTTGATGTAATTTTAAAACTACTAAATTATGTATTTGAAACATACAAAGATAATGAAAATCCACAACGTGTTTCTGGTAAACTGTTAGACTGCCATTTATACAATTTTATTCTTGGAGAAGACGGCAAATTTTACTTTATAGACTTTGACCTTGAATGCCGGCAAAGCCTTGAGAGAGGATATTGTCTATTTTTCATGCTTTATTATTATGACAGAAAACTCTATAATGTTTTGTTAAATAAATTAGGATACAAAGACAAGCATTGCTATTATGAAAAACATTTTGTTAAACCCAAAACTTCGAAAAAAAGTAATAAAAAATTCACTCCGAGCAAAGAGCACAATGAATTAATCCAAAAATATTTTACAGATGCAGGAATTTTAGCACACTATAAAGTATCTGATGAATATATTAAAATTAGCTGAATAAAAAAGCCGTATGATAAAAATCATACGGCTTAAAAATTTTATTTATTGTTATATTCTTTATCTGTCACGTGTTCAAGCCATTCAACAGAATTATTATCGTTCAGGTTAATAATTGAATAATGTGTCATACCGACATCTTTTGATGCGCCGTGCCAGTGTTTAACATTTGCAGGGAACCAGACAGCATCCCCCGGATGAACTTCTATAATCTCTCCGCCCTCCTGCTGGACAAGCCCGATACCAGATGTTATTAAAACTAACTGACCTTTTGAATGTGTATGCCAGGCAGTTCTTGAACCGGGTTCAAAAGTCACAAGCCCGAGTGAAATATTAGACTCATGCCCGTTCGGCATTACGGAATCAACCCTTACCGGACCGGTAAACCATGCTTCAGGTCCCTTTGCTGATGGAATTGAGCCGTTTTTAAAAACTTCTATCTGTTTCATATCATTGCCTTTCCTTTCTTTAGCCTGCACGGTCATTGCCGCTGCAGAAATAATCAATGCCAGTGATAAACAAATAATTGATAATTTTTTCATAAAATTTCCTTTACTTTTTTCTTGAAACCAACACTTTTTCTAAAACCTGCTCTGCAATTTCGCCCTGCGAATTGTCAACAGTATTTTTTATAATATCAACAATTTCTCTTGCCTGAGCTTCAGTAACACCTGTATTCATCGCACCGTTCATGTGTGCTTGTAATTGCGGTTCAAGCCCCTTAATTGAGGCAAGAGCGGAAACGGTTGCAATCTCTCTGTCCTTGTGGGTTAAAACTCCGCGTTCAAAAATGTCACAGAACAAATGTTCTTTCAAAAATACATCCGTTGCCGGTGCAAAAACTTCGTATGGTGCTTTAGCTGAAGATACGCCGAATAATTTTTCAACATTGGACTTTCCGACCGCATACTTATTTTCTGCAGGAGCCTGCTCTGGTTCTTCGCCGGTCAAATCTTTTATTCCTTTTTTAGAACGCTCATCCGTCACTGCAATAGCAGCATTTACACCGTTCAAACATCTTGGGAATCCGGCGTAAGCATACATCTGCACAAGAATTTCTTTAATTTCGTTAAGAGTTAAACCGTTATCCAATGCGGAATTCAAAGCTTTTTTTAAATTTTCAATGTCTCCGTTTGCAGTAAAAGCCGCAACCGGAACAATTTGTTTTTCTCGTAATGTTAGATTTTCCATATTCTCTCCTGTAACCAACCAGTTATTGTATATCATAATATTTTCTTAAAAAATATATTTCATTCGAAAAATTTATTTTTTTGCGTGAAGCGCATTCTCTTTTTCTTTTAGAATTTTATAATATATATCAATTTTATAATCTAATCTGTCTATCGTAGTTTGTATTGCATCACGCTTTTCGATAAGTTCTTTACGCTGTTGAATAAGCATATTTCTGCGTTCCTCTGTAGTATCTTCTCCCTGCAGACACAAACTTATATATTTGCTCAATCTCTCCACAGGCATACCTGCAGAGCGCATACACTTAATAAATTCTACTCTTTCGCAATCTGAGTCTGAATAATCACGTATCCCGCTGGCATTTTTTTGAATATTAGGCAGCAAGCCGGCTTTTTCGTAATATCGCAATGTATCAACAGGTATATCGTATTTTTTACTTACTTCTGAAATTTTCATATACTACCTCCAGTTAATTGCATTTTACAACTTGGAGCCGACTCTAAGTCAATAGAGAACAAAAAATTTTAACATTTACCGCACTGTGTACAGCCTATACATCTATGCCTCATTGAACAGTATTTACAGTTTTCTTTTTCAATTCTTTCAGGAGATTGAATATCCGCAAAAAGATTTATCTGACTATACTCCTGAGTCCGTTTTGGCAAATCAAAAATAACAGGCGTTGTACTTGTGTAATTAAGGCCGGAAAGATACGCCAGTTTTGCCTGATTAGCTTTGTTAAAAGTTGCGATTTTCCGGTTATTTTTATAGAAAACATTTCCCGTTTCCATAAAGACAAAAGTAACATCCGCCTCTTTACATTCATCGGAAAGACGTTTAACCCATTCATAATGTAATGGTCTTGCGCCGTTATAATTTTCACCTCCGCACCATACTTCTTCTATCTGACCGGATTGCAAAAACCTTTTAAGAGAAACTTCACCTATAAAAGGCGCCACCATAACAGCTTTATGCTTGAAAGGTAACTCCAGAAGAACAGGAAGTCGTTCCTCAACACGTTTTTGATTTTCCACCGTTACATGGAAGAAAATATTTTCCCAACCTTCACCCCAGTTATCCGGCAGACATTTATCAACCCGCACTATCCGTTTGGTAATAAGAATAAACACAACATCATCCCGCTTTTTCATAATTTTCCAGGCCTCATCACGCCACCTGTCAGCTTCTTCCAGAAAGAAATCCGATGTCATACAGACTCTTATAAATTCTCCGCTTTTAATTTTATACACTCCGTTTCTATCTTTATGAAGCGGGTAATCAAAATTATTTTTTACACGATAAATATCAGCACCTGATTTTTCTCTCTGTGCGTCTAAAAAATACATATAACAGTTCTCACAGCCCTCACTGTATTTTATGCATCCATGCCACGGATTCCAAATATCGTGCATACGTACAATATACAATTCTGAATACATGTAGTCAATGAAATGATTTTACCGGTATTTATTTAATTTAACTTAACATTTAAACTTTAAACTAGCAAAAAAACTTTTTACACGTTTTTATCAGACTATGAAAATTTATAATAACACACAATACAGAAAACCATCATTTACATCCCTTACAATATCCAGTTCAATATTAAATTTAAAACCGGAAAACAAAGAAAAAATCAGCGTAGTCAGAGACATTGCCTGTTACAGACCGGATATTGATTTTAGTATAGAATCAGATACTTACGGAGACATGCAAGTAACAGTGCAAAGAGCAAACCCTCTGGATATGCTTTTAGCCTGCGGATTGATAAAATTTAACTCAAAAGAGCATCATTTTATTGATGCATTAAAAGCTGCACAACAAACTCATAATGATATCTATGAAATAAAACCCAAAACATATAAAGAAACTATTCCTGTAGAAGCAACACCAGAAGAAACAGCTTTTATAATAGAAGATATGGTAGATATTTTAAATGAAGAAATAGACAAACCGGAGGTTAACTAGTGCAGTTTTCCGGCATAACTTTTACAGGCTATGATGCAAGAAAACTCGATGGTTTTATAATGAAATCAAACCACGGTAATATTGCTAATGAAATGATTGACATCGGGCAAAAAGAAGGGTTCAATATTTATTTTCTGGAACGAAATCCTGAAAGTGATACTTTTGAGATTAGTACAAATAAAAAGCAACCGGCAGAAGAACGTACCGGAGGCTGGCCTCAGGATTTGTGGAGCATCATAGGCAAAAAGCTTCTGACTTTTGAAAACAGCCTGCAGTCTGATGCAATATTAGAAAAATTTAACCTCACAAATGATAAAACCCAGCAGGAAATTCGCCAAAACAAAAATATTCCGCAATATTATCAAATGCTGAATACAATTATTAATATGCCAAGAGTTGACCTGCCTGCAGGAAGCGGCTATCTTCTGGCTGACCCGCAAACAGGCGAACTAAACATTCTTCCTGAAAATTTTGTTATATCCGAATATGAAAAACTATCCAACACATTGAAAGATACATTACAGAATACACATATTCCGGGCGGGAATTACTATCTTGCCCAAAACAAATCAGGTAAAGAAACAGCCCTTGTTGGCAAAAATGAACTGGATAATTTCACACCGGAACAGATAAAACAAATGCTTGGTACAGAAAATGTTATTTTTATTCCGCAAATGGACTATCATATTGATATGTTTATGCGCCCGCTTGATAAGGGGAGAATACTGCTTACCGATGATAAACTGACACAGCAAATGCTCGCTAAGGGATTTGAAAAAATACAAAAAACAGTAATGCAGCTACAAAAAGAAAATAAGATGAAAGAAGCATTATCGCTCAAAACTCCATTTATACAAACGGGCAGTTATGCTCTGGAGATTGAAAATATAATTAAAAGCAACAACTTTGCGCAAACAGATGAGGTTGAAAAAATTTTGCAAAATACGGGATACGAAGTTATACGAGTACCGGGCAGATTGTATGAAACAAGACAAAGCGACCTGAAAAACGGAGTATTTTTGATTCAATTGTTTAACTTTATGAACGCAAATGTTCTGCCGAATAAAAATGGTGAACTTGTCTATATAACAAACAAGTCAAATATAGACAAAGAGGTTTTCCGGATTACACCGGAAATAGAAAAACTTACAGGATTCAGTGTTGAAAAAAGCTTCATTGAATCGTTAAAGCCATATATCAAGGAAGAAAATATCTACTTTGTATCAGGCGATAACCATACAATGAGCGAGAACCTGAAAAAATATCAGGGAGGAATTCACTGCATGTGTACGGAAGTTCCGGCTGAAAATTAGAACATACCCGGCATCATGCCGCCCATACCACCTTGCATTAACATCATACTGTTACTGCTGTCATAATTTTTCGGAAACTGTTCGTAAGTCATAGGGGTACGTTTACCCATAGCATCTGCATAAGATTGGGATGGTGTTAAATCATCGTCATCATCATTATTTACTTTAATTTGTCTCGGGGCACGTTTTGGAGTTTTAGCCGGAGGATCAAGCACAACTTCGGAGTCATCCTCCGCTGTATTTGTTGTTTTATTTAATCCGTAATAATTTATCTGCTTGTCAAAAGCACCTGATGAATTGTAATATCTTATAGATTCAGCACTTTGAGAATCGGCAGCGAGTACCGGAAGCGCAAAAGCAAATAAACAAACCGCTAAAGTTATTTTTTTCATAAATATACCCCTGTTAATAAAAATCTACCCTACAAAATTAATTTAGCACAAATCAGATTATTCATCAAATAATTGTTAAGTACTTTTCAAAATAAAAAAATATCTATATAATTAACTTATATTTTGTGTAAGGAGATTCTATGAAAAAGATAGTACTATTATTTATTGCTTTTTTTATGATGAATAATGCATACGCAGAGTACCAGTTGTGTGATGTTGTATCAAATATGATAGATGAAGGACAACAGGTCGGATATAAAACAGAATCAAAAAAATGGTCAAGAGAACTCTCTGATGCCGACTTAATTTTTACAAAACACTGGACAACAGGTTCCGGAGGCTATTCTGTCTATACACTTGAAAATGCACCGGAAGAAGCTGTTACTATAGGTACGGCAGAAGAATTAGCAGCTAAAAAGAAGCCGGAATATGAAACCGATACTAATTACGAATTCTTATGCCAGTCAAGATTAATTGGCTGCAATATTCATAAACTCCAATTCTACAGATTATACTTTGACGGTACTCAATTCATACGTCAGCCATTGAGCGATAAAAGAATTAAAGCACATTTCCCAGGGGTTGAACTTGTTAAAGTTTCACAGTTTAAAAATAACGAAATTACTCTATATAAACCATTTTTCGAAAAACGTACCTATATGCTGATTAACGATACAGACAGAGACTTTTACAAATATTTCTTTGAAAATTACGTAAGTAAGGATAACTTTTTCAAAAACATATTTGAAATAAGATTACCACGAACGCTTGTCTATTCACACTTCAAAAGCACTGACCCTCTAACGCCTCCGCTTATCATACACATAAAAGGAACATTTATTAACAACAAAGATTAGTCAAATCTTCAAATACATAATCAAAAGCTCCCGTCCAATCATCGGGAGTTTTTTGACGGAAAATTTTAACAGATTCATACCAGTCGCAAATGCTTAAATCAGTATGCCAGCGCCAGTTATAGACATAAGGAAGCAGAACAAAACACCTTTTTCCCATTGCACCTGCAAGATGCGCAAGTGAAGAATCGTTACTGATAATCAAATCAAGATTATCAAGTGCACCTGCAGTGTCAGAAAAATCTTTAAAAGTTGAACCTAAATCAACAATATCATATTTAGATTTAATTTTTTCAATCTCTTCAGAACCATCAAAAGTCTGGCAGGAATAAAATTTTGTATTCGGAATATCAAAAAGTTTAAAGAAAGATTCGACGGTAATAACCCGCCCTCTGTCATACATTGTATTTCCCTGCCATTTAATACCTATTTTGAAACAATCATTATTAAAATATTTTTCTTTGTACACACGTACTTTTTCCGGATTTGCTTTCATATAGCCGGCACGAAGATTAAAGATATCATCTCCGCCGAGTTCTAAAGCAAATGGCAGGCTCATAATCGGAATATGAAAATCAAAATGAATTTTATCTTCAGGTAAAAATGTCCCCATAATGTCGCAGTTAAAATTATTTTCCCTGAACAAATTAAAAAGTTCTCTCTGGGGTTTGAAAATAACTTTCCCGACACGCTCTTTCAACAAAGGCAGATAGCGCGCATACATTATCATATCCCCGAAACCTGCTTCATAGTAAGTATAAACTGTTTTATCAGGTGCATACTCACCGCTGTATACAGGCGCAGACTTTGTAAGATTCGGGTAAGTTTTCATCTGCGACATAATACTGCTTTTTCTGCATAAACGATTTTCAAAGTATTTTTCACCCTCCGCGTAATTTTTCATTTTAAAATACGCCAGCGAGAGAAAATATTTTACCTCCGTATCTTCAGGATTAAGTTCAAGAATTTTTTTATAACAATCGACCGCTTTCTGACATTCATTGTTATCGTAATAAATAGTTGCAAGATTAAAATAAGCTTCCGTCAAATCAGGTTTTAATTCAAGAACTTTCAAATAAAGCTCCCGCGCCTCACCGGAACGATTATTTTTCTTACAATCAAGCGCCTTATAAAAAAGTGATTTATAATCTTCCATACGTTAGAATAATAAACTATTTTTTAATAAAACTCAATACTGCATTGATAAATGTAAGAGGGTGAACAGGACAGCCCGGAATATACAAATCAACCGGATATTTTTCCAAAAATTCTCTGTTCAACTTGGCTGCATTTTGAAAAACACCGCCGCTGATAGCGCAAGCACCGCAAAGTATGACAATTTTCGGGTCCGGCGTAGATTTATAACAATCCTCCAGTGCATAAGCCATGTTTTCAGAAATAGGTCCCGTAATCACTATACCGTCAGCGTGTCTTGGAGATGCGACAAAATCAATCCCGAATCTTCCCATATCAAAGTTTACGTTTGAGCATGCATTCAATTCCATTTCACATCCGTTGCATCCGGCAGCAGAAACCTGTCTTAATTTTAAAGAGTGTCCGAAAATTTTATGAATTTCATCCCTCACTTCAACGGCAGTTTTCTGATAATCTTCATAAGTCATATCAGGCATTACGACAAGTTTTTCTCTGTCAGTTGATGCAAGCTTGTAGCCGTTTGTAAATTCAACAGCCTTGCAAGCTCTTGCACATGCGCCGCAGAATGTGCATTTACCCATATCTATTGAAAGAGGATTTAAATTCAATGCACCGGTAGGACAAATACCGTCACAAGACGATGTATCTTCACCTGACTTTAATACCGGAAAACCTCTGAATTGCTTTCTCATCGGAGCATTTTCTATATCTTTGATAAACTGATTACCTTGAAAGTATCTTAATCTTAAAGTTTCTAACATTTTTTCTATCCTTATAAATCATTTCCGCAGTAGGAAAGGTTAAAACTCTTGTTACACAGCGGGAAGTCCGAAATCCCATTATTTCTGACCGCAATAGCCAATCCGTACCAGTTATTGAAAGACGGGTCTTTAATTTTATAACGCGAAATATTACCGTTATTATCCGTAATAACCGTATGAATAACTTCCCCGCGCCACCCCTCTGTCATTGATACAACAAATTTATCAGCACTTTTTGCATTTTGAGAAACACAAAGCGGTTCATTTTTGTACTCTGGCAGTTTTTCAAGAAGTTTTCTTATAATATGAAAAGACTGCATAATCTCTTTGTATCTGACTCTTGTTCTTGAATAGACGTCACCTACGGCTTTGAATTTTTTATCTTCAAATTCCGCATACCATTTATCAGGGAAATCAAATCTTGTATCAAGCCCGATGCCGGAAGCCTTTGCAGCCATTCCGACAAGCCCGAGAGATTTTGCCTGTTCCTGACTTACCACACCGGTTCTTTCAAGTCTTGAAATAACCGTAGGGGATTTAAGCATTGTTTCAGTAGTACGTTTCACATCCTTTACGACTTTATCAAAAGTTTTCAGCATCCCTGCAGAAAGTTCTTCGTCGATATCATAATTAACTCCGCCAACCGTGATAAGTCCTCGCCCGAAACGGCTTCCGCAAATTTCAAGCATTGTATTTATCACAAGAGTTCTTGTTGCACCGAAAATGGAAGCACCCATTAAATAAGCCGTATCACCTGCAATTGCACCCAAATCACCAATATGAATTGCAGCACGTTCCATCTCAAGCGCAATGGTTCTAATGATTTGTGCACGATTTGAAACTTCAATCCCCTCAAGTGCTTCTATTGCTTTGGAATAAGCCAGATTGTAAGCAATTACGCTATCGCCGCATACAGATTCAGCAAGCTGGTTTGACGGAGAAGATATGAACAAATCTTCAACCCCTCTTGATTGATATCCGAGACGAATTTCCAAATCATAAACCTTTTCACCGTTACACATAAACCTGAAATGTCCCGGTTCAATAACACCTGCGTGAATAGGTCCGACTCCGACCTGGTGAATTTCTTCCCCCTCGATTTCAAAGAACGGATACTCTTTTTTGTGATCGCGCACCGGTTTTAACCACGGATGATGAAGCGGTTCAATTCCGAAATCTTCAAAAAACTCGCGTTCAAACATGTGGAATGCAGGAATTGTCTGAGTTAATGACTCGTAAGATTTTTCACCGGATGCAAAATGAGCCGATGAAACATAAAGTTTTCCCTCGCTATCATCTGCCATCACAACAAATAATTTTACACCGTCACTGACTCTCTGTCCGAAAAAGCCGACAACCCTTTTATCCAGATTAATAATTTCATTTCTCAAATCATTTATATTAAGACAAGGAATATCATAAAGGTTGATTGGTTTGTTGTTTTCCGTAATAATCCAATTCATAAATTTCTACCCCACAATTCCCGTGATAGTACCGTTAATTAACACATTCAAAAATTTCGGAATGTAAAGTCCCAGCACAAATGCCATAATCAGCAAAACAATTTGCGGGAAATACATACCAAAAGATAAAGTTTTGGCATTTTGTTCATACTCTTCTTCTTTGTCAGAATGAGGCAGCCCAAAACTCATTTTGATAACAGCCTTAGCCAGACCGAACATAATAACTGTCAGCAAAATAACAAACAAAACACAAAGTGCATATTGATGAAAATAAAACATAGCTTTAATCATCAAAAACTCACTGACAAACAAAACAGACGGCGGCAGCGCAACAATTCCGACAAAAGAAAGCACCCACAGCCAGCCAGTTTTTTTATCTGTTTTTAAAATACCCGTGACTGATTTAATTTTCTTGGTTTTAAAAATTTCAAGAACATTACCGGAAGTCATAAAGAAAGATGACTTAATCAAAGAATGTCCTATCATATGCAAAATCGCAGCATAAACACCGATTCCGCCGACTGCAGTCCCGATAGCAAGAATTCCCATATTCTCAACTGAAGAATACGCAAGCATACGTTTGTAATTGTTTATGTGATACAAAAATACCGCAGTAATAAACAAAGACAAAAATCCCATAACAAGCATCATTGCTCTTGCATAATCTTCACATCCGGCAAGCACCGTTATTTTGAAAACTTTCAAGATAACCAGAAACGCTGAATTTAATAACGCAGCGGAAAGTAATGCCGAAATAGGAGACGGAGATTCTGAATGGGCATCAGGGAGCCAAAAATGAACAGGTGCAAGCCCCATTTTTGTTCCGATACCGAATAAAATAAATACAAACGAAAGTTTCAGCCAGAAATCATTAAATCCTGAAGCGTTTGCATATAATTCGTTATAAGCAAGCGTGTTCAAATTTCCTGTTGAAACTGTCAAAAGTATAATTCCGACAAAAGCCAGCGCAATACCTATTGAACATATATAAACATATTTCCATGCGGCTTCAATTGAATTTTTAGTCTTGTTAAAATAAATCAAATACGCACTTGCAAGAGTTGTTGCCTCTATAAACACCCACGATAAACCGAGGTTATTACTTAATATTGCACCTGTCATTGATAAAACAAATATCAAAACCATATAAGCATAATGGCGCAATCTTCGAGGCTCTGTCTGCTCATGTTTCATATACCCGTTGTTATAAATTGCAACCGCAAGAAACACAACAGACAGAACTGCGAGAAATACAATATTTGAAGAATCAACTCCAAAATATTTATTTATACTCTGCTGAGGAACACCTACTGTGCAATAGTATGCTGACACGCAAAAATGCAAAATTGCATACAATGTAATCATCAAATTATTCATCCATTTGCATTTAAATATGCAAAGAATTAAACACGCTATAACAGGGAAAAGTAAAATCATATTAATCATCATATTCACAATCCTTCAAATCTGATAAATGTGAGACTTCAATACCGTCAAATTCTTTGTTAATTTGTCTGACAAGCAGACCGAGAATAAACACGGCAATAAATATATCAAGTAACACTCCGAGATTAACAATCACCGGCATTTCTTTTGCAACTGATAAAGAAAGCAGGAAAATACCGTTTTCCATTGTGATAAATTCAACAACGTTTGTCAAAATCTTATGTTTTATAGTAATCAATAACAGGCTGATAATGATGACCGCAATGGAAACCCCGAAATAAACAGGATTAATCATCTTCATTGCAGGAAAATTAATATCCGAAATCAAAAATCCGCCAAAAAGTATTACGCTTGATATAAATAAACAGTAAAAATGAGGGATATTAGCTTCCATATCTCTATATTCATGCGTTTTTTTGACTATGTGGTTCAAAAACAGCGGAATCACAAGAGCCTTAACTATCAAAGTTTCAAACGCCAGAAACAGGAAATTAAACAAATCTGTTTTTTCCGTTCCGAAATAGCAGATAAGGAACAATAAAATTCCCTGCACGGCAAGAATTCTTATATGAGCCATAAGCCTGCTTGTCGCAGCCATATATAACATTGTTAATCCGAATAAAATTATTAATGCATTTTCCATATTTTCTACCTAACTTCCGTAAATTTTAATTGCAACAAGAGAAAGAATAATCAAAGCAAATGAAGACATTGAAAAAATGAATTCAAATACATGTGACATTCTGAGTCTTGCAATACCGGATTCAAGAGTTCCTATCACAACAGCCAGCCCGAAAATCACCCCGAGAAACGCAAGAAGTGCATATCCAAAACTCAAATTCATCGGGATAATCAAAGCCGCAATCAAAGATTCCAGTATAACCATCTTAATTCCGGCAGCCCATGTAATTAAACCCAAATCCTGCCCTGAATTATCAAGAATCATAACTTCGTGAATCATAGTCAATTCAAGGTGAGTGGTCGGATCGTCAACAGGAACACGGCAGCATTCTGTAAGCAGCATTACAAATAAAGCGAGCACCGCAAGAATAATTATCAAAACACCAAGCCCGCCAGCATTCGCAAGCACCTGAGATAATCCGTGGAATGTAAAATTACCTGTCAGAGCAATTATTGATGCCATAATAATGAAAAATGCGGGTTCAACTATAGTTGTAAAACAAGCTTCACGGCTTGCGCCCATACCTTCAAAACTGCTTCCGGTATCCATTGCCGCAATCAGTGAGAAAAATTTTCCCAAACCAAGTATGTATGAAAAAAGAATAAATCCGCCCGGCATATTTATAACAGAATACCCTTGAACCATAGGAACAAAAAGCCCTGCAAAAATTACCGTTGCAAACGTAACCATAGGTGAAAATTTGAATATCCACGAAGTAGTTTCACTGATTACGTAATCTTTTCTCATCAATCTGACAAAATCTCTCAACGGCTGCCAGATAGAAACACCTTTGCGGCCTGCCCAGAAAGCTTTTGTCTTTTTAATCACTCCTATCACAAGGAAAGGCGCGAATAAGAGTATTATTAAATTTATCAAACTCAATATCATTTTTACTACCTATTACCTATCCTAAAAATACTACTCCGATTAATGTTATTATCAGGAACACCAATCCGTAAAGAATATATTGTTGAATATTACCGTTTTGAATTCTTTCAAATTTTGAAAGGAATTTTTCAACACTGCGTACAAAAGGTGTAAGGAAATAAGCCTCCTCAACATCTTCAATATGCAGACTGAAATGTGAATCTTTCGGGAATAATTCCTTTGGCTTTTTAATATCAAATACTTTCTTGAATAAAGGAGTCAGCATTGATAAAAACGGGCTTGCATAAGAAGACGCCGTATACTGAATATGATTATTAGGTTTGTCATAACCGCAGCCCCATGTACAATGGAGAGGTGCTTTTCTGTTTGCAACGCATTTGACAATAACAAGAAGCGCCATAAACATAATAAAAGCAAGACAAACAATTGCAATATTCTGCATCAGACTTACAGCTGCCGGCATCGGAGTATTATTAACAAACATTCCAACAGGCGCAAACAAAGCCTTGATAATCTGATGCGGGAATATACCAATCAACAGTGTAAATAATGCCAGAATTCCCATAGGTAATACCATAGAAATCGAAACATCACTACTTACATTTTCAGCCTTATCACTTCTCGGCATCCCGAGGAAACAAATACTGAAAACCTTTGTAAAACAAAGGATAGCCATAGTTCCGACTAATGCCAGACCGGCTATTGAAAGAATTAAAACAATAAGCATTCCCAAACTGTTAACAGCCAGCCCCTGAAGCATACCGAAATAAATTAAAAATTCACTGATAAAACCGTTAAAAGGCGGCAATCCGCAAATTGCAACAGAACCGACAAGGAAAAAGAATGCCGTATAAGGCATAACCTTAATCAAACCGCCAAGAACTTCAACATCGCGGGTGTGGGTTTGTTTATAAACAGCACCTGCACCGAAGAATAAAAGTTCTTTGAATATAGAGTGGTTCAAAATATGTAAAATGCCGCCGGCAAATCCCAGAACCGCTACAGGAATACAATTGTATGCAAGTCCAAGCATACCGGTTCCGATACCGATACCGATTATACCTATATTTTCAATACTGTGATAAGCAAGCAGTCTTTTCATATCGTGCTGTGTTATAGCATAAAGCACACCGTACAAAGCTGATACAACAGATACGATTAAGACAAAATAAGAAATAAATAAAGACGGAATTCCGATAAGACATAAAATTCTCAAAATTCCGTAAATACCCGTCTTAATCATAACGCCTGACATAACACCTGATACATGGCTCGGTGCAGCGGGGTGAGCTTCCGGCAGCCAGTTGTGGAACGGAACAAAACCCGCCTTGATACCAAATCCTATAAATCCCAGAATAAATATCAGATTTACAAATTGAACATTATTCCGTAAAACTTCACGGAACATATCAAAATTCATACTGCCGGAATTTATACACAACAGTGCGAAAGTTAAAATTATAAATAACACTGATATGTGCATATAAATCAAATATTTAATGCCTGCATTTAAAACCTCTTTTTTGTTGTCCTCAAATATTACAAGGAAGAAAGACGAAAGTGACATAATTTCCCACGCAACAAGAAAATAAAATGCGTTCTGAATCGTCACAACCGCAAGCATTGATGATAATAACAAAGAAAAGAACAAACCGTGAGAGGAAATATTCATTCCTTTATTCAAATAAGGCGCCATATATCCGTTAGAATATAATGAAGCCATAAATCCCATTACGGAAATTACACAAATAAAAAACGCTGCCAGAGGATCAATCACAAAAGTCAGCGCTCCAAACATAGTATCCGTAACCGGACTCATATTCAAACTTTCACCGTTCAACAAAACTTGTATTGCCGGTATCAAACAAAGTATCATTGATATAAATGAAAAGAAAGAAACTACTTTCAGTTTAAAACTCTCTTTCACGAACAATGACATAAGTCCGCCCGCTATCGGGGCAAGTAGTGCAATAAAATAAATCTCCATGACTCTCTATATTTCCAATAATGTAAAAATCACAAACAACGTTTTAAATCTAACAAAATAAAAAGTCAAGCGCAAAGTTTTCAGCTAATGCAAAACTCCCTGTTTCCAAAACTTTCCGACGATAATACACTGTTATGAAAAACAAATTTAAAAAGCTACTTGAATTTAAAAATTTTCGATATAAAATTTTCAACGGCAGACGAAAAGTTTCGTCATTGTTATTTTACAATTTAAGAATTTAGCCGACACAATAGCCGACAATTTTTCAATTACAGAGTGAGTAATTGAAGTTTTTAGGTTTGATTTGAAAAGAGAGGAAGATATGATTACGGAAACCCAAAAATTAGACACAAAAGATTGCATTAACCCTATTGACGTGGCACATGAAATCAGTGAATCAGTTATGCCGTCAAAAGCTAACTACAGAAAAAGTAAAACATTTGTACTGGCAATTGCAGCAGGTGCTTTGATTGCATTCGGTGCGCAAGTTTCTCTGACAGTAATGACAGGAACAGCAGAAAACCTCAGCTGGGGACTTGCAAAACTCATCGGAGCAATGACATTTGCTACAGGTTTGATGATGGTAGTTTTGACAGGTGCAGAACTTTTCACAGGTAATGTTATGATGACATTTTCCGTTATTGAAAAGAAAACAAGCATCTGGAAACTTTTACGCAACTGGTCAATTGTATACTGCGGAAACTTTGTCGGGTCAATAATTTTAGCCGCATTAATTTACTATTCCGGATGTTCTCACAACGCACACGATGCACTCGGCGCAATGGGATTGACTACTGCTTACGCAAAAGTTAATTTGACAGTAGTGGAAGCTTTCACAAGAGGTATACTTTGTAACTGGTTAGTATGCCTTGCAATCTGGATGGCATCATCTTCAAGACACGTTATCGGTAAAATATTTGCAATATTCTTCCCGATTATGACATTCGTTGCATCAGGTTACGAACACAGTATCGCTAATATGTACTTTATTTCAAACGGTTTGTTCCTGAAAAACATTCCGGCAGTTGTCGCAGCTTCAGGATTAACACCTGATCAGCTTTCAACTTTAACAATTAAATCATTCTTATTAAGCAACCTTCTACCTGTAACTTTAGGAAACATAGTAGGTGCGTTTGTGTTTGTTGTTCTCTTATTCTGGACAGCATACTTAAGAGATGACCACAAAAATGCATAAGGGGTAAAGAGAGAGAAAAATAATTAGAAAAATCGAAAGATACCCCTATGAAAAAATTACTAGAAATATTTGAATTATTGGTGATGTTTACAGTACTATCTTCCGCTGCCTACGCAGTGGAAGAAGTATCTGTCGAAGAAACGCAGCAACAAACAGGTGAAGTTTTGGAAGAAATCCAGCTGGAACACCCGAGATTACACTTTACTCACCATTACAGAGAAGCTGACGGAACAAAAAAACTTCATATATCAACAGACGAATCAGATAAGACTCTTGCTGAAAAAATTCAAGAGATATATGAAACCGAATACAATGACACTAATGTAATTAACCCGTTGCTGGCAAAAATTACAACTGTCAAATTTGACGAAGGACCTCTGGATAACTTACACGTATGGGCAGCCGTACAAAGCCACGGAACAGTTGATATGCCTGAAAACTCCGACACTGATACAACATACGGAGTCGGACTTATAAACATTAACATTGACGGGCAATTCAGGGGCAAAAAAGAAGATTTCAGAATAATGTTAGACCCGACTCCCCAGCATAACAGAGGTTTTATGTCACAGTTGCTGCAGGATGCCTACATTGCAACAAACAGAATACCGCACCACAGAATTTTAGTCGGTAATTCCCGACCGGGAGTCGGTTATGAAGGTGCACAAAGCCCTTACACTCTGCCTTTTATAAATCGTTCACAGATATCAAGAACATTTGCAAATGTCAGAAAAGCAGGTATACGAGTTCAGGGAAATTACAGTCTTGTTGATTATGATTTTGGAGGCTACAGTTCTGACACTTATTTTCAAGACCTTTTTCCGGGGCTGGAATTTGACGGCTGGGTCAATTTAAAACCGCTCGGTAAAACCGACGGGAAATACGGTAAACTCATAACAGGCGGCGGCATCTCCGCAGGAAAACGCTACACTGATTACTTTGTATCAGGCGCCTACGTCAGATATGAGTACAAAAGATTTGCAACAAGCTTTGAATGGGCACACGCCGACGGTTACAACGGGGCTGCAGGAGTAAGCACAAAAAAAGCAAGCGGTTTCTATACAACAGTAGCCTACAAAATAACCCCTAAAGTTCAAATACTTGCAAGATATGATCAATTTGATCCGGATACAACGGTTGACCACAATAACCGGCGCGAATACACAGCAGGGCTGAACTATTTTATCAAAGGTCAGGGGATGAGAGTTATACTAAACTATGTATTCTGCCAGAATGACAACGCGGAAGATTCACACAGAATACTTTTAGGAACGCAATTCCTTATATAATTTATATAATATATCTAAACTTTTGGAACCTGAATAAATTTTGTAAAATCATTGTTACAAAATTATTTATTACTAGCAAAAAATTTTCTGGAACGCTTTATTTATATAAATATAAAAAAATGGAGTTCCAATGAAAATATCAAACATTTACAGTTCCCCTGTTCATACATTAAAAAGCCGAAATTATACTAATAACAATAATACAACTATAGAAAAACCGAATGTAACCAGCACGAATTCAGATAAAAAAATGAACTTTCCGCCGGCAGTTTATTTTACAGCATACATTCCGCCGGAAGCGAATGTAAATGATTATATTACCACAACTGATTCTGAAAATGATACATTAAAACTGGGGAAAGCTGTAAATTTTTCATTGAATAATCTTAGAGCAAAAGAGCTTGTAGTTATATCTAATTTACAGCTGGATAAAACAGCTAAATATCTCATGGATGTCTTTGAAGATAATCTTTTTACGCCGGCACCTGATAAGATAAAATTAATAATTGACAGCCGTTTTGAAACACCAGTTTTTATAGGGCTGAATGATGAAGATTCCGAAGATTTTCCTTACGCCATAGTTGCCGGCGATGATTGTGAAATTTATGACGAAGAAGATGAATTACAAACAAAACCTCTTACTATACACGATTCCTATCTGTTAAACGACAGGGACAGAATAATTTTCAATCAAAACGTAGATTTTGTAAGACTTGATCCTGAATTTTATCCGATAGACGGTAAAAAATATATCAATGAGATAAGCGTCTCCAAATTTCTTGAGCAAAATTACAGAACTGAAGAAAATGACAACAGTGGCTCAATAATTAATACACGGGTAACAACACCGGACAAATTTATTGTAAAAGGAGAACTGCACCCGAATTTTTCTGATGTTGCAGGACACAAAAAAGCCATAACCCAATTGGAAGAAGATATCGTATTTCCGCTGGTGTATAAAGAAGATCTCGGACACACGATGAATAAAGGTGTAATACTTGCAGGTCCGCCCGGGACAGGAAAAACCCATCTTGCAAGAGCACTTGCAAATGAAATTTCAAACATAACAGGTACTGAAATAAAATTTTTTAATATAGACGGAACCTCGCTTACCACGTCAGCGGTCGGAGAAACAGAGGCAAAATGGCGAGAGTTATTTAAAAAAGCAGCACAGGAAGCACCGAGCATCATTTTCATTGATGAGGGCGAATCCGTCGCACAAAATCGTGACGATTCAAGCAACGCACGTTACGATAACAAAACTGTAAACCAAATTTTGACTTTAATGAGTAATTTAGAAAAAAGTGACGACAATGTATTTGTACTAATGGCAACAAACAAACTGGAATCCCTTGATCCTGCGATAACAAGAGACGGACGTTTCGGTATAATTATTCCGATAGATTTGCCGGATAAAGAAGACTGCAAGGAAACACTTGAACTTTATCTCCGCGACAAAAAGACCGCACCAGACTTAAATTTAGATGAATTAGCGGAAAAACTTTACGGACTGAAAGTCAACTTCGCTACAATAGCCGGCACAGTAGAGCGTGCACAGAGAATAGCGCGCAGACGCTCAGGTATATTTGATAAAATGAGAAACAGAACATTCAAAGCAGAAGACATGAAATCTGTAGAAATTACACAGGAAGACCTCCAGGAAGCTTTAAAAGAAGTTCGTGAAAAAGAAAAAGTTAAATCAAACGGAAGAATAATTATCAAAGGCTTCAGGCAAACATAATGTTTGCATCAATATTATCTCCTCAGACTTAAATATCGCCTTTTGATGATGTTTTAAAACCTTAATTTTTTTCAAAATAACGGCTTCTGTATAAACCGTAAGAGCTTAACAATAATTTCCGACGCATCAGCGTGAAAATGTAAACATAATGTTTGCATCAACATTATCTCCTCAGACTTAAATATCACATTTTGACGGCTTTTAAAAACCTTGAATTGCGTTCAAATATCAAATCAGCTTTAATTCTTTTGCAATAATTTCCGCAGCAGCAGCAATAAACTGTTCACATGGTCTGTTTGCATAATATTCTTGAGTTCTTTTTGATGGAACCGGAGAATCAGCACCGTCAGGAAGTCCTAAAAGTTCACGGCATATAATCGTATGGTGTTTCTTTTTGAATTCATCAGCCAATTTTTGAATACGGGCATAATGCGCACCTTTTATATCATCATTGTTTGGTTCAATATAACCGAACTTCAATCCTGCTATCATAAACATTGCGCTAACCGCACCGCAAACTTCACGCAGGCGCCCCATACCGCCGCCGAAAGAAGATGACAGCTTTAGTGCAGTGTCAAAATCCATGCCTGTTTCTTCACAAAATGAACAAAATACAGACTGTGCGCAATTATATCCATTTCTGAACAAATCTCTTGCTCTTTTTGAATATTCATTTTCCATATGTTTATATTATACCCGAAAAACTCCTTACTTTTACTAATGAATGTTTTCCATATTCTGAATATTCTATGACTGAAATACAAATAAGGAGAAACAAAAATGAGAACCCCGAATTCAAAAAATCCGGACATAGATTTGACAACAAAAAAATTTCTTGAAGAAGTAAGTGCTCTTGACACCCCCTCTATACCTGAAATGACAGCAGACGAAGCAAGAAATTTTCTTAGAGAAATTCAGCACATATACGACTACGAGCAGGAGGCTGTTGTTGAAGACACTGAAATATCAACAGCAAATTCAGAAACAATTCCGCTCAGGATAGTTAGACCCGCAGGATATGAAAATGAAGAACTTCCTGTCATAATATATATCCACGGAGGGGGCTGGGTTATGGGTGACAGGTACACACATCTTAATCTTATTAAAAGACTGGCACGGCATACTAAATCCGCCGTAATTTTTCCGGAATATACCCACTCTCCGGAAGCAGTATACCCTGAAGCAATAAACCAGATTTATTCAGTTCTTAAATATATATATAACAATCCAACCGAATTCAATATTGATAACTCTCAAATTGCAATCGCAGGTGACAGCGCAGGCGGGAATATGGCAGCAGCAATTACATTAAAATCCAAAAATGAAAACGGACCGGATATAAAATTCCAGTTACTTTTGTATCCTGTAACAGATGCAAAGATGAAATCCGATTCATACAAAGAATTTGAAAACGGACCATGGTTAACAAAAAAATCAATGGAATATTTTTGGAAAGCCTATCTGAATGATAAAAAACAGGAAGAGGATATCTACGTCTCGCCTGTTTATGCAGAAATTGATGATTTAAGAGGACTACCTCCCGCTTTGATTATTACAAACGAAAACGACGTACTGCGTGATGAGGGAGAAGAATACGGAAGAAAATTAACAGAAGCCGGAGTAAGCGTTATGAATGTCAGAATAAACGGAACAATTCATGATTGCATGATGCTGAACGGATTATCACAAACTCCGCCGGTTAAAGCAGCTTTTTACCTTACCTGCAAAACGTTGAAAAAAGTATTGCACAACTGACGAAGAACTCTATAATTCTAAAAAATATTATTTGGGGACTGTAGTGTGTAAAGCATTAAAAAATGCAGCCCTCAAATAATATTATTCATAATCCCCTCAAATACCTCTATCAGGTAATTTATTCATATTTTAAAGCTGATTATACTATCATTGCTATGCTAAAGAAATTTATAAACTTTTTTGTAAATTATAAAATCCATATCTCAATATTATTTATTTTCGCACTGACTCTGTGGGGATTAAATAATATGACCCACAAGCGTATCACGGCGGAATTCACGGAACTGGCACCGTTTTCACGAAACATGCCTGTCTACTATAAAGGATTTAAAGTCGGTAAATCAGTCAGTATTAAACCCAATAAAAACTATACCGCAACAAGAATAAAATTAGTCCTGTATCCTGCTGATCTTGTTTTGCCTGCGAATATAGTCGCCAGAGTCAAAAAACGTGACAAAGAATTTGACTACATAGAAATTGAATATCCGACAAGCCCAGCAATAAGAAAACTGCGCAGCGGAGATATAATTGAGGGCAAAACATCAATTGATTTTAAAGATATTCTGCAGCAGCAGGCAGATTCCGGTGCTCTTGATGAAGTCGGAGATAAACTCTCAGATGTTCTGGACAGTGTAAAAGAAACCAGTGATGCGCTCACCGGACTTTTCGAAATTCTTCAGGAAACAGTAGCCCAAAATCAGAAAAATCTGGAAACAACAACCTCTAACCTTGCTCAAATGTCTAAAAATATCAACCGCCTTACTTACAAAGTAGACGATGCAATGACAGAAAAACAGCTTAAAAATATATCGAACCGCCTGAGCCTAACAAGCAATCATCTTGAACGGACCACCAGAAATCTTGAAAATATAACAAAAAATATTAATGACTCCACGCAATCCCTCAACAGTACAATGAACGGAATAAATACCTCCGTACAGAATGTCAGCGGTATAACCTGCGATGTCAGAAAAATCACCTATGGACTTTCCAACACCATGCAAAAAAACTTTTCAGGATTCAGACTGCTTTTCGGAAAAGCCATCAGCTCAAAATAATTCAAAATAAATTTAAGCGAGATAATTCAACTTCTTTTTTTGTTTAATTCCCTCGGCCTCGGCACGTATATTTCTTGCCTGAGCTGCTACCCTGAAATCCTGACCTGACGGATCTGCCGGTGCCATTGCGGCTCTGACAACAGTATTTGCATCATCAATAGTTTTTTGAGGGTTTTCAGGATTTAAAACAGGCATCATAATTGCAACATGTCCGCCTACAGGAATCCCGTCTTCATTGGTTTCTATAACAATAGCTCCGGCTAAAGGTCCGCCGGCAGCTTTATGTGCACTCTCATGCATAAAAATATCATGGTAATTCTTATCAATCAGCGCCTGCCGTGCTTCATTACGCTGCTCTTGGTAACTTTGAACAGCCTGTGCTCTCATAACAGGATTGGAAGCAAAACTTATTGCACTAACACCGCTTACCATAATTTACACTCCTTACTCTTTTACCTACTATAATTGTAGCACATATTTTTAAAAGATTCAAGTGTTTTATACAAATTCTAAATTTTTCGTAATAAAAGGATGAATAAAATCATATCCGCAATCGCCGGAAAGTTTGCACCTAATTTTGCCGTCGGGATATTTTCCGGAATGATACACCGATGCCAGTACCATAACTTTTGCCGCATCAATAACGTTCATAGACGAAAGGTCAACCGTTATATCGGGAGAGTTAATCTCTTTCAAATACTTTTTAACCTTACCTGAAGAAATTTCTCCGGACCTGCCGACTTTAAATTCTATATAATTTGACTTCAAAGACTTTTTATTCATACAAAAAGCAACGAAAAAATCTGTAAAAAATTTAATTTTTTTGAAACATATCGTACTTTTAAAGGATATTTATTGTATAATTAAAAGAAAAGCGGGAGTTAATATATGATTATGGACACAAAAAGTATCATTGATCTGGCAAAAGATGTTTTAAAAATTGAAGCAAATTCAATTTTAAAACTTGTAGATACCGTAGGGGAAGACTTTGACAGAGCAGTAGAAATCCTTTACAAATGTAAAGGAAGAGTCATTGTGACAGGGATGGGTAAATCAGGGCTTATAGGCAAAAAAATCGCAGCCACTCTGACATCAACAGGAACTCCGTCATATTTTCTTCATCCGGCAGAAAGCACTCACGGAGATTCAGGAATTATCACAAGGGATGATGTAGTAATAGCAATCTCAAACAGCGGAGAAACACAGGAACTTTTAAACCTGCTGCCGTTAATCAAGCGCTTTGGAGTCCAAATGATAGGAATGACCGGAAACCTCAATTCAACACTTGCAAAAGCCAGCGATGTGGTAATAGATATTTCAGTTGAAAAAGAAGCCTGCCCGCTTAATAAAGCACCGACTGCAAGTACAACCGTAACACTTGCAATGGGAGATGCTCTAGCCGTTTGTCTTCTGGAAAAACGGGGATTTACAAAAGAAGATTTTCTTATTTTCCATCCGTCAGGGGCTCTGGGGAAAGGCTTTACTTTCCGCGTAAAAGATTTAATGATTACCGGCGACAAATTGCCGGTGGTGAATGAAAACGAAGACTTTACCGATGTTATTGAAATAATTTCAAAATACAAACTCGGTATGGCAATGCTTGTTAATTACAACGGCGACTTAACAGGTATACTCACTGACGGTGATATCAGAAGAACACTAATTAAACATCCTAACGTTCAAAATTTGAAAGTTAAAGATGTAATGACAATAAATCCAAAAGTAATTTCGGCAGACGATTACGGCGCAAGTGCACTTCACTTAATGGAAAAATATTCAATAACAGCTCTCGCAGTTATTGATAACAACAAACCTATAGGCGTAATACACATTCATGATTTATTGAAAGCAGGTATAGCATAATGGATAGAGAAGAGTTAATTGAAAAAGCAAAAAAAATTAAGCTCATGGCATTTGATGTTGACGGTGTAATGACAGACGGCAGCATCACTTATGACGAAAACGGAGTTGAATACAAAACTTTCAATGCAAAAGACGGACACGGTCTGGTTAGAATGGCAAAATCAGGTTTTGTAACCGCAATTATCACTGCCAGAAACAACGGAACAGTAAAACATCGCGCAGAAAACCTTAACATCACAGAATTATGTCAGGGACAAAAATTTAAACTACCTGCACTTGATGCCCTGAAAGAAAAATATAACCTTTCCTATGAAGAAATTTCATATATGGGAGATGACCTGCCAGATGTATGCGTACTGGAAAAAGTCGGACTAGCCTGCTGTCCAGCAGATGCCGTAGATGAGGTAAAAGAACTTTGTAACTTTATCTCTACCAAAAACGGCGGCAAAGGTGCAGTTAGAGAGTTGTGTGATTTTGTACTGGACGCACAGGGCATAAAAAAAGAATACATAATTTGCGAAGGCAAAAACAGATAAAAGGGAGAGAGATTACTTATGTATGAGATAAAAACACAGGCATTTTTTGCAGCAGCGCACCACCTTTTGAATTACGAGGGTGAATGCGAAAACCAACACGGTCATAACTGGATGGTCGAAGCTTACGTAAAAGGTGAAACTCTTGATAAGAGCAATATCCTGATTGATTATAAAGTATTGAAAAGAGAACTTAATGCAGTTCTTGATTTGCTTGACCATAAAGACATAAATGATTTGCCAGAATTCAAAGGAGAAAGTCCTTCAAGCGAAATGATTTCAGCATTCATTTACCACAAATTAAAAGAAAAAATCGTCCAGCTGAGCAAAATTACGGTTTGGGAAACACAAACTTCCTGCTGCAGCTACTATGAAGAAGAGTAAAGAGGGAAACAATGAATTTATTACAAGCGGTATTGATGGGTATAGTACAGGGCTTGAGCGAATTTTTACCAATTTCAAGTTCTGCACATCTTGTATTCACATCTAATTTTTACAAAGTTTTTAAAGGCATAGAAATAGTCCAGCACTCAAATGAAGAAGTGTTCTGCGATATAATGCTGCATTTCGGCACATTGATAGCTGTACTAATTTTCTTTAGAAAAGACATTCTTGCAATATTGAAAGCACTATGGGAAGCCGTAAAAACAAAAGACTTTTCAGCAAGAGACGCCAAACTCGGGCTTTACATAATCATAGGTACAATAATAACAATAATACTGGCACTTCCGATGCAGGAATTTGCAGAAAAACTCGTCTTTACACCGGAAATAGTCGGAGTCTTACTCGTCGCCACTGGTATTCTGCTATTTTCAGCGGAATATTTTTCAAAACACCATCAAAAAAATAATGAAATGACATTAAAAAATGCAATCCTTATAGGACTGGCACAGGGACTTGCGGTGTTACCCGGCTTGTCACGTTCAGGCTGGACAATTGCAACAGGATTATTTTCCGGATTAGACAGAGTGACTGCGGCAAGATATTCATTCCTGCTAAGCATTCCGATAATCCTCGGCGCATCAATGCTGTATCCTGTCATCAAAATTGATCTTCATGAAGCTCTTACTTATAACTGGATAGCTATTTTCTGGGGAACAGTAGCATCCGGAGTTGTAGGTTATTTGTGTATAAAATATTTTATGAAGTTCCTTGCAAAATTTTCACTTGCAATATTCGGATACTATTGCGTAATTGTAGGCTTATTAACAGCGGTATTCTTCTATCTAAATTAAACAGAAGTCAATATATCAGCTTTTTCAAACATTTTCTTAGCCTCGGCAGGTCTGTCGAGGTTTTGAAATGCGCAACCCTTGAGATAAAAAGCTTCAGCATTTTTACGGTCTAACATTATTGCCTGATTAGAATATTCAAGACACTCATGCCACATTCCCAGTTGTGAATAACAATATGCTGCGGCAACAAAATTGGAAGCATTTGCACTGTCAATATCAAGCAGTTTTTTAAAAATAGTAACGGCCTTTTTAGGTTCTCCGAGCATTGTGAGCGCCTGTGCCTTGTAATAGAGCAAAACCGGATTATCTTTATTCAGCATCAAACCGGTATTTGCGTATTCAAGCAATTTTTTATAATTTTCAACAAGAGCATAACATTCACAAATATCTTCAAAATTCTCAGGATCAGTCGGATCCATTTTTATAACCCGCTGAAAAGCCTCAATCGCCGGTGTATACTGCCCGAAACGGGATAGAACAAAGCCTTTTAAATAATATGCATAAGAATCATCAGGATTTACCGCGATAGCTATATTGGCATACTTTAGAGCCTTGTTGTAATCTTTGAGATTTGTGTAAAGATACGAGCATTTTGTATAAAATTCACTAACGCTGGAATTTGCCTCAATAGCTTTCTTGCATGCCTCAAGCGCTGCTTCTGTTTTATCCATATCAGTCAAAATCTGACATTTCATAAAATTATTTGCCGCCGTATCTTTATTAAATATAAGTGCCTGATTAACGTATTCCAGTGCCTTATGATATTTTTTCATATTATAAGCAGCAAGTGCCATGCCGCCGTAGATAAATTCATCCTGATATCCATGCGCAACACATTTTTTCAAAGTTTTCAGCAGGTTCCCGTTTTTGTTCATTGCAACATAAATTTTTGCGAGCTGATAATAAACATCATAGTCATCATCATAAATTTTCAAAGCAATCTGGGCATGCTTGAGGGCGTTGTTGTAATCCCCGAGCATAAAATACAAATCGGCAAGCTGCAAATTCATGTCATATTGGTTGCTATATCCCAAATCGCGGGCTTTCAGCATATTTTCAAGCCCCATTTCATATTCTTCCAGATTATAATAAACGCATGCTTTTGTGTAATAAAAATCAGCAGCTTCGCATTCCAAATTTTCAAGCTTTTTTAAGAGGTTATCGCATTCCTTATATTTTCCGCAATAGTTAAAAAGAGAAATCAAAATCCTTATAATGATGTAGTTATCCCCGCAAAATTTCAAAGCTTTACGCCCGTATTTAAGAGCATTTTTCGCATCATTAAGAAACACATACGCATAAGCTGCTCTTGCAAGACCGTAAGCATAATCCGGCTGTATTTTGACAGACTCTAATGCTTCTTGAAGAGCCATCTCAGGGCGGTCTGTTCTTAGATAAACTTTTGAAAGATAGGCATGCCATTTTGCCGACTCATGCCCGCAGGAAGCCAATTGTTCCAGCAGGTATTTTTCTGCCGTTTCTTCGTTCAAAGTACTCAGAACCATAATTGCCGTATCGTATGTGTCATTTATGTTGTCGTACATGCACACTCTCTTTCTAAATAATTATCGGCAAAAAATAAAAAAACTTTAATGTAATTTTTTTATTTTTGTATTATAATTTTTACGCAAATGTAATATGTTTAAGAATTAATCGTTTTCAGACATTTGGGGTTCAAAAATTTTGTAAAAAAATGTTAACTTCTGTATTACATTTGGCAAAAAAAATCTTTTACGGATTTTGAAATAACAGACTTGTATGTGGAGTAGAAATGATACCAGCAGTAAATAGCTTAAATAACACTATCCATTTTTCTGCAGGCGACAATGCAAACGAGAAAAAACTTGCATACACAAAAGATACCCTGTTGAAAAATAATATTTTGACAAGAACCCGTATAGGCTTTGATAAACTGACAAATGCCTTTACGGTATACACAGCAAAGGGATTAAAGGGAAGTAAAAACGCCAATTTTTATGAATTTCTTACAATGGGGACAGTTCCGTACTTAATCGGAAGCGGCATGCTAATGGCAGTTTTTAATAGTGTAAATACCAAATATGCATCCGATTCAGTAAGACATGCCAGCCGTTTAGGAAGGAAAATGGCACTCGGCGTTTTATTTTACGGTTTGATGAAAAGTATCTCTAAACCATTTGTAACAACACCGGTAAAATGGTTTACAGGTGTCGATACACAGCTTCCGTATGCAAAAGTTAACTACGAATTGCCGGAAGATATCAATGATACAGACATCACAAGTATTGAATATCACAAAGTATTTGAAAGTGTTGAATTCCCTAGATGGGATTTACTCTACGGTGATGAAACAAAGGGAGAAAAACGCAACTTCCGTTATGATAAAATAGCCAAAAAATTAGGACTTGGAACAAATCTTAATGACTCTGACCAGGAAGTTAAACCTCTTATTAAAGAAATAGTAGTCAAAACATCAACTGCAACTAATATTTCACAATATCTGTGGGCAGCCTGCGGTGTGGCATTTGCATTCCAAAAGCCTTGGGAAAAATTCTTCAACGTAATGAGTTTCAAATTCTGGAAACCGGAAGCATTCTCACAATCAGCAGTACAATTCGGCAAAAGTTTTGTTGAAAGTGCAAAATCATTCTATCAGGGAGACGGTTCATCATTTATGAAACGTCACGGAGGAAAAGTATTGATGGGTGCAGCTCTTGCATCTACCGTACTCGGTGTTATTAATGCATCAACAAGCACAAATAAACCATCAAAATTGGATTCAGCGGACATTATCGAAAAAGATAGAAAGTATGTGGTGAACTAATGACCAGCTTAATTAATAACTACATAAATACAGGCAAAACATATATTCCGCAAAATACAAATACCGGAACAATGGTCAATACAAATGTGGAGGAACTTGATACAAGAAATTATCTTAAACCATTACGAGCTCAGGGGCGTCTTGTAAAAGGGAATATTTTTGACAAACCCGGAATGATGGTTAAAGATACCGCATACAACATGAGAGCTTTAAAACATGCACTGCAAGGAAATGCAAATGACCATGAGCTCGGAAAAATAAATGATATGGGTATGTTTCTGGGCGGCTTAGGTATCGCATCATACCTGTTCACGAAAAAACAAGCACCTATGGCAAAGGCTATGGAATTTATCGGACTCGGTTCTTTCTTTGCAGCTATGTCAATCTGGCCTAAATTAGCAATCCAGCTGCCGGCTCAATTAGTTCATGGGGTTAATGTCCATCAGGAATATATTGACAGTTTCGGCAGAAAGAAAAAATTCCATCTGGATCCGCAATTTAAACCATGGGATTTATATTCTGACGAAAAAATGGCTAAATACGGCGACAGATTAGGTGTCCCAAAAGACATTCCAAATAGAAGATTCTTCACTCAGGAAAAAATAAATAAAATTGCAACCCAAAGTAATACTATCTGGATGTGGTCAGCAGGTTTTGCGACAGCAATCACAAGCGGTCTTCTTTGTAATCTGTTAGAAAAACCTGTTCAAAAAGGTCTGAATGCCATCAATAATTACCGTGCAGATCAATTATTGGAAAATTTCCCGACAAGTGTTGAAGTTGCCAATAAAAACTATGTTGCAAAACATATTAACAGCATCATTGAAACAAATAAAGGACAAATCATTGATGACAAACTGTTTAAAGAAATTCTGAATCTGTTTGCCGATGATTTCGGTCCTGTTACAAAAGTCGGTATTGAAAAAGATTTAAGAAATATTTTATTCAACAATAAATATGAATTAAACAGCATTACCGTTGAAAATATGCTGACTAAACTGAATAAACAGCTTAAAGGCACTAAATATAATGCACTGAAAGACGTCATTATTCCTAACAAAGAAACCTTAATCGCAAAACTCACAGAAAAAAATATTTTCGGTAAAGAACACCACGCAAATGATATAGGAAAAATTTCAAGAGATATTCTGGAAATATTCAGAAATAATATCATTGAATACAATAAAGCAAATCCTGAACAAAAAATAGATTGGACAGAGTTTGCGAATATGCTGAATAATAAAGAAATCAATAAACCGGGACCTATAGTCAAAGGTTTAACAAGCACACCGGCATCAAAAATGACTCCGGAAGTACAAAAAAATCTGAAAGCTATATCTAAAATTTTTGATGAACTTAATGCAGTTAAAAATGTTCTGACAAAACATGCCTATCTGAAAGTAGCTGCCGCACCGGAAACAACTCTTGCAAACTACTGGAACAATACTGCCGATGAAATTCTTGATTTATTAAAAATAAATTCAGCAGAAATAAAGAAAACACGATTTGACAGTGATCTGGTATATAAACTTATTCGCGAAAAAATGACACAAATCGCAACTTCAAGCAAAGAAGATTACACCAAATTTATGGAAGATTTAGGTGTGGTTATCGGAAAAATTAACGATATTGCAAAAATAAGCGATACAAATATAGCAAATTCTGAAAATAAAAACTCAGGCTTTATGAGTGTAGTCGATTCTTCAATTGATAATATTGCTGATAAGTTTAAAAAATCAAATGTTGAAATGCCAAACTTTTTACAACGCCTTGTTGGTTTAGAATATAAAGAATTTAATAAAACGACACAACAATTTGAAGATAGAATCTTCACTGACGGGTCTTACAAAAATGCATTAAAACAATTTGTAACAAGCAGAGTTCTGGGTGTAGAAAGCTCATTTATGCGATTCATCAATGCAATGGACTTAATGAGAAGAATTGCAACAGACCAGAATGTTAAAGAACTGCACAACGGATACGGCACTGAAACAAAAGAAGAACTCCTTGAAGCAGCAGTACGCAGCGTATTCAATGACCACAGTGCAGACTTTGCAACTAAAGGTTATACAAAACGTAATGTTCATCCAGAAAAAGGCGACGGTAACATTTTACGAGATAAAGACGGTCGCGTAGTATACCGGTTCCTGAATAATGTACCGGAAGCCGAAAAAGTTGATATTCCGATGGATGCAGGATTCTTCCAGGAAAAAATAAAACTTATCTTTGGCAACCCTATGCATGAAGATACCAGAAACGCGCTTTCAGGACTTAATCTGGACAACCGTTTGGAAAGCTACAAAGCACACGTAATTGAATATCTTGCAGATGATGCCTACTTTGCAAAACCATACCACTCAATAAACTGGGCAAAAAAATTCATCTCATCAAAATTAAAATTCAATACTTGCGGTATTTCTATAACAGAAATGTTCTACAACTTGTTTAACCAAAAATATAATACAAATAAATGGTTCAAAGTATTTGGAGGATTTGCTGCAGTACTTTACACAGTAACAGCAGGCTCACAATTCTTCTTCGGTAAGTTAAAAACTCCGGAAACTGTACAAAAAGGGTAAGATATGATTAACACAACAAATTTACTTGCACAAAAATTAAATTTACCAAAACTCCAGCCGCAGGCTGAACAAACTACAACCACTGACAACATCAAAAAAACATCAGTGGAAAAGTCTAACCTGCTTTCTGCATATCTTACAAATATTGCAGTAATTAACAAACCTGCAGTAAAAAAATCAGAACCGGTTAAAGAAACTGCTGCCGTACAAGAGACCAAATCAGCACCAATAAATTATCATAATGACTTAAGAACACTATTCAGAAACAACAATGCCAAAATCATGATGATAATTCCAAGATGTTTCAACGCAAATGATAAAAACGGAAATGACTATATCGACGGAGATGAAGAACACGGTACATTCAAAAATGCAGTGAAAAGATTGGATGAAATAGTTGACGGAGGATGTAATACAATCCACGTACTTCCGATAAGTACTCCGGGGAAAATGAAAGCAATGGGAACTGCAGGTTCTGTATATTCTCCAAAGGATATTTTAGAAATAGATCCGATGCTTCTTGATAAAAACGATCCAAGAAGTCCGCGCGAACAATTCAAAGCATTTGTAGATGAATGTCATAAACGCGGTATAAGGGTAATGCTTGATTTACCAAGCTGTGCTTCTTATGATTTGTTTATTGAACGTCCGGATCTTATGGCAAAAGAACGTGACGGACTTGCCAAAACACCTCAGGGATGGAATGATATCAGAATGTTCCAGCCGTGGAAAGATGAGGGAAAAAGAACCCTTAATCCTAAACTCCTTGAATACCACAAACAATTTATCGACATGTGTATAGAAACAGGTGTTGACGGAATAAGAGCCGATGTAGCCAGAGCGAAACCTACAGAATTCTGGGATATTTTAATCCCTTATTCAAGAAGCAAAGATCCGGAATTTGCATGGCTTGCAGAAACTTATACTTACGAAGATGCTTCCCCGCAGGCTAATATGCCGTTTGACAGACCGATTGATTCACTAAGAGCAGGTTTTGATTCATTCTACGGGCAGTTCCACATTTTCCATGAATGGACTACTGCCAAACAATTTATGGATTATGTAATTGATAACCTGAATATGTCATATAAACTTGATAAAGGTAAATCTCTAATCGGTTCATTTGGTACACATGATGACATATCACCTATGTTCCACGGCGGTGTAGATTATTGCAATATGACAACTGTCTTGCAGGCAACATTACCGATGTTAAATCCTTACTTTGTAGACGGTTTTGATTCAGGCGATTACTATACTTACAGCTATGGAAATAAATTTTCTACCAATACAATGACGGATAATCACATTATGGATGTTCACCACGGTCGTCCGGATATCTTTAATCTGTCAAGAAAACCCGGGGGCAGCCATCCAGAAATCGGCAACTTCAAAAAAGCTGCATTTGAATTCAGAGATAACCCGAAATATAATAATATAATTACAAAAGGTTCATTTATAGAATTGGACAAAGAAGGCGATAAGAATGATCAAATTATTGCATACGCAAGACATTTGAACGGAAAAACACTGCTCGTCCTTGTTAATAAAAATGTTGACAGGGCTGTTGCCTGCACTGTAAAAGTTCCGACATTAAAAGAATCTCAAAAAATGCTTAATCTTGTTCCGTCATACGGAAAAGAAAGTATTATTCAGGCAGCAGACGGAGAAGTCAGAATAGACCTAGGTCCGGCAAGAGGTCATGTCTTTGAAATAGATACTCCATATATTGAAAATCACGTTTCACCTGAAAAAATTCATAAACAAAATCTATAGGCACACATTAAATAAACCACAACAAGAAGGATACAGACAAAAAAATTGTCTGTATTTCTTTTTTGTTTGATATATAATTAATAGGCGAGGTAAAGAAAATGTTTCAAGAATTTTTACATTCAAAAATACACAGAGCCACAGTTACTGATGCAAACCTTAACTACGTAGGCTCAATTACAATAGACGAAAAATTAATGCAGGCAGCCGAAATAAAAGAATGGCAAAAAGTTGATATTCTCGACATAAACAATGGCGAAAGATTTCAAACTTATGTAATAAAAGGCGAAGCCGGTTCCGGAGAAATTTGTCTGAACGGAGCAGCCGCAAGAAAAGTTCAACCCGGCGACAAAGTTATAATTGTATCATACGCATATTACACTCCGGAAGAAATTGAAACTCACAAACCTGTTATTGTTATGGTTGATGAGAATAACAAACAAATTTAAAATTCTGTTGATTTTAATATAGAATAGAACATTTTTACAAGCTTTGAATTTTCATTTAAAGCTTGTATTATTTCATGCCGCATATCATCGGCTGAAATGTCATCAAAATAATAAAACTCATACGGACGAACCTGTAATACATCGGATAATTTTTGGAGCGTTTCAATGGACGGGGCATATTTACCGGTTTCAAGATTGCTCATACTTGGAACTTCTATTCCGATAAGCTCCGCAAGTTTTTCCTGAGTAACCCCTCTGCGTTTTCGAATAGCTTGTATCTTTTTACCTATAGCCTTTTTTATATCCAAAATAAGATTCCTTTTTATTTATTATCTAAAAATTTGCCATATAAAATAATAATGCCTAACATTAATATATTTCTTGACTATTATGGCTATACATGATAATAGTTAATTAGAAACTTTAACTTTGGAGGAAAAAATTAATGCACAAACATAAATTTAAAGGTTTTACTCTTGCCGAAGTATTAATTACAATCGGCATAATCGGAGTCGTTGCAGCAATGACTCTCCCGACATTAATACACGAACAAAGGAACAAATCATTAGAGGTAGCATTTAAAAAATCTTACACACATATAAGTGCAGCATTTAATCAAACAATAGCGGAAGAAGTTCCAGTGTTTACAGTATCAATCAAGGAAGATGGAACCAATCCTGAAGTAGATTACAATTCTCCATTTGCGCAGTCCATGTATAAAAAATTTAGAAAATTAAAAAAAATTGGAATAAAAGAAAAGGGCACATACAATGCCTCAGCCAAAAATTATACAAAACAAAAAACAATGCAAGTTCCACAATGTTCACAATATATGTCAGGAGCAGAAGCTTTCATTACACCAGACGGGAGTATAATATCTATAGTGCAAAACTGTGGAGCATTATGGATTACAACAGATACAAACGGACTAATTAAAGGACCTAATGCATTGGGGCACGACATATTTATATTCAGAACAGGACGCACAGAAAATCGATTATTACCGGCTTATACGGAATCAGAAGTTCTTTTGGATGATACAGGACACACAGTAACAGAAAATGGCAAACCCGTATACAATAATACAGAAGAAACAAAAGACAAATGTTCTTTAACAAGTGCGTCAACAATAAACGGTGCGAGCTGCGGAAGCTTTGCAATACAGGACGTTTGTCCATACGATGAAACCAAAACATACTGGGAGTGCCTGCCATAAAAAGACCGCTTGCGCGGCCTTTTTTATCTATAATTTGTAAACTGCAGCGGGTAATCATATTTATCTTCATTAGAACGAAGCATTTTGATAACCGCCTGCAAATCATCTTTATCTTTGCCTGAAACTCTGACCTGATCGCCTTGAATTGAGGCTTGAACTTTCAGTTTAGTGTTTTTAATATCGGCTACGATTTTTTTTGCTAAATCCTGATTAAGCCCTTTTCTCAAGTTATAAACCTGTCTTACATTTCCACCGAGGGCATTTTCAACAGGCTGAGGATCAAGAATACGGATACTCAGATTTCTTTTCACAAGTTTAGATTGAAGAATATCGTAAATATTTTTCAATTTCATATCATCGGAAGTTGTAACAATAACAGCCTTGTCGCCATCGAGAGTGACATCGGAATTAGAATCTTTCAAATCAAAACGGGATGAAATGTCTCGTTTAACCTGATCGAGAGCGTTCAAAAGTTCTTGTTTATCGAACTCGGAAACAACATCAAAACTACAATCTTTAGCCATAAACCCTCCTTATTAGTTTAAAACAAGTATACCACAAAAAACCGCAAGAAAAAAGCTTGCGGCACAAATTGGAATATATTCGAAGGGGAACACGTTTATCAAGGAGTTGGAGCCGGACGTGATTTTTTGAACAATCCGGCAAGTTTGCCCAAACCTTTAAATATCGGTTTTGCACAAAGTATACCTGCTATTACAAGCGGAATCTGCATCATTTTCCAGTTATCTTTTTTCTCACGTTTTTTATAAGATTCGAAAGTATCTTTCGGAGGCTGGTCAAAAATTTTAGTACCATTCAGATAATTGGTGCACATGTATGGCGACATAAATCCGGCACCCATGTATGGCATAGGGGTAAATCCCATTGTCATTGCACCTAAATCTCTGTCTACTACAGGAGTATGAATATTAAACATACCATTGTCCACAATTTTTCTCCAGTTACACAACCTTACATATATATAAAGTTTTTTGAGCGAGAAAAATTTACTTTATGTGAACTTTTGTAAATTTGTTTATTAAATAATAATTGCCGAATAAGCAATAATATTAAGAAAAATCAGGTCAAAACTATTAATATTTCTTAAAAAAATAGCAAAAAATTTTATGACGCTGTTTAATACCTATATGAACCCGAATGCTATAACATCAAACATAGAAAATGCAGCTAATAAAGTCTGGCACGCAACCAGACCAATTCAATGGCACAGCGAAAACCCTATCAGGTTTGAAAAATACAAAATCCATACTAAACTGGGCGAAAATCTGCTGACATTCAATTATCCGGATGATGTAGGTCCTTTCAATTATTTGATTGCGGTTGAAAATCCAGCCGGCTTTGATTACGGCACAGAACTCCTGCATTTTAATATGTTTGACAGATATATTTACAGTAAAAATGTTCAGGTAGGAGAAGCATATCAGGACAGCGGATTTAGAATCGGCGAAATACTAAAACTCACCAGTATTATGATGATGGTGAAAAATAATTTAGAAAAAATAAAACTATATGCACCTAATCCGTTTGTTTTATTCCACGCAAAATATAAGTTTGAGCCGGATATAAAAACGTTAAAAGAGAGTTCCAACGCATTAAAATCCGTTATGAATTCAAAAGAAGCAAATATGAAACCTTTACAGGAAAAAGCACGGGAACTGTTTGAAGCCGCTTTTAAAAACAAACCTGCATCCAATAAAGATGATAATTCAGGGTTATTCAAAGAAACAAACAGCTTAATTAGTGATTTTATACAACAAATATTCAAAAACGACAGAAAAATCACACCGGCAAGACAACCGTTTACAGAGGGGTTTGATTTAATTTTAACAAACGAAAGAGCAACTGAAAATAAAGAATTTTTCAATAAACTTTACCGCGAACACGACATTGATTTTCAAATTTAAAATATATAAATCGCAAGCAACGCAAAAATTATCAGCGGAATATTGTAATGTAAAAATGTCGGAATACATGTATCCCAGATATGGTTATGCTGACCGTCGGCATCAAGCCCTGATGTAGGGCCGAGCGTGGTATCAGAGGCAGGAGAACCTGCATCCCCCAGTGCAGCAGCGGCAGCCAGAACAATTATTGTTGCGGCTGGACTAAAGCCCAGACTAATGCATATCGGAACAAATAAAACCGCAAGAATAGGAATTGTACCGAACGAAGTGCCTATCCCCATCGTTATAAATAACCCTATAAACAGCATCAATGATGCGGCGATAAATTTACTTCCTGACATCAAAGGCATCAAAGCATTAACCAGCACATCAATTCCGCCGGTTTGCTTCAACACCATGGCAAAACCCGCAGCTATAAGCATAACAAATGCAACATACCCCATTAAACCGACACCTTCGTTTATAAGTTTATCCATTTTCTGGTGATCGATTGCACCTGTACCAAATATGATACTTAAACCAACCAGCGCGCCGAGCGGCAGGGAATTTGTCAACAGTTGTACCGCAAGAGTTGCAAAGGCTGCAAATAAGGTTATATAATGATTTTTTTCAAATTTCAAAGACTCTTCTTCGCAAACATTTTCGCATGATACTTTTATAGGTAAATCTTTATATTCACGCGGTTTTCTGTAACTTATAAAAACAGCGATAAGAAGCCCCGCAACCATTGCAAGCCCCAGAAACCACGTTGATTTCCATATCTCATTTTTTGCAACAGACATCCCGTTTTGAATTATATTATCCGCAATCAACCCTTGAAATATAAGACCGAAACCTGCAGGGATTGCTATATAAGGTGCTTTTAAACCAAAAGCAAGAGCACAGGCTGCAGCACGTCTGTCTAATTTTAGTTTATTCATTACAGATAAAAGCGGCGGGATTAATATAGGTATAAATGCTATGTGAACAGGTATAAGGTTCTGTGACAACACTGCAATTCCCGCGAGTATCGCAAGCAGCAAATATTTGTTATCCTTAATTACCAGCGCAATTTTTTTAGACAACAAAGGTGCCAGACCTGTATGGGTCATAGCAGCAGCAAAGGCTCCAAGAAGTATGTAGCTTAAAGCTGTTTCCGAATTGCCGCCCATGCCGGAAATAAATGTGTTCATCACCTCTGATATATGCATTCCGCCGGCGAGTCCGGCAGCTATGGCTGAAATTATCAATGCAAGAAGTACATTTATTCTGCATAAACACAATACACATAACAATACTACTGATACAATTATAGGGTTTAATAAAATTTCCATACCTGCTCTTTATGTTATTTTGCCACGAAAAGAATAACATAAAAAATGTTTTTTTTACAGGGTTTGAATTGTTAGTGATTTCAGCTTTAACCGATATATTTATTCAGATGCAGAGCAAGATTTACTTTAAATGTTTCAATATCAGTATTTCGTAAAACATTATACACAGCAAAAGTTTTGATACGTTCCATCCCGCAATATTCCTGAGTTTTATGGAACGGAATAAAAATATCATCAATATCACGCCCGTCAAAAAATCCTGAGTTTGTGGAAAAAGATTCTTCAGGCGCACTCATTGTAAGAGAAAGCATATATTTCTTTCCGGTTAAAATTCCGCCGCGGCCGTAGTCAACAGAACTTTCAAAAAATACTCCGTGGGTGTATACGTCATCTATATATTTTTTTAGTAGCCAGGGAATTGAATACCAGTTTACGGGCGTCTGGTAGATGATTACATCGGAACGCAAAAATTTTTCCTGTTCTTCTCCTATATCATACCCTTGCGAAATTACAGTTGTTTCAACTTCGTGCTTGAGAGATAAAACCCTTATTATCTCATCAAATAATGTTCTGTTAAGTTTTCCTTTTGAGTATCTGTAATATTTATGTCCGTTTATAATTAATGCTTTCATACTGAAAATTTTATATGGAGGCAAATAGAATTCCATTCCCTGTCAGGATAATTAAAATTAAAAGATTGATAAATATTTTTCAAAGTTCTATAATACAAATGTGAAAGGAGACATTATATGTACCACGTTTATACTGAAAAAAATCATTCAGAATTTACAAGAAGTTTGGTAATAGAAACCCCTGACTATGATCTTGCAATGGAAAAAGCTGAAAAAGCCATCGAAGGCAAACCGGAATTAAGATACATTGTTGAAGAAACAGACGGTTCTATGAATAGTTACGGTGAACTTGTTGCAACTGTAGTTGCAGAAAGCGACTAGCCGCATTTCAGTTAACAATTAATACTTAATAAAAAGCCAATGTATATTACATTGGCTTTTGTGTACATCTTTCTTTAATCAAATTATAACGGACTCCGGATTTTACAATATCATATTTAACACTTTCAGCAAGTTTGGGTAAATCCTTTTTCTTTGCAACAACCAGATAATTGCCGAAAGTGTTATTAAAGATAACTGTATTCACATACTTTGAGCCGTAAGAATTCCCATCCTGAATATATTGAACATCACCGTTGTAATAGTATTGCAAACTAAAACGTTCCCATACGTTATAAGCGGCAAGTTTCAAATTATTTGTCTTTGCATAACGTGCAAAAATCATTAAATCCTTTTGTCCGAATTCAAACCATATATTCAATAACTTTGGCATTGCAAAAGCGGAAAGAATACATATAAGAACTATATAAGAACCAAACGTAACCATAGTCTTTTTGTCCTTAAGCGCCATTATCCCAACTATTGCGATAATAAGAAACAGAAGTGCAACAGGTACTAATACAGGTTTAATCATATTATACAAATCATGCGGCAAATACAATCCCGCAAATAATAAAGCAACCGCAAATGCAATAAAAATACCGTTTGTAAGATATACTGCCAGCTGAATACACTTTGCGTACCGTATTTCAGTCCAAAAACGTGAACAAATTATTGCCGCAAACGGATAAAGCGGGAGGATATATGTTATAAGTTTTGTTCTTGCTAATGAGAAAAACAAAAAGCCGAATATAAGCCCGATTAAATTCATAATAATAAAATCGTGGTGTTTTTCTTCAGCCATTTTCGGCAAAGAAAAGAAAAACATGAAGCTCCATGGCAAAAAGCCGATAAGAAATGTCGGTATATAGTACACAGGAGAATGCATTCTGCCAATCTCCGGACTTCCGATAAATCTGTAAAAATGATGTTTGATTATGTATTCTCTTATAAATTCAAAACCGTGAATTTTGTACATTACAATATGCCACGGTAAAGTAATTAATAAAAATAAAATAATCCCGATACCAAAATATTCTTTTTTGAAAAATTCTCGTAAATTTTTCTTCCATAAACCGATAAAAAACATCGTTCCCCATGGAATAACTACAGCCGGAATACCTTTCGATAAAATTCCGAAACCTGAAAAAATATAAAACAACCACCAGAAATATTTCTTGTTTTCTTCTCTGACAAAATAAGTCAAAAAGCCGCAGCAAACAGCTATTGTAATATTAGCAGCCAGAACCATATCCAAAAGCGAAATCTTAGAAAAAATTACAAATTCTACACTTGTCATCAAAATTAACGTAGAAATAACAGCCGTTTTTGTTGACACAGCTTTTCTGACAGTAAAAAATACCACGGTTAAAATACTCAATGCACACAGGATAGTCGGCATTCGGACTGAAAATTCATTAACCGTTTTAAAACAAAGAAAAGATAAATTTTCAAGCCAAAAATACAACGGAGGTTTATCCCAGAAAATTTTACCATCCAGATATAAGGTAATAAAATCTTTTGAATTAAACATATTCCTTGCTATATCAGCGTATCTGGTTTCGTCAGAATCCAGCAGCGGAAAGGAACCGAGAAAAACTAAATACGTTAAGATAAATACACAAAACATAGTTATGCAAACAGCATACTTTTTATTTTCCATAAAAATAAATCCTCCGATAATTCGACTATATAAATAAAAGTATTATAAAATTGTTAGTTTAATGTTAGGCAGAACCACCTGATAAATGACAATCAGCATGCTACATCCGTTAAATTGATTTTTATAAAGTTTTAATATATAAAATTATTAATAACGGAGGAGGAGAAAATTCAGCAATGAAAAGAAAAGCTGCGGGTGTATTAAACGGTGCAATAGCCGCTGCAAGTTACGGAACAAATCCATTATTTGCACTTCCACTCTATGCAGGCGGCATCGGAGTTAACTCTGTTCTGTTTTACAGATATGCGTTTGCGGTTGCAATATACTGGTTCTGGCTTACATTTGTCAAAAAGACCTCACTTAAAATTACCCGTCAGGAATTTTTGCCGCTGCTTATTCTTGCAATGTTTTTCTCGTTGTCGTCACTTACACTCTTTGAAGCGTTTAAATATATAGAAGCAGGTATTGCATGTACTATTCTTTTTATTTATCCGGTACTTGTAGCAATTATCATGGCAATATTTTTCAAAGAAAAAATAACCAAAACCGTAATCTTTTCAATATTATTAACCTCAATTGGAATAATACTTCTTTACAAAGGAAATGCCGGAGGAAGCTTAAATTTACACGGTGTAACTGTAGTTTTTGCATCTGCTCTGCTTTATGCGCTGTATATTGTAGGAGTTCGCAATATAAAAGCAGTCAAACATATTAAAATTGACAAGCTAAGTTTTTATGTAATGCTTTTTGGACTATTAGTCTATATATTTAACCTTAAATTTTGCACACAATTACAGATAATAGATAAACCTCACCTGTGGCTTAATGCAATAGCGCTGGCACTGTTCCCGACCATCATTTCGCTTGAAACAATCACCGTTTCAATTAAATTAATAGGCTCAACCACAACCGCAATCCTCGGCGCATTAGAGCCTTTAACAGCAATATTCTTCGGTGTTGTAGTTTTTCATGAGCAGTTAACTGTCAGAATTTGCATAGGAGTCATGCTGATTTTATGCGGAGTAATCCTGATTGTCACCAGAAACAATATTAAAAAACACAGTCATTAATTAAAAAAATTATGAAAAACAAAGAATTACAAAAACACCGCTGACAAAACTGCATAAAGTTTCCACATCTTAAATATCTCCTGCCGGCAATATTATCGTAAATACTGTGCCCTTATAACGTTCACTCTCTACAGTAATTTTTCCGTTATGCAATTCAACTATATTTTTAACAATGGCAAGTCCTAATCCTGAACCACCGTTTTGTCTGCTCCTTGCTTTATCAACACGGTAAAACTTTTCAAAAATATGATTTAAATGCTGTTGCTCAATTCCGGTGCCATAGTCTTTAACCTGTAATTCAATACGGTTACTTTTACGGTTCAAAATCACATCAATCTTATCTGAGCCGGAATACCTTACTGCATTTGTCAACAGATTTGACAGTGCGGTTGATAGCAATTCTTCATTGCCGTAAATTTCTGCCTCCGTATTCTGGATAAAATTAATCTCCGGTGCAAGATGTGAAAATGTTGAAACCGTTTTTGTTATCATAGAATTTAGATTAAATTTCTCAAAAGGTTTTTTTTCATCGGTTTTAGCTACTTCAATTTCAGAAAGTGATAATATATCATTAACGAGTTTGTTTATTGATTTTGTTTGAAATTGTATAATCTCAAAACATTCTCTGTCCCTGTCTGTTATTGAATTATTAGTTTCGATAAGCTCAATTGCGGAATTAATCGCGGTTATAGGAGTTTTAATCTCATGGGTGATATTCTGCAGGAAATTTGATTTATATTCTTCAAGCTGGGTTAATCTCTGGATTTGATTTTTTAACCGCATGGTCATCTTTTTTACGGAAAGAGAAAGTTCTTCCAACAATTCAAGATTTGGTATATCAATAGGGGTATCCAATTCTCCGTTTGCTATTCTAATAACACTATCCTCAAAACTGTTAAATGTTTTTTTCGTTCTGTAAAAAGACTCTATTAACCCCCACAACAGGAAAAATATACAAACCCCGAAGAAAATCATGAGTGTCATTTGCCCCTTTATAATTGTCCGCATGACATCTGCTTCTGATATAGCAATTTCAAGATAATATTTTTTATTATCGACACTAATTTCCTTAACATCTTCTATCATTTTATTTTTTAAAGAATATTTATAAGTTTTCCATTTACTATCCCATTTAGGGTGTTTGTCGGAATTTTCCGACAAAATTTTTTCGGAATTATCAGGTTTTGAAGTCGCAATCAAGTTTTTCCCGCTGTCAAAAATACTGATAGTGATATCTTCATCTTTAAAATCAGATGTATATTTTTTTATACTGGCATAATCCTTAGTTTTCAAATAAGGCTGAATTGCCCATTCTATCTGGCGCGTAAAAACCTGCAACTCTTCCTGTTCTTCTTCCATATAAGAATGATTAAACTGCACCATGTTAAATAAAGAGATAGACAGAAAAATAAGTACAATCATTAACGATTGAAACAATCTGACAAGCCAGTATTTATCTCTCTTTTTCATCAGTTTTTCTCCCTGAGTTTGTATCCGATACCTCTGACTGTTTCTATATTATCTCCAAAATCACCGAGTTTGCGGCGCAGATTAACAATCTGAACATCTATTGCTCGCTCTGAAATTTCAAAACCATCATCACCGCGTAAATATTGCAGCAACTGGGACCGTGAAAATACTATGCCGATATTTGACATAAATGTATCCAGAAGTTTAAATTCAAAATTTGTTAAATCAATTCTATCATCATTAATTTTAACAGTTTTCTTTGCATTATCCAAAACTATATTTTCATAAGTTTTCGCAGTGTTTTTAATTCCATTGTTTTCAAGATGGGCTTTTATTCTTGCAAGAAGAATATTATTGCTGAAAGGTTTGGAAATATAATCTATTGCGCCGTTTTCAAAGCCTTTTAATACATCTTCTTCCATTTTTCTTGCCGTCAGCATAATTATTTGAATTGATTTTAGTGCAGAATCACTTTTTATCATTTTGCACAAACTAAAGCCGTCCAACTCCGGCAGCATTACATCTAAAAGTATCAAATCCGGTTTGTCTTTTTTGATAATTTCAAGCGCCCCCAGTCCGTCAAAAGCCTTTTGAATTTTATAATATCCGCCGGATATCAAAACAAGCTCTATCAGCCTGTTTATCTGCGGTTCATCCTCAACTATTAAAATTCTGGCGTCTTTAAAATTATCTGACATAATCCCCACCGGAAAATCTTTGTATCCCTATTATTATCTTACCCCTAACATAGTAAATATTAAAATTAATTTTTATATTATTTAACATAAAAAACTTTTGTTAATTTTATGTTAGCAAAACGTAAAAAAACAATTGGACACAGGGTATGCCGGCGGTTCAATTTAATTTTGCAACAACCGCCGGCATACCCTGTGTTATTTAGACAGCTTAACAAAACTTAACACTGCTAAATTTATGTAACAATATGTAAAGTTAAATAAAAATCCTCAAATCCCGCTTATTATCAGGGAGAGGAGAGGAGAGGAGAGGAGAGGACGCTTTACATCATATTTATCAATCAAATATACTTATTACGTGGATAATGAAAGGAGGAAAAAATTATGTCTACAGCTACAGATAACATTTCATTAGGTAATGGAATTTATGCAACTGAAAATCCAGATGGAAGCTACACAGTTTCAGGACCTGGTGCAGGGGAATATGCAGGAGTATATGAAGAGGCAACTGCAGACACTCCTGGGGCAATAATAATTCCAGGTGGAACGGTTGATGGTTTTCCAGATGATACCTATTGGGTTGAAAGATAATAAATAAAAGATGAGCGTTCGTGTTGAACAATTGTTCAACACGAACGCGACAAAACACGACACCCAATACCCGTTAAAATTTTAAAATTATGGATAGAGAAGAACTAAAAAGAAAACTTTTTTGGAAGTATTTAAGAAGAAAAAAGAGATTTATAAATTTTAAAAATCCCAAACTATTTACGGAAAAAATTCAATGGCTGAAAGTTTACGATAACACTCCGATAAAAACCCGTCTTGCTGACAAAATTCTTGTCCGCGACTGGATAAAAGAAAAAATCGGCGAGGAATATCTCAAAACCATTTACGGGATTTACGAGCGATACGAGGATATTGACTTTTCTAAACTGCCCCGCGAATATGTTATAAAAACTAACCACGGATGTAAAATGCAATCGCTGGTCATTGAGGGGCATTATCCGGAAAGAAATGCAAAAGAAACATTCAATAATTATCTCAAAATAAATTTTGCCTACAAAAACGGCTATGAAATGCAGTATGACAAAATTAAACCGCTGATTTTCGTTGAAAAATATATCAAAAACACAAACGAACTTTTTGAGTACTTAATTTTTTGTTTTAACGGCGAGCCAAAACTCATTCTTTTTGGTTCCGGCAAACGCAACAAAACCGTCAGTTGTACAATGTTTGACACGAATTGGAATAATCTGCATTTTAATTACGGCGGGAATTTGCACACGGAAGAAATTCCACGTCCAAAAAATTTTGAAAAAATGCTTGAGATAGCAAGAATTCTCTCAAAGGATTTCAAATTTGTAAGAGTAGACTTACATAACATAGACGGAAAAATTTATTTTGGAGAAATGACATTCACACCGGGGGGCGGTTTTATGAAGTTTTCAGAGCCTAAATACGACAGAATACTGGGTGATATGCTTGATTTAAAACAATAAAGCACCTCGCATTTTTATAAGCATTTATATATAAGATTTTGCTCATTTAACTCGACAAAATTTTTATAAACATAAGGAATACTGACCGCAAGTTCTCCATATTGTTCATCAGGAATTAAACTGTAATCATTAATAAAATTTTCATCCAGCTTAATTTTATACTGCCCCGGCGAAATTCCGGAGAAATAATAATTTCCGAAATCATCAACCGTTGAATAAGCTACTTCATTGCCGTTTGTGTCATATAAAGATACGATAAAATCCGTTATATTCATCTTTCGGTCAAAATCATCCGTTATTTTAAGCATTCCCGTAATATTACCTACAGAACTTTTCAGCGGAAATTCTACTCTTGTTGTTTTTTGAGGTTCGACATATATGTATTCATCAGAATTATTTTGTGCAGAAAGATTTGCATGCATGTTATCAGAGTCAAGACTTACTTCATAGAATCCTTTTTCAACACTCTGCAAATCACAAAATCCATTCCGTTTTGTTCTTAAAGGTGTACTTTTCCAGCTGACTTTTACCGGAACATTTGAAACTTTTATATCTTTTCGGTCAAAAATTCCGTTATTATTTTTATCAATATATGCAACAACCTCAACAAAACCCTGATTTTTGGAGGTCGTACCAACAGACTGCAAGCCGTTATCCGTAAAAGCAAAAGTGTCATTAACAGTCAAATTTATTGAGTGACGTGCATTGGAGGGGATATACATGTTATTAAAAATATAACCCATTGCAGTATTATATTGATAATTCAAGCTTACAACCATCCCCGTTCTGGTTCTATAACCTATGGCGGCACTATATGTGCATCCCCCATCAAGCCCCTGATATTTATATCCTATGCCAAGTCCTAAAAGAATTCTTTTAATTTCAGGAAACTGATAATTTATTTTTATCATATTGTAATCATTTTTGGCGCCGTTTGATTCATAAGAGACGGTATCATGCCCGAGCTTTATTGAACCTTTATTTTTGGGCAGCCTGTAATTAAGATTTGCATAGGTTGAATTATATGAACTTTTAAAACCATTACTTAAGCTGAAATTTGAAGAATACTGTGTATCGTAAGCATTCCCCATATTACCCGCATCAACAGACAGATTTTGCTTTATATTTTTTGATACATTTAGGTTGTAGTAATAATTCAAGTTGTGCCCGATACTGTTTTCTCCGTATCTGATATTGCCGTTAAGACGCATTCTGGCATTTCCTAATATTTTCGCGCCTGCATTAAAATGTGCTTCATCAAATGAGGTTAAACCGCCGGAATATTTGTTATCCAGATTAGAATAATATCTTGTGTAACGCAAATTTGCATTCAAACTGTCTTTTGCATAAGCCGCAGCAACTTCTGCTCCAAGTCTGTCGCATATAAAACCTGAATCCGAGCCTGCTACATAATAATCCGGTGATTGCTGATAAAGCCTGAGTTTTAGCGTAGAATTTTTATAATCAAAAATATTTTCCAACGAAAGCGAATATCCCGGATTATACCGTGCCTCATTATAGTTAAAATCTTTCATTACAGAAGCTGCTGCAAGAGCATTTAAACTATAATATTTATTTTTGTACAGGTTTAATGTATTAATTACGCTTAACCCCTCCATAGTATTCGGATTTCTGTAGACACCGGAGGATAGGATGGAATAATCATTGTTAAAGCCGGATATAAACAAGGCATTGTCATTCCGCTGGAGAATTTTGTCATAAACTATTTTAGTATCAAGTTTCATATTATCCGAAAGCCCGTACTCCCGATTTGCACCAGCTACAAGTTTTTTTGAAGTCATCTGGTATATATATCCGTTTGAGCTGAAAAGTCTGTTATTGTAACCTGAAATACCGGCAAAAATTCTGTTTTTCGATTCACCTTTTCGTAAAAATTCTGTTTTATCCTGATTTAACTGTTTTTTTTCATACTGGTTATAATCTGAAATCTGTGCGCCGATAAGCATCGTACCGATTGAATTATATTTATCCCTTAAACCTGAAACCTGCCCCAGTTCATAATAATAATCTTTGAATTTATTTTTATAAGTAAAACTTAAACCACCAAATGAAAAAAATTGTTCTGCATAATTATTTGTATTGAAATTTAAGGCATAATCACCGTCATACAATTTTCCTTTCAGGCTCATACGGGTATTATTGTTGAACATAACATTGTTCTGGCTTGCATTCAGATAAACCTGCTTTGTAGAATCACTCATCATTGAGTTGTTTATTTCAAAAGTATCAAAAGAAAATTTTCCTTTTTCTTTAGGGGATATAGGTGTTTTTTGCGGGATATCATCAAAAATTTCTGTATCGGGGAGAACTTCACAATTTTTATTAGTAACACTTATGCATAAAGAAACTGCATCAATAGAAATATCTGAATCAAAAATTTTTGACGCAGTATTTTCATCAATAAAAAATTCGTCTGTTTCAATTATCCCGTCTTTTTTAAATTTAGAGTGTGAGTTTATTAAAATTCCGTTTAGAAAAATCCCATTTTTATTTATCACAACTTCTTTACCATCATTTGTAAAAAAAGTTATTTCTTTAGCGGAATGATTTTCTTTAAACGGAATTTTTAAAATTTTTGCGGTTTGCTTTACAGGTATATAAATTTTGTTTGAGGAATCCATGTAAACTTCAATATCGCTGTACTCGGAGTTGTTAAGTTCCAGACCGCTGACTGTTGTTTCGTCTGAATATGCATTTATCGCGCATGGAAAAAACAGCAAAAAAACAATTATTATAAGTTTTTTCATCAGGGTTTCCTGTAAATATTCAGGGTAATCACTGCCTCATATATGCCTGCACAGTCATCCTCCAGTGAATACGTCCCCGATAGCGGTGTGTTACCAAAATTTTGTATAACATTGAAATTTTGCTTTCCTTCACTTGAAAATGTACAGCATAAGGTACCGTTATAAATCCGGTATGCAGTTTGAAATTCAGAATTTTTCAAAACCGGATAAGCAATCATATTTTTATTGCTCTTGGGTGCAGCGGAATAAATATCGGCAAGTGAAGCCTGATCAGGCAAATGTTCTTTATTCGCCAGTATAAGATACATTTCCCCGTTTTTTAAAAAATATCCGTTTTGCTCGCCGGCATCAGTATTAATTGAGCTTGAAAGCACAAAATCGTATGTATTGTCATCACCGTTTGTTTTTACATTAAAAACAGCCCCCAAGCCGGTATGAATTCCGGTCTGCGGATTTATTGAACTGTTGTTCATTGCTGACGGGATAGTATTTACAACGGCAGCAGATGGGATAACAACCGTAAGCATGCTATCAGTTACTGCCGCGCCCAAACAAGACGGCGCGGCAATAAGTAACAGAAATAAAAATGTAATAAAATTACTTTTCATTTAATTATTTTCCTATGTTGTAGTATCTGTCAGGATAATATATGCTTCATAATTTCCCGCCCTATCATCAAAAGAGTAAGTTGTACTGTCAACAGCTGTTGAAATAGTTGTCAATGCAGTTGTTACCCCTTGATCCACACTAAATTCATACTGATTTTTAGAATCATTGAATTCAGGATCGCTGGTATACTTGCCCTGAAGGTCGACATTTGCAATTGGATATGCGATGGCATTCTGATTATTTTCAGGCGTTGCTGAACCGCTTGTAATATCTGTGATTGCGGCTGCAGATGGTTTTATGGTTGTATGTCCCAACACGATATATACAACACCTCCTTTTTTGAAAAATCCTGGCATTGCAGTACCGCCATCCGCAATTGTTTCGGCTTTCAAATATAAATTAAGCTTGTCATTTGAACTAATTGTAAATTTTGATGTTATCGTATTTTCCAATTCACCTGTTTCAGGTTTAATATTACTGTGCAAGCCGCCTTCTTCAGCCTTAATATCAACATATGCGGGTAAAGTAGCCTGCACGGTCTGTCTTGCAAAATTTTCCGCATGTGCGCATGTAGTTGTTGCCGCAAGCATTAACATTGCTGCAAGAAATTGTCTTTTTTTCATTTTTCCTCCTTTGTTAAATTGAGTTGTCTACGTGAAATTGTGTCTCTTTTATTAAGTTTTTATTTTCACCCTTTTCGTTTTTATATGTAAGAATAACTTTAAAAACATAATCTCCCGGTTCTAAATTTTCAGGTATAACACCACTACCGAAAAAAACGCCGTTTGCGCGTATTGTGTTACTATTGACAGGAAACTCTTTTATTAATTGATTATCTTTTATAATTTGCGCTTTGCCATGATAACGGACTTTGCTATTGCCATTGGCACTTAAATTCATTTTGTAAACAAGATTCTTATTACTTTTTTCAACTTTTAAATCGTCGAAGTTCCCAATCTTTATAAAACGACCTTTATCAACGTAAATAGGGATACCTAATCTTGTTTTTACAATAAGCCTTGTATTTAAATTTTTATTAGTATTTGGCAGCATTATTTCTTTTGCTGCAACATCTTCAATAAACATTACCATTCTGGATTCTCCGTCCGGAAGACTTTTCAAATCTGTAAATGTTACTCTTACTATTTGCGGAATCCCGTTTTTTAAAGTAAATTCATTCGGGACAAAACGAGCATGAGTAATTAGATTATCAGCATCATTTGAAGCAGGTTTTGCATCCATTTTGCCATCGTCTGTAATGGTAAAGTATTCAGGATAAAGCTTAAATCTGACCGTTTCATTTTTATCTGCCTGTACAGAAAAAGATGTTGTCAAATAGTTTCCCCGGCTTTTGTTTGCATTCAATTCAATAAGTGTAGGCATTACTTTTACCGTTGCAAATGCAGGGGTAATCTGAAATAAAAAGATTAATAATACTGCAAATTTTCTTAAAAAATTTTTCATGTTATTCCCTCTCCAATATGTATGTAAATGGATTTTGTCTTATACCTTCTTTTATATAGTTATCAGAATCTGTATTTTTAAAAGAGTACTCTATTGTAATATTTGCAGGTATTTTATTGCCTGCTTCAATTCCATCAAGTGTTGGTTCGCCTGATGCAAGAAAGTATCTCCGGTTGGACAGCAATTGTGTGATATTCTGTTCATAAGCCTCGACTTTACCTGATACATTTTTTAATTGGAAATAATATTCACAATTTTCATCATCCATAGTTGATGTACTGAGCCATAATTTCCATTTAGTATTTGAAGTTAAATCAAGTCTGACATCATTTTTATTTCTTACAAATACCTGTTTATTAAAAATATCGTCCTCTGATAAAATAATTACAGGGTCGCCGCTGCTAGATATAATAGAATGCTTGTCCTCTATAACAAATGTAAACAAAAGTTCGCATTCATAATCAAGAGTAATACCGGTTTTATCAAGAAATCTAAGAAGTGCTGTGTATGTTCCGGACGGAAGTTCCCCTATATTTTCAAGTTTTAAGTTTACATTTTTCTGAGATGAACCTGTTATATCAAAAGTATCAAGGTAAAATCGCTGCCAACCTTGATTACTTATCTGAAACTGTTCGCCATCACACAAAAGATATAAATTTGTTATTGGAATTTTTACATTTGGACTATCATTATTGACAATAAAACTGTCAGTCGCCATAACATAAAGTCTTGAAAATCCCATCTGCATATAAGTAAGGTTTACGTTTGCCATAACACCGTTTTCAGTAATAACAGGAAATCCGGTAATTTCAGCTCTAAAATGCGGTGATGCTTGTACTTTCGGACATATTATTATAGAAAATAATAATATTATTGTTATTATAATATTTCTCATTTTTTTATAAATCCTCAAGTCTTTTATAAATTTTCATTCCACTTAAAAAATCCTCTTATTGTGGACTTTTTATGGTGAGAAATTTTATATCCTGTAAGACAATTTATATCTCTGATAAATGAAGTTAGAGTTTTTTGTGATGAAATTTATGAAAAAATATTTAGTTTTAATAATGATAATATTTTTAAATACCGGTGCAGTATTGGCGGACAAAAATGCAATACAAACCGTTCAGGCAGAGTTGCCTGAAATTTTGCACATAGAAAAAATAATTGTTGAAGGTACGGAATATGAAAAAGATGATATACTTACAAATATTGATATTAAAAGTGTTGAACCGGTAAGTGAAACCTGTTACAGGTTAAACCTCAGCCCTTTTACAATAAGAATACATACAAATCTGGCGGAGCCAATACAGGTTAGTGCTAAATTTGAGGAATGTTGCAGTACTTGCGGACGTTATCCGATGAAAAATGAGGATTTGTCAGTGACACCATCATCTTATACAATTCAAAATCCGCATGATAAGATTGAAACTGATTTCTTTACGCCACAGGTCCTTGCACATGAAGGTACTGTATGTACAACTTATAATGCAAAATTAATAATTACTCTCGGACGTGTTTAATATGATAAAAAAATTTTTAACGCTA
>CALUTF010000006.1 GCA_944323595.1 Candidatus Gastranaerophilales bacterium | reverse complement strand
TTTGATTGTATATATGCTGTTATCTTGCTTTCTACGCCCTTTGTGACCATTTTTTACCTTTTACCTGTTTCTTTTTTTATTACTTATCCTATCGGTCTTTTCTCTCCCTTTCTTTAATCTTTTTTAGACTTTCTTAACTTTTGTTAACGGTACATATAAGTATTTGATTTATAGAAATAAACATAATGATGTACATATAATTATAATTTTTTGTGATTAAATAAAAAATATGAACAATTTAGCTATAAACAATCTAAACAATATACCTGTATTGGATAAAAAATACACAAAACCTGAAATGAAAGCTAAAGCCGTAGTAATACTCGGGAGTTCAAAAACAACAGAACCGCTTATGGAATATTTGGATTTATGTTCACAAACAACCAAAGCATTAGTACAAAACGGATATAATATTGTTACCGGTTGCGGTACTAAAGGAATTATGGGGTCAGCATATTATGCAGCCAAGGAAAATTCCGTTGTTGATTTAAAGGGTAAACCTATACAAAATCTAGCAATTATTGTGAATCCTCTATGGGGTGATGAAAACCTGGAAGATTGCGTAGTTATCGGCAAAGCGTCTTCTGAAGCCGACAGAATTATGAAATTTACAAAAGTCGCTGATAATTTTGTAATATTCCCGGGCGGAACTACAACAATGCAAGAGGCAACCACACTTATTCGTCACAATTTTCATTCCTATGAAAGTGGTCTTAAAAAAATTATTCTTGTAGGGCAAGACTTCTTTTCAGGTTTGAAAGCGCAATATGATAAAATGGCAAAGATGCAATTCATCAAAAAATCACCTGAAGCATTCTTTAAAGTTCTATCTTCTAAAAATGAGATAATATCAGCAATTTTGAAACGTTAATTTTTATATTTTTTGTATAAATTGAACTTATCTTATTATAAAAATCTTCCTGTAATACTTTTCTTACAGTTTTTAACATCCTGCGGTGAACCTGCTATTACAATATTTCCTCCGTCTTTACCGCCACCCGGCCCCATATCAATAATATAGTCGGCGTTACGTATCACATCCAGATCATGTTCAATAACAATAACAGTTGCATTATTGTCAATTAATTTTTGAAAAACTCCTAACAGTGAACGGACATCAAGCGGATGCAAACCTATTGTCGGTTCATCAAAAATAAATACAGAGTCTTCCTGACGGCGTCCCATTTCAGATGCGAGTTTTAACCGCTGAGCCTCTCCGCCCGAAAGGCTCGGAGTTGCTTCACCAAGGGTCAGATACCCCAGACCTAAATCTTTCAAAACCTGAAGCCGCCCTCTTACTACATTCAAATCCTTGCACGCTTCAAGTGCATGGTTTATATCCATAGCCATAAGTTCAGGTAATGAATATGTTTCTTTATTTTTTGCAATATATTTAATACTTTCTGCAATTTTAGAATAACGCGAGCCCCTGCAATCAGGACACGGAATTTCAACATCAGGTAAAAATTGGACGTCAAGACTTATACTGCCGGTACCATCACATGTAGGACAACGCAAACTGCCTGTATTATACGAAAAATCACCCGCTTTATATCCGGCATTTTTAGCATCAGCAGTTTTGGCAAACACTTTTCTGAGTTCATCATGAACATTTGCATAAGTAGCAACCGTTGAACGGACATTTATCCCGATTGGAGTTGCATCTATGAGTTTTACCTGTTTGATACCGCCGGCTGAAATGTTTTTGACATGAGCAGGTAATTTTTTCCCGGAAATAGCGTTTTCTAACGCAGGAATAAGACTTTCCAGAATTAACGTTGTTTTACCGGAACCTGAAACACCTGTAATAACAGTCAATCTACCTTTTGGTATACGTACATTTAACGGTTTAACCGTATGAATATCAGAAGTAGAAATAGAAATTTCACCGCAGGCAAATATTTCAGAACTTTTTATTTGCGGTCTTACAATAGAAGTGTAATCTCCTGACAAAAAAGATCCTATTTTAGAGAGTGGATTTTTTATTATATCAGGGATTGTGCCCTGCGCAAGAACTTCTCCGCCGTCAAAGCCTGAGTCCGGCCCCATTTCAATTATCCAATCAGATTCGGATAATATCTGTGTATCGTGGTCTACAAGCACCACGGAATTTCCATCCGAGATAAGGTCATGCATTACGGCATTTAAACCTTTAATATTTGCGGGATGTAAGCCTATAGACGGCTCATCCAGTACATAAAGCACGCCTGTGGTACGGTTTCTTACGGAACGGGCAAGCTGCATCCGCTGTCTTTCGCCGGTTGAAAGTGTTGATGCCGCACGGTCAAGCGCGAGATACCCGAGCCCTAATTCCATCAATCGTTTGGCAGTTACCTGAAAAGATTCACAAATTGACTCTGCCATCGGACGCATTTCTTCCGGCAATGAAGCCGGTACGCCATCTACCCATTCTATTAGTTCTGACAAAGTCATTTTGCAAGCTTCATCAAGTGATATCCCCCGTACTTTGGGAGCTCTGGCAGCTTCTGACAAACGCGAACCTTTACAGTCCGGACAAATGTCTTCTTTTAAAAACTTTTCAACCCGTTTCATGCCGGTTTCGTCTTTTACTTTTTTTAAGGCATTTTCAACAGTGTAAACCGCATTGAAATAAGTAAAGTCAATTTCTCCTGCCTGATTGGAATTTTTAGCTTTGTAGAAAATATGCTTTTTAACAGCAGGCCCGTGAAATACTATATCACGTTCTTCTTTTGTAAGCTCACGAAACGGGACATCCGTTCGAACACCCATTGCACGGCAAACATCCGTCATCAACGACCACATTAGAGAATTCCACGGAGCAACGGCTCCATCATCAATAGTAAGAGATTCATCAGGAACAAGTGTTGATTCATCAACTGTTCTTACCGTACCGACACCTCCGCATCGTTCACAGGCGCCCTGACTGTTGAATGCAAGTTCTTCCGCACCGGGGGCATAAAAATGTGCACCGCATTCAGGGCAGATAAGTTCTTTTCCCGCAGCTACAAGAAGTGTAGGCTCAAGATAGTGTCCGTTCGGGCAGCGATGATGCGCAAGACGTGAATACATAAGCCTTAAGCTGTTTAGTAACTCCGTACCCGTTCCAAAAGTACTGCGGATACCCGGGACTCCCGGACGCTGGTGAAGCGCAAGAGCCGCCGGCACATATAAAATTTCATCAACCTGAGCTTTTGCTGCCTGTGTCATCCTGCGTCTTGTATATGTTGATAGTGCCTCAAGATAGCGCCTTGAGCCCTCCGCATACAAAACCCCGAGAGCAAGTGATGACTTTCCTGAGCCTGAAACACCTGCGATGCCGACTATTTTATTAAGAGGAATTTCAACATCTATATTCTTTAAGTTATGTACCTTTGCTCCGCGAACAACAATTTTATCCGGCTTTACTTTTTTCTCTTCTTGCATTGAAAACACCTGCAACTATTTTATTCAAAAAAATTATAACATATAATTTTAGTCGGAATATATTAAATTTTACTCTACAGATTTGCAGCAAAAAATATTTTGTTTATGTTTTATAGAGGATATGCAAATACGACCGGTATCTTCAACCCCTTATAATTTCCAACCGTCATTCCGGAGCAATTCGCGGATTGTTACAAATAAAGACGGGAATATTGTATATAGAAATACCACCAATTTTTTCAGACCCGATTTAAACTGGAAAGAGCTGGGAAAATTTATCATAGAAAAATATAACAATTCCGGTAAAGTTAACATAATCTGTTATGCTTGTTCTGACGGCTCGGAACCTATGTCATTTGCAATGCTGCTAAACGAAAATCTGGGAGAGAAATCTGAAAAATTTCTACCAATATACGCAAAGGATATTGATGACACAATAATTTATATGGCAAACAGTGAATATGTAAATATGGATTATTCGGACTTTGAAGAGATAAACAAGTTTACAAACGGAAATTTTGGGAAATATTTCAAAAAACCGATGGGCGGTATAGGAATTGAATATAATTATCCTGTCAGAATTAATCCGGAATTGAAAAAAATGATAAATTTTTCGGTTGCAGATATTACAGAAGATGTAAATAATATTCCGTCACAAAATACCATAGTCTTTTGCAGAAACTTCTGGCCGTATATTAAATCCGGTTCTGACAGAGAAAAACTTATAAACAATCTGGCATTAAAATTAAAAAATAATTGCACTATTGTAACAGGTCGTTATGATGATACGGTCAATCTGCACCAGTTACTAAAAGAAAAAGGATTCAAGACTATTAAAGGTCTGCCAAATGTATATGAGTCAAAACAATAGTTTATAGAATAATTATATTTCCTTTTGCTCTGCCAGCCAATTAATAAGCGGCTTTTTATCCCCGAAGTTAAAGCCAAATAATTTCCCGAAATCAGGGGATTTTTCAGATAAGCTTTAAAGATAATACAATTACAAAAAAATAAGCCGCTATAAAAGCGGCTGATAGTGATATATTATTGTAAGTATTGTTGAAAATAAGAGGCTAACTTATCTAAAACCTGCTCCATATATTCTGGAACATCGTATAAATCTACGTGTGTAGCGTCTTTTACGACAAAAGTTTTTGTGCATAAAGTCCGGCGGTTTGTTCTTTTACTCCGCCAAACGGGTGTCCAACAATTATTGCCGGATGTTTTTTATTTTTATCTATACACTTTGGAATATACAAATTCCCGACAACTGTTATATCTATACGGTTTTTAAATTTTACTTTTTTTACGGTAACTTTATCACTATGCGGAGGCGGAGCCGATGCATAAGCTTTAAAAGCACCTAACGTTATACACGATAACGCTGCAATTCAATTTTGAAACATATTCCGGGAACAGGGAATTATCCAACAACAATAAAAGGTGTTAGAATTGTAAGACGGGATAACCCTACAGAGTTTTTGAGATGTTTTTATAATCCAAGCTGCATACTTGTTTTACAAGGTCTAAAGCACATGATTTACGGAGAAGAAAATATTATGTACACAAAAGGTCAGTACGTTGTTTCCTGTACTGATATTCCCGTGTCAAGCAGAGTTGCGGAAGCTACACCTGAAGAACCTTTTGTAGTATTAATTCTTGAACTGGATTCCAACTACATATCCAACCTTATACTGGAAACAAAACTGCCTAAAATAACAGATTCCGACAAAAAGGCTCTTGCCATTGCAGAAACAGATGCAGAATTGCTTGATGCATTTTACCGTCTGGCACAGCTTCTTGATAAAACTGAAGCTGAACAGGAAATACTCTCGCCTATGATAATAAAAGAGATTTATTACAGACTTCTTACAGGTCCTCTGGGCAGCCAGCTCCGCCTAATTAACACAAAAGGTACACGCCCGAATCAAATTGCAGAAGCTATATCACTTATAAAAGAAAGATACAGCGAAAAACTTAATATGGATGAAATTGCAATCAGTGTAAATATGGCTCCGTCATCATTTTACAGAAACTTCAAAAAAGTAACACAGGTGAGTCCGCTGCAGTACCAAAAACAATTAAAACTTTACGAAGCGCAAAGATTAATGCTAACAGGCAACTATGATGCAGCAACTGCCAGTTTTGAAGTAGGCTACGAAAGCCCGACACAGTTCAGCAGAGAATATAAAAAAATGTTCGGAAACCCGCCAAAAACCGATATTAAAAAACTTGCAATGGTTTAAATTATCAAGTATTAAAAATTCAGCCTCAACATAAGGCTGAATTTTTAGTGTGTAATAAGTTTTAATCCTGTAATACCGCTCAAAATAAGTCCGATGCAAACAAGACGAATTGCTGTTGCCGGTTCTTTGAATAGTATTATCCCGAAGATTACTGTACCAAGAGTACCTATACCCGTCCATATCGCATACGCCGTACCTAACGGTAAACTTTTAAGAGCAAGTGCCAAAAAATAAAAACTCGCTATCATGCAAATAACCGTTAAAACCGACGGAATAATCTGGCTGAATCCGTGCGAATATTTTAAACCAACAGCCCAGCTTATTTCAAATAACCCTGCTATCAATAAATACATCCAGTGCATAAGTTTATCTCCTTTCTCATTTGTAATACGCTAAAAGCCCGCGAGATATCATAAATATCTCCCAGGCTTTTATCCTTCCGTGTCTGTAAAAATTTATCTACAGGTTTTCTCTCGGACCAGCCGGCGGTATCAGCCGCGGAACCCTAGAAAACTTTTTATTCAATTATTTTCAATATAAATATTTTAACACAAAAAATCTTTTCTTAAAATTATGCCTGAAAAGCATTACCTTTTATCCAATATAAGTATTTGCTATTTTTAACAATATATTAAATAATAGAATAAGAAAAATCCGTTCGAAAAGCCTAATCTAAATTATAAATTAAATTATGCAACAGAATATTTTCAAATTGAGAAAAACTGAAAGCGCCTCATTATATAATAATGAGGCGCTTTTTAATATTAATCCAAATTAGCTGATAGACAAGTTCTCTCGTAATGCATTCTGCCGGTTAATGTATTAATTCTTCCTATAATATCCTTAAACATAGGAATAGAAAGACTTTGTTTACCATCAGAAAGTGCATTTTCCGGATCATGGTGAACTTCTATCATAATACCATCAGCACCGGCTATTAGAGCAGCCTTAGACATAGGTTCAATCAGGTATCTTTGTCCTGTACCATGGCTCGGGTCTGCTATAATCGGAAGATGTGAATATTTTTTAATTACAGGAATCGAAGCAATATCCATTGTGTTACGGGTATATGTACTGTCAAAAGTTCTTATACCACGCTCGCACAAAATAACATTCTCATTACCCTGATACATAATATGTTCAGCAGACATAAGGAATTCACGGATTGTATTTGCAGGACCGCGTTTGAGAATAACCGGTTTATTAGTTCTGCCGACAGCCTGCAAAAGTTTAAAATTCTGTGAATTTCTTGCACCGATTTGAATAACATCAGCGTATTCACAAACTAAATCCAAATCTATAGAATCCATTAATTCAGTTACAATTAACAATCCTGTTTCTTCTTTTGCTATTTGTAAATATTTGAGAGCCTTTTCGCCAAGCCCCTGGAATTCATAAGGAGAAGTTCTTGGTTTAAATGCACCACCGCGCAAAAATTCACAACCCATCTCTTTACCGGCTCTTGCAACAGCCAACAAACCGTCTAAATCTTCATCAACAGAGCACGGCCCTATAATTGAAACAGGTTTGTTGTTACCGCCTATTTTAACACCGTTAGGGAAAGTAATAACGGTATCTTCTTCTTTTCTGTCACGGGAGGCAAGTCTGAAAGGTTCGCGAATAATTTTGACTTCCTTTACACCCTCAAGCGCAGCTAATCTGCCGGGAGTAAGTGTTGTTTTATCACCAAGAGCATCTATTACCGTGTGAATATCGCCGTCATGTTCGATTACTTTAAACCCGTGTTCAGCCAGCAAGGTTGTTACTTTTTTTATATTTTCGGGGGTTGCGTTGCGCTCCATTACTATAATCATTTTTCTTCTCCTTAAACGCTATTTCTTCAGCCGTTAAATTTTAAACTACACTTATAGTATATTTAAAAATTTGCATACTTCAATAGTTTATTAACAAATCTATACCGCTGCATTAATTTTTCTCATCATTTTTTTTGCGGGGAAATATTCAGGCAAAATATCAAGACAGGATTGGGCATATTTTTTAGCTTCCGAATAATCATTATTGTTGAAAAAATACTCCGACAAAATATAATGCAGCTCAGGATCCTGATAAAAATAATCTTTTGCCCTCATCAGGAAAAAATATCCGTACTGTTTTAAATCGTTATTCAAAAACACACGCCCGATAAATTTATAAACTTCAGGGTTTATTGTATAGAAAAAATCCGCATAGCTGACAAGTTTTTCAACATATTCCCCCTTACCGGCATTGATTAAAATATTTAAATCAATCTCCAAGAAATTTCTCAGTTCAAAATAACTCGGATAATCCGCAGGTCTGTCAGAAAATAAATTAGCCATAAACAAACCCCAATTTGCCCGTTTATCATAATTTCTTGCGACCTCAAATGTTTCTCTTGCATCATCCAGCCTGTCGCTTAAAAGATAGCAGTACCCCAGTTCCAAAAGATGACCGTTCTCTGCAAAAAAGCGTTGACATCCGTCAATATCGAATGTCAACAGCTTTTCTTTTGCGCTATTGTAATTTAAAACCATAATTAATAAGTATCTTTATTTGTATTGAAATTGATATCAGGCAGCATAGACTGCATCATCATTGTTTGAATCATTTGAGGATCAATATTTTTCCCGCCGTTTTGAGCCAGAAGCATCGGCAGCATATTCATCATCATATTATTATTGTTATTGTTGTTATTATTCCCGAGAAGCATACTGATTTCGTTAAATTGCTGTGCCTGCGGGCTTCCCATCATCTGAGCCATAAGTTTCATATTTTTTTGTTCTTCAGTTTCGGGTTGGTTAACACTAAGTGTAACACCTGCATTCTTCAACACTTCCAGAGCGGCAAGCACTTCTTCTTTTGTAGGCTTTTTAGATTCCAAATCTGCCGGTGCATCAGGAGTTTCCAATTCCTTAATCCGTCTGAATTCACCCTTTTGCAAATCAGCATTGTTGTTAATGTTATGTTGAATACGGTTAAGTTCTTTTTGCTTCATTTCCTCGTTAAGTTCATCTGAAAAACCATTACCGTACGGCGCCGCAATAAAGGCATCCAGCTCATCCACAACTTCACCTGTTGATGAAACGCTTACTTCAGGATGACAAAGCACAGCATCACCTGAAAGACAAGCTTTGCCACGAGTTGCATAAGAGGTTAATACATCATTTGAACTCAGACCTATAACTTTTTCATAAGCAGCAATTGCAGCATTTTTATCACCTATTTGAGAATATGCCATTGCCATATAATAATAAGCTATCGGATTTGACGGATCTTTTTCTGTTAATGAATATAATTCCTGCAAACAACCAGTATAATTGCCGTTTTTATATTTTTTTATGGCACTTGGCATATTAGCATTAGGATAATATTTTTCCGAAAATTCCAACTTACGTGAAACCGGATTACTTTGAGCAGCAGTTGAAGATTTTTGGTTAGCCTGCTGTTGAGGAACTGTTTCACCGCGGGCTTCCGCTTCTTTAGCCGCTTTTGCTGCACGCTGTTCCTCAAGTTTTTTATCGCGGGTTCGATTCATATCTTTCTGTAAATCGTAATTAAACGGATTTGCTGCAAAAACTGCATTGCCGCCAAATGTCATTAATAAAGCCAACGTTAAAATTATCTTCTTACTCATTGCTATCTTTCCTTTATAAAATTTATTAATGATAAAAATTAACAAATCAATATTTTAAATCAATTATATAACACATTAAACAATATTTACTAATCTAAATAAACGATTATTTTCCAATTATGCAATTACTTCATATACAACCAGAGAACAATCTTGAGATATTTAGCAATAAACATAGCTGCAAAACCGAGAACAAAATCATACAGAATTTTAATGCCGCTCTGGTACATTATCCAGCTGCTAATAAATGTCCAGCCTTCATGCCTGATAGCTGAAATAAAAATCATATAGAAAATTCCGATAATATGTATTGTAAACACACCGACCAAAACTGCCTGTGCTATATTTCTGTATGAAAAACCGCTTTTTATAATAGAACCCGCAAAAAATACCGCAGGAATATACCCGATTAAATACCCGAAACCATATTCCAGAATATATTTAGGACCTCCGCCTAGGGCAAATACCGGAATACAAAACAATCCAAGAATCAGATAAAGTATAACACTTGCCATTCCGTATTTTCTGCCGAGAAATGCCGCCGTAAACATTACAGCAGGAATCTGCGGGATAATTTTATAAGTGTATACAAAATCTTTAGGGAATACTGCATTCCCCTTAAAAATTTCTGCCGGCAAAATAAAATGTGAAAGATTTAGTTCATAAAAAGTTGAAAGTATCATTAAAAAAGCACATAAAACTGTTAGCAGAATTCCGCCCCAAAAAGTCAGTCTGAAATCATCATATTTACGCTTTGGAACTTTTATATCGGTAACTTTTACCCCTGACATTTTATTTCAACCTTTTCAGTAAGTGATTTAATGTTTTGTTCGTACAACAACTTAAATTTATCGTAAAATATATTTTCTGTCCACATTATTAAGGCATCTTCATTATTGTCCTGATAGTATCCTTTTCTGCTTCCCAAAGATTTAAATCCGTATTTTTCATATAGACTTATGGCAGGCACATTACTAATCCTGACTTCCAGCGTAATATATTTAATCATATTCTTGTAACAATCGTCCAGTATAGTTTTCAAAAGAGCTTCACCTATTTTATGACGACGAAACTTTGGAGATACAGCAATGGTTGTAATATGAGCTTCCTCCAAAATCTGCCAGCAACCGGCATAACCGGTTAAGCTTCCGTCCTCATCCAGTGCACACCAGTAATGTGCAAGTTCATTAGAAATTTCATTCAAAAATGAATCTCTTGACCAGTGATGACTTCCGTATGCTTCTGCCTCAAGCGCTACAATTTCATCTATATGTTCCCTGGTCATTGGCACTATGTAAATATCTGAAAGTTGTGATATCATATAATTATAATATCACAGAAATGAGGCCTATCTTATTAAGAATTGTTACCATTTAATAAAATAGAGGCAATTTTTATTTTTACCCGACTTGAAGAAAATATGATAGTAAGTTTTTCCACAAATACATCCCCGAATATAAAATATATCAAACAGCCAAACTTCTGCGGCTACCAGAGTAAGTTTACACAGCAGCTTGATAAATTCATTTCAAGTTCCGTAAAAGATACTGCAGAAGAAAAATCTCTCATGGAAAGTTTTAAAGCAATACTGCCACAAATTACGAAACCGGAAAACGAATTAGGCTCAGGACAATTTGGCACCGTATATAAAATAGATGATGAATATGCACTAAAACTTCCGCATAATCCTACAGAAAAAAATGAAGAAATTTTTATGCTGAATAATAATACTTTTGTTCAAAAACTAAAAACTTATTACGGCGGCTTTGTTGCAATGTTTGGAGATGCAAAAATTCTCAAAAATGCCCAAAAATCTGCAAATCATTTACAGGCAGGAGTAAAAGAGGGGCTAACCGATCACTGGCAAAAATGCAGCTACTACAGAGATACTTACCTTAACAGATTTGCAACACTGCCGCAAAGTGCATTTGATAATGTTGCTGCAGATTTTAAAACCCTCAGCCGGGAAAATAAAAGCTTTGATACAATAAATCCTAATAATTTTCTTGCAGATGGGGATGAATTAAAAATTATAGACGATTTGGAAACTCCAAATGACAAATTCTTTAACAGCCTTGCAGGTATGGTAAAAGTATTTTTGACATCTTTCGACCGTAATACTCCTGCAGAATTTGATGTTCTTGCTGTCGGCTCAAGAAGAATGCTGCTGCGAAAAATTATCCTTGCCGGAGAAAAACACGAGCTTAATTTCGGTTCCTCCATGACTGAAAGACATGAGCTTAATGAAGCTCTTAGATTATCAGACATACAAACACCTTGGAGTGAAATCCAGCATGACTTAATCAATATCAGAAGACGTTACCCTGATATGACAGAACGACTTAAGAAAATTAATGCATATCTGGACGAACTTGAAGATACTGCATACAATCCGTTTATGGACTAAAAGCACTGTCAATACTGCATCTACATTAAAAAAATTTATTGACAAGTCATGAAAAATGGTATAATATACACTTATGGAATTAACTGTTTTAGTGGACAATAATACACACTCCGGGAATTGTTTACTCCCTGAACATGGTTTATCTTTTTACATTGAAGAAGAAAATCATAAGATACTTTTTGATTGTGGTTCCACAGATGCATTTATAAAAAATGCACATAAAATGCAGATTGATTTAGAACAGGTTACAGACGTAATCCTGTCGCACAGCCATGCCGACCACATTGGCGGATTTATGAGATTGCAATCCCTATATCAGAATTTTGAACAAATCGGAATAGAATTTCAATCCAAAAATGTGATTTCACATCCGGATGTATTCAAAACATTTGATGAAGATGCGGAACCGGTGAGTGATACTTCAGATGAAAACATGAAACTTTCAAAAGAAAATCTGGATAAATGTTTTCATTTAAGATTGACCGCAAAACCTTTTCACATTACACCAAAATTGATTTATCTCGGTGAAATTCCGATAACAAGAGAAGTCAAAAAAGATTATGCACCGGATGAAATTGCGGTTGCCTATAAATCAAAAGACGGACTTGTAATTATATCAGGCTGTTCGCACAGCGGAGTTGAAAATATTATCGACCACGCAAAACATGTAACAGGTGTTGATAAAATTAATACAATAATCGGCGGGCTTTATTTGATAAATAGAAATGAAGACGAAATTCACGCGCTCGGAGAATATTTGCAGGAACAAAATATCTCCAGAATATTCCCTTGCCATTGCACAGATTTAGAAGCAAAAATTATACTTTCAAAATATATAAAAATTGAAGATGTAAGCACCGGGCAAAACTACAATTGGCAATAATTTCTTGCATTTGAAATTTGTTTATTATACAACACTAGATATGAAAGTAACAAGCATTCAAAGCCCCAAATATAATAGCGTGAATTTTTGTGCGCAAAAACAGAATTCACCAACATTTGAACGTCGCTCACCAATACATCAAGGTGTAAATACAGCAGGCGCATGGTTTGGTTTTGGAGTTGTTTTCGACTTTATATTGAGAAAATGTCCTGTATTTTTCAAATCACCTCTGAAAAACTCTTTGTTTATTAACGGGGTTATCGGTGCGATTGCCGGCACATGTTCTCTCATCAAAACAGATATTGACAATAAAAAAATCCACAACAATTTATAATTAATCTAAGGAAGTATAATATGAAAATTATACCGGTTAAGCCGGATTTACACAAAAACATTAATTTTAAAAGTGCTGCAGGCGGTACACTTAATTCACAATATCCTCACCGGAATAATGAACCGGAAGAAAATCCTCACCCGAGTCACGGATGCCTGCGCACTTTAGGAAACGGCTTATACTGGGGACTTGTGTTAAATGCCATTGTTGTTACACCTATTATGAAACATAATCTTGATAAAAGCTGGCGGGAAAAAATGGAGTATGAACACGCCATAAATCAGGATTTTTATAATCTAAGCGATAAATTATATAAAAAAGACGGCGTTTCATCTGCTTATTTTAATATAAATAAGCTTCACGATGTTGACGGAGCAACTATTATAAAGAGTTCGCAGAATGATTATCTTGCCGCTTTTGAACTTGATGACAAAGTTATCAATATGCATATGAATATCAATGAACAAAATAAAGATAGTATATCCGGCGTAATGACAATAAAAGGTAAACAGGATAATGACAGTGTAATGTGGATAAATGATTACTATATAAAATTTACTGATAAAGATGCCCCGAATTTCACACTAAAACTCAAAAGCAGAGAGGATAATTCCGAAGAAAAAAACATTACGCTCTCCAGAAACGGCGATGAACTTTATTTGATTGAAAACGGTAAAAAAGTTTTAATAAACAAAAAAAATGTTAATGAATACAGAGAAAACCAATCACTGGAAGAAGAAAAACTTGAGTTGTACAAAAGTGCGAATGAAAGAAATCGTGTAACTCTGATATTTCTGACTATATTGACACTTCTAAAATGGCGTGCTGCCAATATAAGACAACAAAGAGAACAACAGCAATAAATTATCTGAATGATTGCTCTTAAAAAAACAATATGATATAATTTTTTTGGTTATTTTATATAAGATAAGGCTGTTTTATGAAAAAATATTTATTACTAATAGCATGCGGACTGCTACTATCTGCACCAACCGTAAACGCACAGGATACAATTATTCCGTATCAATTAACAGAGCAGGATTCAGGCGGTTATCATTTCGTAAACCTTGCAAGTGAAAAAATGTTCAAAAATCTTATTCCAAGAATAAGAATTGATACCAGAAAAATTTCCGATACCTACAACGAAACATTAATCCCTAATAAACATAATAAATACAAAAATCCAAACTACTATTATGTACAATATCGTTATGCAGAACTGATGTATGACAAAAAAACAGGCGACCTTGTTGAAGTGTGTGTAGAAAAAATGTCTAACCCGAAAAGTGATGCAATATATGATTATCCGACAGGCAGACTGAAATACATTCAGGTTTTTGACGGGGCAAGCAATTCATTTGTAAAATATATGCCTTACGGAAGCCTGTATACGGATAGAGCGTACATGTCAAATATAAGCTTGAGATTAACAAGAAGATTAAATAAAAATCTCTCGACAAAACCTGAAACGCAGGTAAAAATATATCTTGACATAAATTCTGACGGAAAACTTATCAAAAGTGCACTACAGCAAAGCTCCGGAAACGAAGAAATTGATAAGGAAATTCTTGATATCGTAAAAGGAACGGCACCATTTGACAAATTCCCGCAAAAATTCCCGCAGCATCTTGAAATGCTAATTGAATACGGAAATAAATAATAACAACAAAAAGCCGGAATTAAATTTTTCGGCTTTTTTATTATTTGAAACTAATTTCGTAATATCCGTTATTGATATAAAAATGCAGCTTTATTGTCTCACCTTTATAAGCTTTTGGCGGAATTTGATAAACCGGAACACTCATCAGCATATAATAGACAGCATCATTAAGAGTTTTGTTTGAAGATTGTCTGGCAAATTTTCTATTGATAAGTTTTCCGTTTGAATCAATAGCAAATTCAATATCACAATCCCCCTCGCCAATAATGCTTTGTACATTTAATTTTGAAAGTAAAACCATACGGAGATTGTTTTTATACTGATTAAGAGCTGCAAGTTCCTCTGCAGTAGGTTTAGGTTTTACAACCGCCGGTTTTGTCTGCTGTTGTTTTGAAGCACTCTGGGCCGTTGTATTGCTATGTGAAGTGTGCTGTCCTGAATTTTGGGACAAATTTTTCTCAATTCTGTTAATAACATCCGGTTTATTCTGACTTTGCGGTTTGTTTGTTGTTTGAGATTGTGTTTTTGGTTTTGCGGCAGATTGTGTTTGTGTATTTTTAGGTTTGGACTGAGTTTTAGGCGCAGGTGATACTGCTTTAGGTTCCTGACGCGGCACCTGCACAATCTGGGTTACATATTCTATAATTGTCTGCGGCTCCTCAACGGTCTGAACAACAGGTTCAGGTTCCTGTACCGCTGCTTTTACAGGAGTATCATCCCATAATGTTTCAAAAGCAGGTATATCTTTTTTAACCTCAACAGGTTTAACAGAATGTTTAACTTCATTTTCCGGAAGCGGACGCAACACAAAAAACCATGGTATTACCGCACATACAAGGCAGAGTATAAATATAGCAAGTGATAATTTCTCCTGAGAGGAAAGAGGCGAAGATTTAGGTACAGTTGTATCTTTCTTTCCAACAGAAGATACACCGGATTCAGGTTCAACTTCTATAAAAACATTGTTCCCGCAATCACAGTATTGAGGTTTTTCATCGGTAATTTTTCCGCAGTCAGAACATTTATACATCAGTTATCAGCCTTTATAAATTTCAAAATCTGTATTTCAAAAGTTTTATGCAGTTCCGGTCTTGTATAAACTGCGGCAGCCGTTATAAAAATTGCTGCGATGATTATTAAAAGCACGAAAATTTTATTTTTGCTCATCTATTTTATCCTTTCATAATCCGAATAATCTGCCGGAGTTGAATACCTGTCAGTAAACGCCATAGTAAAAGACCCGTTTACATTTGTAATAGTCCGCCGTGTTCTGTCAGGAAATTTTAAAATAGGCTGGTTTTGATAACTGCTGAGAACAGGTTTTATAACCCGTTTGGCAAGCGGAGTGTAATAATCATTATCAGACCATGTATTTATGTTTGAGATATTCCCGAATTTATCCACAGTACATGAAAAATAAAAAGTAGTTCCGACAGGTGCACTTATTCTGGAATCGCGCATAACTTTATTTTGCAAATCACTACGCCATTTATTCCATGCAATAATCTCTTCTTTTTCCGTCAATGGAGCGGTACTAACCGGAGTTGTTACAACTTTAACCGGTTTTTCTTCCACCTCCAGTTTAACCGGCTGTTCAATTTCAACCGGTTCATTTGCTGCCTGAACTGTTTTAACAGGCAGTGTTACTGCCGGCTTTTCAGTTTTTACGTTCTTAACTGTTTCTGTTTTTTGCTTTACCGGCTGTTCTTTTACAACAACATTCTGAACAGGTGCCGGAACTTCCTGCCGAACAATCTTTACAATCCTTTTAACCACCGGCGCAGGTTTTTCGACAACTGTCTTTTGTGCAGGAGGAAGCGGAGTTTGAAAATCTGTTTCCACCTTTTTTACAGGGACTTTCTTTTCCAGAGACGCGAGAGTAAATGATGCATCCTCCAATACCGCAGGTTTATGCATCGCCGGTTTTGTAAGGACAATAGCGGCGGTCACAATTAAAATTAAGATTGTTAATGAAAGAAATTTTAAAATGTTCATGACTAATCTTTATCTATTTTAGAAATCAGTTCATCGCAGGCAAAAATTTCAAAACGGGTCTGACTGAGCATCAAGGTTTCTGCAATCAAAAGTGCAGTCGGAACAAGAGCTGCAATCAAACTGAGGAAAATTCCCTGTAAATCACCGCCTATCTCTGTCATAAAATACGAAACGTTCATCGCAAATTCAATAAAAATTATTGAACATGCAATTGCAAGCGCACGAATTTTATCAGAATTAATTTTTCTAACACCCTCAAGCCCGTATATATCTACACCGTGATGCATAAAATCACTAAAACCATCATGTTTGATTACTTCTGATGCCTGAATTTTCTTCGTAGCTGTAAAAGCGCTTACAAAAGAGAAAAATGCAAAAATAATCAAGAATGTAGCCAGTACAAGGAACACAGGACTTATCCTCAAACCGGAAATTCTAACCCATCCGGCAGCTTCAGGGAAGCACATTGCAAGAGTATTAGAAACACCGTATGCCAGAAACGGAGCTGTCAAAAGCCCGATAACTATTTCAAAAACAGATTTTATCTGTAAATTGAATAATTTATCTTTAATATATTGAATTTTAGTCTTACCAAGGTTATTAATATATCTTTCAATCCACTGTCTGTATGCTTTCAAAACAGCTTCGAAATCTTCCCTGTACTCAAATTTGTTGAGATTAAGAGACAGTGCATGTCCGTTAAATTTGAAATACCCGCATCCGACAGCAAGTCCGGCAGTCAAACCGGCAAAGAACAATGAAATAAATATGGCAAAGACAACAAAATCCTTAACATTCATAAAATAAACAAGGTTTATTGCATAAACGCCGAGCATTAATATTGAAGCAAAACCGATGAAGAAAGTTTCAGCAAATCTTGATGTCGGCAGCACTTCCCTAACAGATTTATTAACCAGTGACTGGTAAACACCCTGTTTCATAAGAAGACATATTCCGTAAACAAGAATTGAATATACAAACCAGATTTTAATATTAGTCGGCAAATGCATATAATTTGCGGAATCCGCAATAGATAAGCCCATCAAATAATTTGATAACCCAAATGCACACATAACAGCGCCGAAAAACATTGCTATATGTAAAAATAAACTTGTCTTAAAATTTGAAGAGAGCTTCTGTTTTAAATCTGAAATTGTATATCCAGATTGTTTAATAATAGCAACACGTGCGCTTTCAATATCTTCTTTCTGCTTTTCGATTTTCACACGGGTAATAGGATCGGAATCACTTCCGTAGAGGCGTTTAATATCGTTTTCTGTAAAATCTTCTTCCCCGATAGCTTTGATAGTTTTTCTTGGAGAATCGTTTTCTTCTGACAAAACTCTTATACTTATAAACTCGGAAGAATCCGCCGTCATAAGTTTACAAATATTTCCGACTTCAATTTTGCCGAAAGGTTCGCCCTTAAAGAAAATCTTGTCGCTGTGGAATGTGTTCATAACTATACATTTATTATCAGCCTTGATATACTGCACAGTTATCAACAAATCAAAATCCAAATCCAGTTGAAAATCACAATTAGGATTAGTACCGATGTTAATCATATCTTTATCAATAAAGATTTTTTCATTTTTAGAAGAAGAAATTACAATTGTCATATTTTATTTACCTCTTTTTCTTATCTTCCGATAGCGTGAAGAAATTTTCTAACAGATTTATCAATAGTTTGTTCCGGAGAAATAACAAGTTTAGTTTCCCCGAGAACAGGAGAAAGCAGCTCTTTCACCTTATCCAGTTTTTCCGGATGGGCATACAAAAACATCATAGCCAATTCAGGAGCCTGTGCTTTAACATTAGCAACATTTTGCGCTAAAGTATCCCAGTTAATTTGTTTATCCACAGCGCCCTCATTTTCCAAATCACCGATTACGACAACCGCTGGAATATATCCCTCGCCGTACATTGTAAGTGCATGGTTCATAGCTTTTTTCAATCCGACACCGTATGCTGTGCCGTAATCATCAGGCTCAAATTCAGTAAAAGCATCCATTGCTTTTGTAATACCGCTGCCGTTATGCGGCGTTCCTTCATATATCAAATAAGAATCTTCAGATACTTTAATAATTTTTATTTGATCTTCCGGATCTAAAATATTACAAATTTGCCTCAGAGTTTTCTTTTGTTCAGGGAGTTTTTCCTGATTGGAGGCGGAAGAATCCACCACAAAAATTACTGCCGCAGGCTTGAAGTCATCAATTTTAATCTTTCTGGCAAGTGACACCACAAGAGCAAGCACCAGAGAAACTGCCAGAATTATCAACCCTAAAGTAATTAATCTTTTATTCATAAAAAACATCCTTTATTTGCATAAATTGTAACATATTAAAACTGAGCAGGCAATTGTGTATCGACGTTTTGCGGAACAACCTGGAGCGGTTCAAGCAGTTTAAGCTGAATAACGGTATTCGGATCAATAGATACGTCATCGCCGCGGGAAGCCACGCCTTTAATTCCGCCACCTGCAGCACCGGCAGCTCCGTATATAAGCATTGCCTGTGCATAATTATTGTCACCGCCGTAAAAATTAGCCCCGAGAGCCGTCATTAACAATCCTGCAAGAAGCCCTATTCCCGCACCTACTAGGACATCTCTTGTCATATTTTTACCGCGGCTGCTGTCAGCTTCCAGCCTGATTTTTTCTGCATTAATATTATAAACCTGTCCGTCAGGAGTCATAATCTTATCAAAAATAAGTTCCATAGCGCCGCTTCCGTAAGCATAACCTGCAGGTGTTGCATCAATGGCAGTACCGTAAACAAGGCTGCCTGCCGGTGCAATTAAATTACCGTTATAAACCCAGTTTTCAGGTAAAATTGCAGTCAATCTGTCATTTTCGTCCAAACTGCCGGAACTTATACCCGATTGAAGCTGAATATTGACGACAGTTCCCTGCGGTACGTAAACAACTCTTCCCTGAAGCTGCTGTGCTTTCGGGTCATATTTCGGCACCTGAATTTGCGGAATTTCTGCCGGAGCATCCAGATGAACCTCTTCTATTTCTTCATGTTTTTTTTCTTTTGTTCGTTTAAATTTATGTCCCTGAGGATTATTTAAATTTTCCTGAAAGGTATTATCAATTGTATTTGTATTATTAAGAGGTTTATAAATATCTTCACTTTGATTAAATTTCATTTGCGCTTCATCACTGAAATCATATTGCACTTCAGAAGTTTCCGCAGCAAGAACCGGTGCGGCAAGCAATGTGAAACAGATTATTATTGACAGAATTTTTTTTACCAAATTAAGTAACCTTATCACGCTTCCTATACATACATTTTAGCATTAAATACATTGCCTGTATAGTGGCTTTGTGTTATAAATAATATAACGAATTTGAAAACAAATTGTTCATTTTAAATTAAAGAGGAAGAGATGGAAAAAATTATAGAAACAGCTATAGTAGTTATTGCAGCATACTTAATAGGTTCAATCCCGACGGGTTATATAATAGTCAAACTATTTACCGGACAGGATATAAGAACAATAGGTTCCGGTTCAACAGGGGCAACAAATGTAAAACGTGTAATGGGGAAAAAATGGTTTTTCATTGTAATGCTGCTGGATGCATTTAAAGGGGCATTGCCTGTCGTACTGGCAAAACTTTTCACTACATCTTTTACCGGAATAGGATTATTACCGGTATTAGCGGCTGTTGCTGTAATTTTAGGGCACAGTAAATCAATCTTCCTTAAATTCACAGGCGGCAAATCTGTTGCCTCAGGCGTAGGAACAATTCTGGCACTCAACTGGATTGCAGGTCTTATCATAGCGGTTGTATGGGGAATAATAACATACACCTCAAAATATGTATCTCTCGGTTCTATAATTGCGCTGGCGTTGTCGCCGTTCATCATGTGGGGCTTGAAAGCACCTGTTGCGTATATAGGCTATTGTGCACTTGGAGCAGTATACATCATATATTTGCACAGAGAAAACATTAAACGGCTGCTAAAAGGTGAAGAAAACAAAGTTCGTTAACATCCTATAACAGTAAATCTGAAAATTTTCAGAATTAGAATTCTACTTTATACCCCACTGTTCCTGCATACGGCTTATTTCTCCGGAACGAACCATAGTTTCTATCATAAAATTAACACGTTCCAAAAGGCGTTCGGATTTTGGACCTTTTCTGAAAGCAACCGCATAGTGCTCCATTGAATAGCGTTTTGATAAAATTTCCACAGACGGATCATCTATGGCAAATCTTAAAAGTATTGTATCATCGGCTACTATTGCCTCTGCTTTTCCTGCTTTTAAAGCATTATACGCTTCCGGATAAGTTTTGTAGCCTATAACTATTGCCTCAGGTACGGCAAGGCGTAAGTTCTTTTCACTTGTAGAGCCATATACTATGATTACTTTCTTTTTGTTTAATTCCTTGAGAGAAGTTACAGGACTCCCTTTACGAACCATTATAGCCTGCCCTGCAATATGGTATGTTGAAGAAAAATCTATTAGCTGTAAACGCTGTGAGGTTACTGACATTGTTGCAACAAGTATATCTACGGCGCCGGAACTTAATTTCATTATCCTGTTTGATGGTGTTACCGGAACAAATTCTATCTGATTTTCATTCCCGAATATCATATATGCAATTTTTTTTGCGATATCAATATCATAGCCTATGTTATTACCATCTTTATCTAAAAATCCGAACGGCTTTGTATCGGTCTTTACCCCGACAATTATTTTGCCGCGGGCTTTTACGGTATCCAGCAAGTCTTTAGGTTCATCTTTTTGCTTTTTACCGCATCCGCTCAATATTACAACCATGCATAGTATCAGTATCAGTAATATCTTTTTTAACATCAGCAACCCTCTTTTTTCTGTTTATAATACTTTAAAGATTAAAGCCCTGTCAATAAATTTTTTTCGTATAACCTTTATTCTTATAATATAAAATTTTATCCGTTAAATTATTTTCCCCAAATTGTGTTTATCATTGATTTGAGGGAACTTCCAGAATGTGCATCTCCGTCACGGACTATAATTTCCAGACATAAATAGCCTGACAAGATAACCGCTTTTGGCAATGTTTATCGCCTTACAAAAATACATAATCAGGTATAAGTTTGTTTTTTAAATATTTTTTTAGGGTTTTTAGATAAAAAACTCTCAAACACAAGGAGGTAAAAATGACTATTAAAAAACTTACTGTGGCAGCTGCAATTGCCGTTGGAATAGCAACGTGTTCCTTGAATCAAGCAATGGCAGCTTGTCCATGTGCAGCACCGGAAACCCCTGCACCATGCGCAGAACCATTGCCTGTAGTTACAGGACCTGCATGTCCGATTACTAAAGATCAATCAACTTGCAGCAAGTGCAAAAAACCGGCTCCGGATTGTGGCTGCAAAAAACCGGATCCTTGTAAGGATCCATGCAAGGACCCTTGCAAAGATGACGATCCATGCCCGCCGCAAAAATCAGACTGCGGCTGCAACGATGAAGTAAGCTGTGACAAACCTGCAGAGCCGGCTTGTGCACTTTGCCCGCAAACCGGTAAACCCGACAGAAAAGATATGAAACAGGTTTACGGATATCCAAGTGCAATATACGGTTCTAACAATTATGTTGGTGAACCTGCAAATTCAATACTTTCTACAGAAAATATCATGAACGGATGCCCTGCAAGCAGAATGTCATCTAACATAAGCGGTGTCACCGTTGCTTCTCAAGGTCAGGTAACAGGTGCAGCAAGCGAACTTCCGTCACTTAATGAAGCTCCGACAAGACATAACGGTATTCCGATTATGAGAAACGAAATGACTATGGATGGCAACAATTGTGCTATTGATATGCAAACAGCAAACTCTATTGATGCCATTAAAAGAAATTTCGTACCCTATACAATAACAGAACCTGCCCCGACAGGTGCTGCAGCTAATTTATCATCAGGCGGATGTCAGTTTCCTGATGTTCCGGAAAGCTATTGGGCTTCCTGCGATATCGATAAATTAGCAATAAATGACGTAGTAGTAGGCTATCCTGACGGAATGTTCAAACCTAATAAAGATATTACCCGTGCAGAATTTGCAACAATTCTTGTAAAAGGTTTCAACATGGAGCCTTGCGGCTGCAGAGATAATCTCTTTACAGACGTACCTGCCAGCAACTGGGCAAACGGAGCAATTGCCAAAGCAGTTGACGAAGACTTACTTGCAGGCTACCCCGGCGGTCAATTTAAACCGCAAAACCCTGTAACAAGAGCAGAAGCGTTAACTTCTATCGCCAAAGGTATTACCTGCGACATTGATAACTGTAAAGCAGATGAAATCTTAAGCCAGTACTGCGACGGTGCTTCAGTTCCTAACTGGGCAAGAATACCTATCGCTAAATCACTTCAGGCAGGTGCATTGAAAGATATGCCTAACCCGAACACTATTGCGCCTAATAAAGATGCATCCAGAGCAGAAATTGCTTCTATGATGCAAACTGTCCGCGTAGAACTCGGTTATGACACAAATCCGAAAACCGCAAACAACATTTGCCCTGCTTGTCCTATAGAGAAAAATGCTTTCATTGAACAAGAAGAAATCGTTAAAATTCCTACTTTGAAATTAGCAATGATTGACCAGCTTACAGCTAAATCATCTCACGTAGGTCAGTACTTCAGAGCAAATACCCTTGAAGATGTAACTATTGACGGCGTAACTTACCCTTGCGGCTCAACAGTTACAGGTCAGGTAGTAGAAGTTATCAGACCGTCAGGATGCGATAAAGGTGCTTTAAAATTGTCATTCACAACAATCAAAAACGGCGATTGCAAAGCTCACCTGCCAAAACAAATCCTGCAGGCACAGGTTAACAAGTCAAAACAAGTTAACCCTGTTGCAAGACTTGTTGAAATGCCGTTTACACTCGCAGGTTCACTTGTGGGTATAGTAGGCAGAACAGCAGGCGGTATATTAACTAACGTTGGTAACGCTGCTGAAAACGTTTCTAACGACGCAGGTTATATGTTAGGACACGCATTCCAGGGTAAATTCGGCGCTGCTGCAAGAAACCTCGGCGACGGATTGTGGGAAACTGTTAAAGCTCCTGTTGACGTTACAAGAACAGCTTTATCAGGTACAATGGGCTTATTCCAAACAACAGGCGATGAATTTGCTTACCTTGTGGACCCTAAAGGATACAAAATATCCGCTGTTAACCCTAGAGAACATATCACCATCGCTTTTGGCTGCAGCGAGTAACGCTCTTGATTTTGTAAGAGCTGATCAAAAAAGAACCGGAGTTATTAATTCCGGTTCTTTTCTTGTATATTTTGTTGGTTTTATTAGTAAGATGCAACTGTTCTGCCGGCTGACATTTGTTCAAGAATTTCAACGGCTTTTTTCAATTGAACATCATCTTTATTCTTTACATGTTCTTCCGTAAGCTCAACAACTACATCAGGTGTAATACCTTTTTTATTAATATCTGTACCGCTTGGTGTCAGATATTTTTGAATAGTTATATTAATACCGGCATCATAAGGAAGTTTGTTTACTTCCTGAACAAGACCTTTTCCGAAAGATTGCTCGCCTACGATAACAGCACGTCCGTTATCTTTCATTGCGCCTGAGAAGATTTCGCTTGCTGATGCTGAACCCTTGTTAATCAATACAACAAGCGGTTTATTTGTAACCATACCGCGGTTGGCTTTCTGTGTTTCTTTATAACCGTCACGGTCTACAGTGCTTACTATAACTTTACCATCAAGGAACATGTCTGATATATAGATAGCATTTGTCAAAAGTCCGCCCGGATTTGAACGAAGGTCTACAATAAAGCCTTTTTTATCTTTATTTGCATTCAGAATTTGGGCAAATTCACTGGCTGCATTACGGCTGATAAATGAACTCAGTCTGATATATGCGATATCATCAGGTATTTTGGTTTCTGCAGGAACTTTCTGAGATATAGATTTAATCTCAATTTCAGCACGGGTAATTGTATAAAGTTTGTTAGGAGTAACATCTTTACGTTTAATCAACAGTCTGACCTGTGTTCCCTCTTTACCTCTGATTTTATCTGCGGCTTTGTCAACAGTAATCCCTTTGGTGCTTACGCCGTCAATTTCAAGAATTTCATCATCAGCAAGAAGTCCCGCTTTTTCTGCCGGAGTATCTTCTATAGGAGCAATTACCATTAATTTGCCGTCTTTAACACCGATTTGTATACCGATACCTTTGAGCGAGCCTTTGATTGAACTTGTTTCTTCCGCAAATTCTTTCGGGTCTAAAAATTTTGTATATGGATCGTTCAAACTTGCAATCATTGTATTTATGGCAACATAAGCGTCTTCATTTGTTTGAATCTTACTGTCATACTTATGTCTCCATTTTGACCAATCCTGAGAGTTATTAGTCTGATCAACAAACTTTGTATTGATAAGGCGCCATACATTGTCATATAAGTCCACAGGAGAATATGCAAATACGTTATTCTTTACTATCCAGCCGAATACGAGTACAAATGCACCCATTAAAATTGCGCTTTTCTTCATAATGTTTCTCATTCTTTAAAATTCCCTCCACACTCCGCTAATCTTTGTCTTTTTTTATTATGATGTAATTTCTTAAAAAAAGTTTCCAAAAATCAGCCGGGTATTTATGCTTTTAATTTTACCATAAAAAAAGGGAATTGTGAACAACGGACGGAATTATCTAATTATTAACCTTTGTAACAATATATATTTTTTATGCATAAATTAGTCAATTTTTTTGTAAATAACTTTTTTATATAAATATAACGAGGTATAATATAATACATGGATGAGAGAACAGAAAACAACTTAACAGTAATTGAAAACAAGGAACTTCTTGAAAAGGGAGAAGAAATCGTTTCGCCTGCTGCCGGACACGTAACAAATCCGATAGCAAAAAAACTGTTGGAATTTCATCAGGAACAAATCGCTAAGAAGTTTTCTGTAAAAGATTTATTCAAAAAATAACCATGTATGAAGTAAAAAACAGAATATATCTTAATCTTACTAAAACACAAAAATCAGCTTTGTGTAATTTTTTGCGTGCACTGGTTAAAAAATCGCCGGAATCCGGTGTTGAAGACATTCTGGAAAAATTTATAGAGGATGAAAAATATTATCTTGAGATAAATGCATCAAGATTTGAATTTTTAGGTGAAAAGCTTGAGGATGAAGCGTTTTTAGAAGATACCAGAGAATATTTGAAAGAATGCCGCAGGTATTACGATTACAAAAAGAGTCAGGAGCCCTACATTCAGGCACAAAAAGAATTTGAAAAGCAAAAGCGCAAATTCTTGCAGGAAGTCAAAATGTCAAAAGACGCTCCTACCAAAAAGCAGCTTTATTATTATGACCGTTTGTGCAAAAAATATAATATAGAGAAAAAAGAATTATCCTCAAAACTTGAAGCCAGAAACGAGATAGACAGGATAATCAGCGAACACGATTTTAGAAACATTAGTGATACAGAAGAATAAAAAATGATACAGGATATAGTAAAAATCTTAACAGAAAGCGGCATAGAGCCTAATGAAGCAAATATAGAAGTAAAAATGCTTATAGAACATTTTTGCGGGTATACTGCCGCTGATATTATAATGGGTAAAAAGCTTGACAGCGAAAAGCTGAAAATTGTTGAAGAAAAAGCTAAGCTCCGCGCACGTACACGACAGCCGATTCAGCATATTATAGGATTTGCCGATTTTATGGGGGAGAAATTTATTGTTAATCCGTCTGTTCTGATTCCCCGAGATGAAACGGAAATTCTGGTCAGAAAAGCTATTGAACTTATAAATCAAAACGGATTTAAAATGGCTCTGGATGTGGGCACAGGAAGCGGATGCATAGCCTGTATGATTGCAAAATATACAGACTGTCAGATTATAGGGCTTGATATATCAAAAGATGCACTAAACACGGCGCTTGACAATGCATCACGGTTAAACCTTTTTAATAAAGCCATTTTCAGAAAATCCGATGTATTTTCTAACGTAAAACCGGGCGAAAGCTTTGACATAATAGTTTCTAACCCGCCTTACATCCCGCCGAAGGAAAAAAGCAATATCCAAACAGAAGTCAAATTTGATCCTGAAATTGCACTTTTCACATCAGACCCGAACGGGTTGGAATTTTACGAAAAAATCACAAAAGACGCTCCGAAGATTTTAAAACCGCAAGGGTGGCTGTTGTATGAGCTCGGGATGGGACAATCCGGAGAGGTCAAACAACTTATGGAGCAAAACGGATTTAAAAATATTGAAATTATCAAAGATTTAGCTGGTATAGAGCGTGTAATCTGCGGTCAGCAAGCCTAAGAATGGCAATAGATTAAACATTCTGTAATCTTAGAACAAACTGAGCTGGTTTGCGTGTTCTTTTTCTTTCTGTTCCCGTTCGTATTTTGATAAAGTCAAAAGGTCGTTTTCAATTTTGGCAAGGAACGGTGAAATTCCAAGGGATTTCTTTTCTCCGTAGATAAATCTTTTTTCTGCACGGCTTAAAAATAATCGCTGTTTTGCACGCGTCATCCCGACATATAAAAGCCGCCTTTCTTCCTCAATTTCTTCGGCAGTTTGAGCACGATACAGAGGCAGAATACCGTCTTCCAACCCTGCAATAAACACGCATCTGTACTCAAGACCTTTTGAAGAGTGAAGTGTCATCAAGGAGATTCTGTCTGCACGTTTGTCAAGTGTATCTGATTCTTTTATCAACGATACTTCGTGTATAAAGTCAATTCTGCGCGGTGTTTTTTCAGCAAGAGATTTTAAATACTTCATTATGTAATCTTCAATCCCTGCACTAATATCTTCCGGCAAATTATTAAGCTGCTCTGCGACAGGTACATCTTCCACCAGCGATTTAAGGAGTGCTTTAACAGATTTTTTCTCACACAACAAATCGTCAGAAAGTTTCACAAACGGCATGCCGGAACGCTCTAAGGCTTCAATAACAGGTTTAAGCTGGGCTGATGTTCTGTATAAGACAGCAAAATCCGAGAACGAATAGTCTTCTTCCTGCCCCTGTGAACGGTTTGAATCTATTGAGAAAAAGCTGTGCCCGCCTATAAGATTTTCTATTGTACTTACAATAAATTCCGCCTCAGCTTTATCTGTCGGTGCTGTATGGATTGTTATTTTTTCGTGCCCTTTCACATATTGAGATACGGTGCTATAACATTCAATCATCTGGTTTGAGGCATTTACAATACTTTCTGTAGAGCGGTAGTTGTTTTTCAGATTAATAATTTCAACATCTTTATAGTCATCTTTGAAGTTGTTGAAGAATTTGGAATTTCCGCCGCGGAAAGCGTAAATAGCCTGATTAGGGTCACCGATTGCACAAATATTCCCGTTATCGGGGGCTAGAAGACGGATAAGTTTATATTGATTTTCGTCTATATCCTGATATTCATCAACCGATAAATATTTATAACGGTTCCTGTAAGCATCTCTTATCTGCGGATTTTCCTCAAACAGTTTAACAGTCAACGTTATCAAATCATCAAAGGTTAGAATGTTTTCCGGTAGTTCATTTTCATTATAAAGAGCCTTTTCCTGTTCGCTGATTACAGAAAAATTTTCTTCAAGACCGGCCTTTTCGCGGTTCTCTTTCAGGATTGAAAAGCACAGCGAGTGAAAGGTATGGATATTAATTTTTGATGATTTTTCAGGAACAAGAAGCGCTAACCTTGCGCGCATCTCTTCTGCGGCACGACGGGTAAAGGTAATCGCAAGACAGTTTTCCGGTGCGACATTGCAATAATTTATTAAATGCGCAATTCTTCTTGTAAGAACAGTGGTTTTGCCCGACCCCGGACCTGCTATAATTAAAATCCGGTTATTGGAATTTTCAACTGCAGCCTGCTGATATTCATCAAGCCCTTTTTTCCTGTTATGATTGTCCGCTGCAATTTCACGAACAGACTGCGGCACTGTCCATGTTTTTGTTGCATTATTCTCTTTTTGGAGCGGAATATCAATGTTAAGCCGTAAATTCACCGCTGATTTTTTCTTATTTAATTCCCCATCATGAAATAATCTTATGACGCCGTATTCTCCGTCGTACCCTGCCTGCTTAATTACTTTTCCTTGACGGAGACGGGAAATCCCCTCACCCAGAAGTGTTGATTCTCCGGAGATTTCATCAACAGGTACGTCCTGCAAAATAGAAAGCTCCGACCCGAGTTTATGCACAAGTCTTTCATATTCCGAAACAACAGACTTGCTGGACGGTCCGCACTGCATGATTTCTGATATGATTTCCTGAAGCGGCACCAGACTGTAAACTTTTCCTGCAGTTGAGGGCTTAAAATCAGAGGTAAACGGTCTGTCAGAAAGTTCATGTACCCTGTAAGAAACGCCTATTGTAAGCGGCTTGCCGCATACAGGGCAAATCCCGCCGAGTTGTTTGGTCTCTTCCGGAGTGAGGCAGACATTACATTTTCTATGCCCATCTTCGTGATATTTTCCCTCTTCCGGAAAAAATTCTACCGTACCAACATAACCGTCGCCTGTTTTTAGCGCATTCATTATCCCGAAATAGTCAGGAGTAGTGTCAAAAACAGTTGCTTCGCGTGCAAGTTTTGACGGCGAGTGAGCATCGGAATTTGAAACAAGCCTGAATTTATCCAGTTTAGACACTTTCCAGTTCATTTCAGGATCTGAGGAAAGCCCTGTTTCTACCGCAAAAATATTATCCGCAAGATCGCCGTAGCAATCTTCAATAGAGTCAAATCCTGATTTTGAACCAAGTACAGAAAACCATGGAGTCCAGATATGGGCAGGAATTATAAATGAATTTTCACCGGATTCCAGAACCGTTTCCAGAAGATTTCTTGAATCAAGTCCCAAAATAGGACGACCGTCAGAATTTATGTTGCCGATTGCGCCAAGTTTATTTCTGAAATTTCCTGCAGACGCCATATCAGGCACAAAACATACATGGTGAACTTTTCTGGTTTTATCTCCTTTTTTATAAATAGTTGAAATTTCAACGGAAAGAATAAAATATACAGGCTTGCCACCATCTTTAAGCACCTGTTTTTCTATCTCCGGCTTAAGCCTGAAAACACCGTTGCCCGCAGGAGTAAGTTTTTCCTGAATTTCCGCAAACCACGCAGGATGGGTGAAGTCGCCCGTGGATATTACACTAAGACCTTTTTTCTGCGCCCATAGAGCCAGTTCTTCAAGGTTACAGCTTTTGCTGGTTGCCCGAGAGTACTTTGAATGGATATGTAAGTCCGCATAAAAAAACATTTTCCTTAACTCCTGATAGAATAACATTTATATTCTATCAGAAACACAGCACTATGCTAAATACTGATTCTTAAACCAAACATAAGCGCAATACCGTTTCTGCCGCCGTTACGTATCATTGCTTCCAAAAATCCGGTAACTCTGTCTCCCCAGCGTTTTTGCACACCTGCGCCATACTGTACAAAAGGTTTGACAGACAATTCCGGCAGGTAAACATCATTCGCCTGGAATTTAGTGTCATCTATTATATTCCAAATCATAGAAACACTTATGTAGGGCTGCAAATAATTTTTGAAATTTCCTATTAATTTTATCTGTGGCTCAATATGAATTGCATGCAACGGCTCAGCATTTATGCTTACATCAGAAGAAGTTGTGTAATTAAACGTGTTAATAAAGGTATATGAAGCTATAAAACTCGGCTGAATTATTAATTTTCTGTCAAGTATTTCAAAATTATACCCTGTTTTTTGGGCAATTCCGGTATTTAACATACCGAATTCATCCCTCCCGTCAATAGTATTTGCTTCTGCTGCATTTGCACCGACATCTGCAGTCCAGGCAGTAAAGAATCTCCCCCTATAAAATACAGCATCAACACCGATTAAGCCACCGTTATTATAAATACCATTTCCGTCATAACTCTGATGAGAACCGTTATAAGCTGCATACGCACCGTATAAAGTGTACCAGTCTTTTGAAAGTTTGTGAAGTCCGCTTTCTCCGCCTATTATAGCGCCGTAACTTACGTTTGAAACCTTCGGTCCGTTTTTCAAAGGAACATTTTCAAATGTCGTATAAGGCTTAAACCAGATACCGTTGCGCTGTTCGGGCATGGCAAAAGGTGAGAAAGAAAATTGCCCTGCTGCAGCGGTTTTGTTCTGAATTGAATACCCTCCTCTTGTATCAGGCGGGGTAATCATAACCATATCAAGATTGGCAAAAACATTCTTGTAAGTTTCCAACTGTGTCAAATAACCTGCTAATTGAGCAGCCACAGCAGGAGCAAATATAGCAGTATTAAAAGTTTCACGCGTAAAATCAAAGTCACCGTTTGAAGAATTATAACTTGCACGATAATTAAATATCGGAGTTTTTATTGTTGTTGTATTATAATCAACATAATCTTTCAAAACACTGTCCGCAAAAGGAATAGAAAAACTTTCACCCTCCGGAGCTCCGGTCATTGCAAGATTATTTACAAAAAGTGAACCGCTGCCGCTTACGCCTGATGCATTTATTCTGTCCATTGTTCGCGTGTTAAAGTCTAAATCAGCCTGAATATTTGTTCTGCCATTCAGGTGAAGATTTTCGAAATTAATATTGTTAATTTCATTATTTTGCATATCGAAATTAGTGTTATTTTCAAAAAAAGTATTCTGCGCTGAAAAATAACTGCTGTTGGCAAGAAGATGAACCGTTCCCCCATTAAGACTAAAATTTCCAGTGTAGTTTTTATTATCCCCGCCGATGTTAAAAATACCGCTGCCCGTCTTAATTATGTCTCCGCTGCCTGCTATTCCGCTTTCAACTGAATTTGTACCGCTGCCTCCGAATTCTACAGTACCGTTATCATTGTAAATATCGTTTAATTCACCGGCTTTGCCTGTATTATCCCGTAATGTACTGTTTTCAAAAATTAATCTTCCGGCATTATAAACAGCTCCCCCCTCTCCGGTCGGTGCAGAAATCCTGTTACTTGCTAATATTGCATTCTTGATAGTAATATGACCACTTGTGCCGTTATACAATACACCACCGTAGGAATTTTCACTGCCGATTCCGGAATTTCCGCTAAATGTACCGCCGTCTAATGTCATTGTCCCCAGATTATATATAGCACCACCGCCGCTTTGTGCTCCCGAAACCGTATTATCTTCCCAAACAGTATTATTTATTGTAACATTTCCGCCCGTTTCATTGTATAAAGCACCGCCAAAAGCTTCAGCATTACCTGTCGAAGAATTTTGTTTAAATAAATTGTTATCTAATGTAAGAGTTCCGGAATTATAAATCCCGCCGCCAACACTCCTTGCATCAGAAACAGTCTGGACATAATTATTTTCAAATGTTGAATTTTTTATATCTAACGTAGTGGTATTGCTAATACTACCGCCATAGGCAAGTGAATAATTACCGGCTTTTACATAATTATCAGAAAAACTGCTGTTATCAATATTTCCTGTACCTTCATTGGCAAAAGCGCCGCCATAACCGTAAGCTCCATCAGGACCTTCGGAATAATTACCATTAAATTGAGAACCTGTTATGCTTAAATTCCCATTATTATAAAGTGCACCGCCGTGAGGAATTAATGACCCGTAGACATAATTATTATCAAATACAGAATTACTGATTGACATCTCCGCTACCGCACCCTGTTGATAACCGTTTGCAACAGCACCGCCATAAGACGATGCACCGTTTGAATAATTATCCTCAAATAGTGCTCTGTTGATAGTAATAGTTCCGCCGTTCAAATTATAAACAGCCCCGCCAACACCAAAATTAAATCCTGCAGCATCCGTAAAATTTCCGCTGAATGCAGACTCTTCTATATCCAGATTTCCACCGCTGTTATATATTGCACCTGCAAAATTTGACCTGTTATATTCCTGACCTTTACAATTTAAAATCCTCACATGATTGAACAAACTTTCTTCATTAAGTACAAAACCTCCAAAAACATATCTGCCATCTATAGAATGATTATTCCCCTCAAATGTTATATCCAGGTTATAAAAATTCTGACCTATTGTTTCGTCAGAAGTCATATCATCAGTAAATTCAAGGACATCACCGCTTGCGGGGTGAGAATCCATTAACTCTCTAAATGTCGCAACCTGAATGTCATTTGCATAAGTTTTGGATGTTAGCAAAAAAACAATTGTCGCAGTAAGTAAAATTTTATTATAAGTTTTCATATCAATGATAATAAAATTTAAAAATTCACTCTTCTATTAACCGGTTGTGCAGTTTTTTATACAATTTGCTATTTTTATCTTATAATATGTTTAAGAAAGGAAAGGGTGTTATGGTAAACGAAACTATGGTAAAAAAAATCTCTGACATCAACGTTAAATTTACAGGCGTTGATTTTTCAAAATATGAATCAAAAATTTCAGATTTTGTAAACGAATTTTCAAAACGTGCAAACCAGAAAGGTCAATTTCTAAACTGGGTTAACCTGCCGCAACTACAATTGACAAGAGTAAATGAATTGTACACTCTGGCAGATAAATTAAAAAAACAAACAAATGCCTCAAAACTCTGCGTAATGGGTATCGGTGGTTCAAAACACACCGTTGAACACATGTTAAGCATCAACGGCTTAAATGTATGTTCAGAAAGCGTTGAATTTTATTCAGATGTGGATTCAGCAAGTCTTGAACGCTTCTTATACAAATTAGGCAATGATGTAACATCTGCAAACTTTATGATTGCTTCAAAATCCGGCTCAACTTTTGAAACAAAAGACGGATTTTTAAGAGTATGGGCAATGCTTGAAGACGCATACAAAGCGAAAGGTCAATCAGCAGAAGAAGCTAAAAAATCTGCAAATAAACACTTTATTGCAGTAACAGACGCAAATGCAGAAAAAAGTGAACTTCGCAGAACTTCTAACGAAAATGGCTGGCTCGGTGATTTATACATCCACGATGACGTAGGCGGAAGATTTTCAGCATTTGACGATCATGCGCTTTTTGCTCTTGCATACGCAGGTATGAAAAAAGAAGATATGATTGAAATGCTTCAGGCTGCACAGGATATGTCTGCCCTGTCACTGACTGCGGATTTGAACGTAAACGATGCGTTAAAAGAAGGTATATTCTGGGCTGATGCAAAGTTAAACGGAATAGACGCATCAGTGCATCAATATATGGGTTCTATCTTTGAAAATACCGTATACTGGCACGCACAAATGCAAAATGAATCAGTAAAAGACACTCTGAAACAAGTTGCAAAAGTTCCTGATGCAATGCACCACAGTGCAGAAGCACACTTCAACCCTGCAAATAAATTTGCATTCGCCCTCACAGTACCGAAAGATAACGGTGTTTGCAGAGAAAACGCTGAAGCTTACATAGGCGCGCTTGATAAATCTTATATAAGCTCCGGTAATTTCTTTAACGAAGAAGTTAACACAAGAGGCATGGGCTTAACTCCGAAAGCTGCAGGCGCTATGACACAATTAAGAGCTTACGCAACAGTTTATCAGGAAATTGTTGAAAAAACAGTTAAAGGAATTGCTTTCCCTGAAGTTCTTGACAGTGTACTCCAGCCACACGTTGAGTTCTACAAAAAGAACCTTAAAGGCGGAGTAGTTGTTCCGGGAAGAATTTCTGAATAACGACTATTTTATAATACAAATACCTCCTAAATAAAAAATTTAGGAGGTATTTTTTACGGAATTTTTCAGTATAAAATCCGACGTAACATTTTTTTACGTTTACTTCTCAAAACAACCTGCCGGTCGTATAATGAAAAGTGTAAGAAGAACAATATTCAGACTCTGGAAACGGAAGCCGGTATAAAGTGGGATACCGGAAAAACAATAAAATCAAACGGTAAAACAAACCGGAACGAGAAGAAAAAGAAATTAAACGGGGAGAAGTGATGCAAGGTTATAGTTTTGAAATAATTACAGGTCCGATGAGCTGCGGGAAAACAGAAGAACTTTTAAGACGAATCAGACGCTGTATTATAGCAAAGAAAAAGGTTAAAGTGATTTCTCCGGATATAGATACACGGGCAAAAGGAGATTATATAGAATCAAGAAACGGACTCTGGCTTGATGCAATAAAGGTTAAGCATGCCATCCAAATTATGAGTATCGTAAAACCTGAAGATGAAGTTGTAGCCATTGATGAATTGCAATTTTTTGACTCAAATATTGTAAAAGTCATCACAAAACTTATGGAAGACGGCAAAAAAGTTATAGGAACAGGGCTTGAACTTGATTTCAAAGCTGAACCATTCGGCAGCATGCCTGAACTTATGTGTATAGCAACAAAAGTTGACAAGCTACACGCGGTATGTATGAAATGCGGCTGTGATCATGCAACAAGAACCCAGAGATTAATTGACGGCAAACCTGCAGACAAAAATTCTCCGCTCATTATGATTGGCGGAGATGAAACTTACGAAGCCAGATGCATTCAATGTTACGAACTTCCTGACGCACTGCATGAAAAACAAAAACGCGGACTTAAGCTCTTGCAATTCCAGCACAAATAAACGGACTTTATCTCTAAAATATGCTATAATTAAAGAAATTAAGGAGATATTATGTACAGAATAGGTTTGGGCTACGATATACATCAACTGACAACCGGCAGAGATTTAATAATCGGCGGAGTAAAAATTACGCACGAAAAAGGGCTTCTGGGTCATTCAGATGCAGATGTACTTATTCATGCGATAATTGACGGGATGTTAGGCGCCCTTGCTTTGACTGATATAGGAACCCTTTTTCCTGATACTGACAAAAAATATAAAGACGCAGACAGCACGGTCTTACTCGGCAAAGTTTACGAAAAAATCCGCCAAAAAGGCTATACAATAAATAATATCGACTCCAATATAATTGCACAGGAGCCGAAGATGATGCCTTATATCCCGAAAATGAAAGAAGTTTTATGTAAAATACTTGAAATGAAGCACGAAGATTTGTCAATCAAAGCCAAAACTAACGAAAAAATGGACGCAGTAGGGCAGAAACTTGCCATAGAAGCTCACTCTGTTGTTCTATTGAAAAAAGTTTAATGTACTTACAGGGCATGGAAAAACCTTTTATACTAAAACATTTATCTCAAAGATTTTTACATAGCAAAAAATTTCTTGTTCGTTTTTTAATCTGATACAAACATTAATATAACTTAAAGAAATATTGATGTAATACCCTCAACGTTCTATAATTAACATGAAAAAGATACAGAAAGGATTCAACAGAATGGTTGTAGAAATGACTTTCCCGCAGTTAGACAGGGCAATAAACCCTACTCATGACATTAAATTGTTTGCGGGACGCGCCAATTCAAAACTGGCTCAGGAAATTGCCGATTATCTCGGTACATCTATCGGACCTATGGTTATTAAAAATTTTGCAGATGGAGAAATATACGTTCAGGTTCAGGAAAGTGTCCGCGGAGATGATGTTTTCATTATACAACCGCTTTGTAACCCTGTTAACGAAAACCTTATGGAATTGCTTATTATAATTGACGCTTTCAAACGTGCCAGTGCTAAAACCATTACTGCTGTTATTCCATACTACGGCTACGCAAGACAGGACAGAAAAACCTCCGGTCGAGAAGCTATCACTGCTAAACTGGTTGCAGATTTGTTAACAACTGCAGGCGCTACAAGAGTTCTGGCAATGGATTTGCATACCGGTCAAATTCAAGGATTCTTCAATATTTTAGTAGATCATATTTTTGCAACTCCTATTCTGGTTAATTACATAAAAAATCTTGACATAAATCCTGATGATATGGTTGCAGTAAGCCCTGATACAGGCGGTGTTCAAAGAACACGACACTTTGCGAAGGCAATAGGCTGCTCTCTTGCTATTATTGACAAACGCAGAGATAAACACAACGAAGCCATTGCTTCACATGTTATAGGTGAAGTTAAAGATAAAGTATGTGTTATGTTTGATGATATTATTGATACTGCAGGTACTATCTGCGAAGCTGCTAAACTTCTCAAAAGAGAAGGTGCAAAAGATGTTTATGTATGTGCAGCACATCCGGTATTTTCAGGTCCTGCACTTCAAAGACTGGCTGATGCTCCTATCAAAGAATGCATAGTTACTAATACCATTCCGCTTGATATGGACAAAATGCCTCCTAATATTAAACAGCTTTCAATAGCACCGCTTCTAGGACAGGCAATTTCAAGAATCCATGACGATGAATCCGTAAGCTCTCTGTTTGGATTTGAAAAAGAAATGAATGTATTATAAATAAAAATAAAATAAATTTTTTAATTAATAAAGCATGTAGCATTAAAATAATGATTACATGCTTTGTTTAAAAAAAATAAAAAGCACAGCCTGATTGGATGTGCTTTAACAAATTGCGAGTTATTTTCTTCTGAATATTCTATGGAAGAAGCCGCGTTTCGGATGATTTTGGTTTCTGTTTCTTTGAACTTGTTTTCTTTCTTTGTGATGTTTTTTAAACACTTTCTTCTTATGTTTTAGATTTTTATCATGTTTTTTCTTAAAAAAGAACTTTGAATGCTTTTTATCCCTTTTAATATCTTTTGTTTTATGTTTTGGACGTTTTTTTAAAAATTTATGTTTGTCATTATGTTTTTTCTTAACTACAGGTTGTTTATGCTTTTGTTTTTTATGTTTTATAAAGTGGTGTTGTGAATGATTTGCTTTATGCCCAGATTCAGCAAAAGCATCCGAATTCAATCCTAATCCGGCAAACAAAATGCTTGCACACATAAAAAATGATAAAAATCTTTTAATCATATAAATTCCTCTTTTTCTAATCTTCCTACATTGAATTCTATTATTATAACGAAAAAATTTTTTTTAAGTTCATTTTTTATAAAATTTTGTTATACAGAACTACTCTATATGTATGATATTTAACATTAAAACAAAAGTTTTCATCAAAAGTAACCGACTTATTGAGTATAGATATGAAAAACGAAAGTTTTTCATACCTCCTCCCCAAGTCTGGTAGCCGTTCTTCTTATAAGACGGCTTTTTTTTATGTATTGAAAAACGGTTTAATAAATCTTGCGGAAGTGGTATTCCCGCGGGTTACGATATCATACAAAAATTTTTCCAAACGTTTGTCATACTCAGGCTCTTTCAAATAAACAGGTTCTCTGAGCATTTGCATATAAAGCTCGTCGTTATTATCAAGTTCTAGAATCTTTTCAATAACTTCATCAAAATTTTTATAGTCCGCCACATTTATGAAAGCTTTAGGATTAAAATCATCTGCAATTGAGGGGCTTCCCATATAAACAGGAATTGAGTCCGCCATAAACGGATGCCAGATTTTTTCCGTAGCATAACCGTTTGCAATACTGTTTTCAAAAGCAATTGTAAATTTATAATTTTTTATATAGTTAAGTTTTTCAGCAACCCAATCTTCAGGATTAGTGCTATTTTGTTGTGAAATAGGTTGAGTATTGTGCAAAACTGTCCCGGGACAATCCACCTGTTTATATTTCTGCAGCTGCTGACAAAATATAATTCTGTTTTGAACATTGTTGCCGCGGCTTTGGTTGCTGTAAATAAAATTACAAAATTTTCTTTTTGCCAAATTTTCAGAAAGATTTTTCCTGTGCTCAACAGAAATCTCAGGACAAACACAATGCCTCAAATACCTGCCTTTACCGCTATTATCAACCGAAAGCCACCTCAAACCGATTGCATAATTATAACCGTGCACAAACATATTTAATGAATGATTTTCATGAGAATAAAAAATTTTTATACAATCATTAAACCTGCATTGCGATTTATCAAACCAGGAACAGAAAACAAAATCCGGCTTGTCTGAAATTTCTACATTAAAATTTTTCTCCAATGCATTTATAAGCAGATTATCATGTGTATCAAATCCGGGCCAAAAACCGTGATAATTTATTTTAACCGTACTCTTTTCCATAAAATTAATACTAAAATCCGGCAGGCTTTTTGTCAAATTCTAAACAAAAGATTAATAAATATATGAATATCCGGAAAATCTGTTATAATGAGCATATGGAAAAAACAGAGCAAAATTACGAAGATTTTATATCAACAGTAAGCCATGAATTGAGAACACCGTTGACTTCAATACGCGGCTTTTCCCAAACTATGCTTCAATCCTGGGATAAAATTGATGACGAAAGCAAAAAAAAATTCCTCAAAATCATTGAAGAACAATCAAACAGATTGATAAGCCTTGTGGAAAATATGCTCTCAGTCACAAAACTTCAATCAGCAAAAGATAATTTTGTCTACAAAGAAACAAATCTAAAACCACTGATAGAACAAACAATCTCTATTGTGAAAAACCAGTATAAAACACACAAGTTTGAACTGAATTTCAACAAATCAGTACCGCCTATATTCACTGATAAAGATAAATTCCAGCAGATAATGACAAACCTTATAGAAAACGCCGCAAAATATTCCAATGATAACACAACTGTTTATATAACCGTTTCACTGACAGATTCAGCGCAGCATGTATCTTTAAAAGTAACTGATACCGGCGTTGGAATTGATGAAAAAGATTACGAAAAAATATTCACTAAATTTTCAAGAATAGACAGCCCTCTGACCAGAAAAGTTCAGGGAAGCGGGCTTGGACTCTATATCACAAAAAATATAGTAGAGAAAATGAACGGATGCATCTCCGTAAAATCAGAAAATAAAACCACAACTTTTGAGGTACTTTTGCCAATCGGCAATGTTGAAGATTACGCGAGGGCAAAATGCAGTCAGTAACATTGATAATTGATAAAAGACGGGAACTTTCCACCAAATACAAAAAACTTCTTGCAAGCGCGGGGAATATTGTTATTGTAACAAAAGATTTGATTTCAGCGATGAAAACCATTCAGGACAAAGAACCTGACATTATTCTAATCTCTGACAGCATAGACAATGACCTGTCGGATTACTGTAAGAAAATCAGAGCCCTCACATACAATACACGTCCTATTATAATAGGAATGTCAAAGTCCGCTGAATTACAGGACAGACTAAAGGTTCTCCAGAATGGTGCCGATGATTTTATCTCAGAGCCTGTTAATCCGGATGAATTCGTTATGAGGATTTTTGCCCACCTCAGACGCGAATTTGAATCAAATCTTGATTACAAAAAGCTGATGCCAAATAAAAATTACTCAATGCGCGCGATTAAACGTATAATTCACTCAAATTCAGACTGGGCGTGCATGCTTTTGAGTATTGAGAATTACAACAGCTACAAAGAAAATTATACTGAACTCGCAGCGGACAAGCTTATACAAACCTATGTTGCAATAATAAATTCAGCACTGAATGAAACTGATTACCTCGGAGAAATCTCAGAAAATAAATTTCTTATAATAACAGATTCTATAAAAGCTGAAAAAATTGCCAACTTCCTGACCTTTGCATTTGATTCTGTCCGTACAAAGTTCTATTCCATTCCTGACAACAAACGCGGCTATATCATAATGAGCGGAGATGACGTAGCAGGAAGACGTGCCGATTTTGTGCACACAACAATAGGTATCGTTACCAATAAACTATACAAATACAAAGACCCGCAACAACTGCTCAGTGCACTTTCACAAATTCATAATCTGGCAGATATCCCGTCAAAATCAAATTACCTGATGGAAAGACCTAAAATCACCGCAGAAAACTCCATCGCCCAAGAGGTCTTTAACAAAAAAGTCTTAATAATGGAACCGGATGAATCTATGACCCTGCTTTTACATACAATTCTTGGAATTCAGGGGTATGACGCAGAAACTGTATCGGACATAAAAAACATAGAATCATCTTCCCCCGCGGTTGTAATACTGGACGCAGGAAAAGCAGATGAACTCAACGGTCTTGACATCTGTAAGAAATTGAAAAAACTTGATAATTACAGAAAAACCAAATTTATCATGACATCTGTAATTCATGATAAAGAGCTAATCTTAAATTCCGGCGCTGATTTGTATATCCCAAAACCCTATGACATTGCAATGCTTATCAAATGGGTGGATACCTTTATTCGGGAAGTAAATCTTTGATTATCCGATTAAATCATCAAGAATTCTGGCATCATCAACAGCTTTTTGTGACTGTTGCACAGACACTCTTCTAAAATAAGTTCTGAGCGCTTCTCTAATGAGTTCGCTTCTTGTTCTTTGTTCATTGATAGCAATACTGTCAACTTTGCTCAAGAATTCATCGGGCATTGTAACTAAAACTTTGGCCATGTGTTTATACTCCATATATATTAAAATTACCTTTATTATACATTATAACATCTTTTAAAATCTTTTGCAATAAATTATTCTATAAAAATACCCTGTTTAACTATGGACATTTTTAATTTAATTGCAATAAAATAATCATATCATAAGAAAGGAGTTTGTTATGGACGAAAATATCAGAGAAGAAGAAAGGCATGAACACAGACGTGATGAGGATTGTTTTTTATGTAATCATCACGTGATGAGACATCTTATAACTGCACTGCTTGTATTCTTAGGGGCGTTTTGTGCATTTTATGCAGTATCTGACTGGCATTTCAAAAGATTGTATGATCCTGTCTACCAGATTCGTAAAATGGATCATATGATGATGAATCAGGAACGTAATATGGAAAGAGCCTTCAAAAAACACATGAAAAAGGATTTTATGATGGAAAAGAAAGTCGGTGAAATCACTCACATGGAAAAAACACCGGACGCTTACAAAATTATTATTGACCTGAAACCTTTTGATAATGACGAAAAAAATGTTGAAGTGAAAGCAAACGGTGATACGCTTAGTATCAATGCAGCCGGAGTCAGAAACGGCAGAAAGGGCGAAGCTATTTATAAATTTATGCAAAACTATTCTTTTGATGACAACGTTAAGCTGTCGGAGATGACAAAAGAAAAAGTCGGAGATGCTCTTGTTATAACAATTCCGGCTGACAATGACTAATTATAAATATATAAACCCGCATTCAAACATAAATTCATAAACAAAGGCAGGATACTATAATCCTGTCTTTTTATCTGTTATAATAAAATTATGAAAAAAATCCTGATAGTTGATGACTCACAAAAATGGGTTGAATACCACAAAAAAATGGTTCTTGAACTTTTCGGAGAAGATGCTGAAATTACAACCGCAAACTCCGCACGTCAAGGTCTTGATTGCATAACTTTTAATATTGACAGCCCTTTTGACATAATCTTAACCGATATGCAAATGGAAACCGATTTTGCACCGCTATACGCAGGAGAATGGTTTATACGCCAGATTCAATCTTTTAAAGAATATATTAATACAAGAATCGTAATCATCTCTGCAACCTATAATATCAGGCTTATTGCAGAAAAATACGGAGTCTTATACATCCCGAAAGCTGCATGCCAATTACCTGAAAGTTACAGAATTTTAAATTGAAATTAGCAAATCATACTATGTTGTCTTATCCCTAAAGGGGATTATTTAAACTCCAAAAACATTTACAATTTTTGTATAAAGATATATTTTGGAGTATTTACTATGATTATGGGAAACGACTGTCACGATTGCGGTAAATATAATCGTATGGAAATGAAAAATGTTAATAAAAACATGGTTGCCTGGCTTGAAGACATTGTTGAAGAAAACAACAGCCATATAGAACGCAAAGAATGGAAAAGTAAATATAACAGCTATGTTGTTTATGATTATGAACCATTCTGCACGGATGGCTTTGAGATTAATCTCATTATATCTTCTTATGATGCAGCATATTTAAGCTTTATTAAATATCTGTATGATGAGAAAATAAGCACCATTGAATATCTCAATAATTGCATTTCGCAATAATAAAAGGGGATGATTAATATAAATCATCCCCTTTTACCAAATAACTATTTAATTTTAAACACCCGCTGCTGCATTAACCTGAGCAAAGCAATCTTTACAATAGACTTCTTTTCCTTCTATAGGTTTGAATGGCACCTGAGTTGCTGCACCGCATTTAGAACACACAGCATCATACATTTTTCTTTTGCTTCTGTTTTTTTGTCTGCGTGCTTTACGGCATTCAGGACATCTTTTCGGTTTGTTAACAAGACCTTTTTCAGCATAAAATTCTTGTTCACCGGCTGTGAAAATGAATTCTTTTCCACAATCTTCACAGACTAATTTTTCGTCTTGGTACATAGTTCTTCTCCGTTTTAAAGTATCTTTGAAAAGAAATCTAGTAGTTTTTAAGTATTAAATTCCTCTTGTCTAATGAATTATACAGTATATTTTAAAATTATGCAATAGGCAGGGCTTCTTACAGCACCAGACGGGCATATACAACCCCGTAATCATCAGAAACAACTCCGCCGATGGTAAGCTCACTTTTTTTAATTTTCATATTTTTTTCAAAATTAATCAACATACCATCGCCCTCCCAGACGGACGCATTAATCTTTAAGCCTTTAGCCCTATAAGATGCCCCTATTCCGCTAACATCCTTAGATGCCTTTGCTTCTACTGAAAGATTTCCCAAACCGGTATCATAATTATAATTTACAACTGCAGCACCGACTGAATGCTTATGTTCCACCCCGACACGAATTCTTGAATCATTGTTTTCATATTCTATACCAATATCCTGTTTACGCGGGCCTAAATCAGTATAAATAGATGTCTTTTTATTCTTTGTAATCGGTTTTTCCAGTCGAAAGTAAGTACCTTTAAAATCACAGCCGACGTCATTAAAAAGATTATTTCCTTTTTGTTTTTGAGTTAATGGAAGAGGCTCATTTGATGCAGGTGTAACGGTCTTTTTATCTTTATTTGAGAAAGTATTTTTCAACCCGTCGACAATATTATCCCCCAAATCACGCGCAAAAGTTTCAACTCTGCTTAATTCAGCGCTATATTCATTTTTAGCATCATTAAGCAAAACATCATCGCCATCACGGCTTTTTAAAATGTCTATGAAACTGTCCAAGTCTCCAGGCATAGCTATTCCTCGATTATATATTATATATATAAAAACATTTCGACTTAAAAAATTGCCCTGTAGAGAGAATAACATCTTGCAATTGCAAAAAAATTCTTCGCAGATATCTAAAATACACTGCGAAGAATTTCTTTATAATAGCTGTTTTATTATTTAACCTCTTTAATAACAAGAGTAGCGTTCTGACCACCAAAACCGAAAGAGTTGCTTAATGCCGCATGAACATCAGCCTTAACGGCTTTATGCGGAACATAATTCAGATTAGCAACATTTTCATCCTGATTATCAAGATTAATAGTTGGCGGAACAATATGTTCATTAATTGTTTTTACGCAAACAATAGCTTCAATAGCACCTGTAGCACCAAGAATATGCCCGTGCATACTTTTTGTAGAACTTACTAGCAGGTTAGGATTTTTATCCAAATCGCCAAAGACATTAGCAACAGCTTTAGATTCTGCGACATCACCCAAGCCTGTGCTTGTACCGTGCGTATTAATATATTGAATTTCTTCAGGTTTCATACCTGCATCTGCGAGTGCAAATTCCATTGATTTCGTAGCACCTTTGCCTTCCGGACAAGGGGCAACAACATCATAAGCATCAGCTGTCTGACCGTAGCCGACAATTTCTGCATAAATCTTTGCACCACGTTTTTTTGCATGTTCATATTCTTCAAGAACAAGAACACCTGCACCTTCTGACATAACAAATCCGTCTCTGTCTTTGTCATAAGGACGGGATGCTTTTGTCGGTTCATCATTGCGTTTTGACAATGTTCTTGCACTTGAAAATGCACCGACACCTACATCGCAAATAGTAGCTTCGCAGCCGCCTGCAAGAATTACATCGGCGTCGCCGTATTGAATTGAACGGAATGCATCACCGATTGAATGAGAACCGGTTGCACAAGCTGAAACTACGACTTTATTAAGACCTTTGCATCCATATTTAATGGAAATTCTGCCTGATGGCATGTTTACAATCATCATAGGGATAGTAAACGGCGAACATTTGTTAGGACCTTTTTCAAGAATTCTTACGTGATTTTCTTCAAAAGTTTTATAACCGCCGGCGGCAGAACTTACAATAACACCAACTCTGTAAGGGTCTTCTTTTTCCATATCCAGTTTAGAATCATTCATTGCTTCATCAGCAGCAACCATTGCAAACTGAATAAATCTGTCCATTTTTTTAGCTTCTTTAGGATCAAGATAATCTTCCGGATTAAAATCTTTAACTTCACCGGAAATCTTGACAACGTGTTTAGAGATATCAATAGCCTCTGTTGTACTTATACCGCTTTTACCTTCTACCAGGCTGGACCATAACTTATCAACACCGACACCAAACGGTGTAACTGCACCCATACCTGTGATTACTACTCGTCTTTTACTCATCTCTTTACCTTTTTATACTATCCTGATAAATTTACGAGGGCGAAAAAAATATTATTTTTGCACCCTCGCAAGTTTTTATAACAGTTTATTTGTTTAAAACAAATATTAAGTAATTCCTACGAATGTGAATCAATATAATCTACAGCATCTTTAACTGTTTGGATTTTTTCAGCATCTTCATCAGGAATTTCGCATCCGAATTCTTCTTCAAATGCCATAACCAATTCAACTGTATCTAATGAATCAGCACCAAGGTCAGCTGTGAAGCTAGCTTCCGGAGTTACTAAAGCTTCATCTACGCTTAATTGATCAACAACAACTTTTTTTACTTTGTCAAATGTACTCATTTTTTTTTCCTCATTTATTGTATTACTACACTATATTAAGTCGCTCGCTCGCTTTAAACGGGATTAGTTTTTACACTTTTCTCCCTCGACTCGCTTTTACTCTAAAATAATTATACCTTGTTAATTTTTTTTTGCAAGGAATTTACATTCCAGAGCGCAGATTGTTAAAAATCTTTACTTTTTTTATTGAATAGATTACTTACTATACGTGCTTGCTATTCAGAGAAAGATTTTTCTTGATTATAACATCAAGCCGCCTGCAACTTCGATAGCCTGACCTGTAACATAGTCAGTATCAAGAGCAAGGAATTTAACAACTTTAGCAATATCTTCCGGAGTACCGAGTCTTTTCATCGGAATTGCTTTCAGGTATTCATCAATGTTAGCAAGGTCGTGTGTCATTGCTGTTTGGATGAAACCAGGGCAAACTGCGTTAACTCTGATACCTCTTGAGCCGAATTCTTTTGCAAGGGTTTGAGTCAAACCTATAAGACCTGCTTTAGAAGCAGAATAATTTGCCTGACCTGCATTACCGTGACGTCCGACAATACTTGACATATTGATAATAGAACCCTGACGTGCTTTCATCATATATTTGATTACAGCGTGGGTTACACAGTAAGCACTTGTCAGGTTAATTTTAATAACTCTTTCCCATTGTTCCATATCCATTCTTACAAAAAGACCGTCTTTAGTGATACCGGCGTTGTTAAGCAGAATATCAATTTTACCGTGTTCTGCAATCATCTTGTCAACATTTTCCTGAACAGCTTTATCATCAGAAACATCAAAGCTATAGAAATATGCGTTTGCACCGCAAGCTTTAATTTCATCCAAAGCCGGTTGAGCTTTTTCAGCGTCGCAGATATCGTTGATAATGATATCACATCCTGCTTTAGCAAGTTCCAGAGCGCAAGCAAGACCTATACCGCGGGAACCGCCTGTTACTAATGCAATTTTTCTTTCTGTCATTAAATTTCTCCTTATTTTTAATTAATTGTCGGATAGATATACCCGAGCTACATTTTTATTTTTTAAACTATACCCCTGCCATTTGCTCTTTCAATGCAGATAAAGTTGCTTCAAGAGAAGCTTTATCAAATACATTATAAACAGCGGCTTCCGGAGCTATTTTCTTATTCAACCCTGCCAGAACCTTACCCGGACCAATTTCAATGAATGTATCCACGCCGTCTGCAGTCATCTTTTGGATGGTTTGTGTCCAATAAACTGAAGAACAAATTTGTTTCGGCATTTTAGTCCTGAAATCTTCAGCGGAAGTGGTCGGTTGGGCATCCACGTTAGTAATTACAGGACAAGATGCATCATTCAAATCAAGAGATGATGCAAATTCTGCAAAACCAGCACTTGCTTTTTCCATAAATTTAGAGTGGAAAGCACCTGATACCGCAAGCGGTACAACTCTTCTGACCCCGTTTGCAAGCATATAATCTCCAGCGGCTTTAACAGCTTTTTCATCGCCTGTAATAACTACCTGTGCAGGTGAATTATAATTTGCTACATCGACATAACCAACCTTTGTGCCCTCTGCAAGTCCTGCTTTCAACTGTTCTTCGGAAGCATTCAAAATAGCAGCCATAGCGCCGCCTGTTGCAGATTCATTCATCAAATCAGCTCTCTTTTGGATAGCTTTAAGAGCAGTTTCTAAAGACATAACCCCAGCAGCATACATTGCACAATATTCACCCAAACTATGACCTGCTGTATATGCAGGTTCAATATCCAATTCTGACTTCAAAGCTTGAAGCGCTGCTATTGACATTGTAACAATGCAAGGCTGTGTATTAACTGTTTGTTTCAAAGCATCTTCAGGACCTTCAAAACATAAAGTTGAAATACTTTTACCGAGAACACTATCTGCAGTATCAAAAACAATCTTTGCATCAGAATAATTTTCATACAAATCTTTTCCCATACCTACAGCCTGTGAACCCTGTCCCGGGAAAATAAATGCAATCTTTTTTGTCATATCCATATCCCTCTATTCGCTCTCTTTATTACTATAGGACAATTATACAATAAACACGCCAAAAGTAAACCTGTTCACAAAACTTACTTATTTTAATTAATCTTGACCATATCATTTTTAATTATATTCAAAAAACTCTCGCTGATACTGTTCAAATCAATAATATCAACTTTATAAGGAAAGATTGAATTTTGAAAAACGGCTTTTATCTGAAATAATTGTTCCGGCGGGAGAATAATTCCTGCCTGCAATGCAATATCCACGTCGGAATATTCTTGAGAAGTGCCTTTCACTCTGGATCCGTAAATATAAATATTAACTTCCGGTATAATATTTTTTATCGTATTTACTATAAACTCTTTGTACTTATTTTCCAATTTAAGTTTAGACATCAGAACCTTTTTTTAACTTATTTAAAAGAAAATCAATTTCAGTATAAAAATCAGGAATAATACTTACAACTTTTAACGCAATATTTTCATCATAGGTATGGGAGGTCATATTTCTCATCTCCCTGAATTTAGACCAAACCTCCAGATTTGATTTTAAAAGTTGCATTTGATTAGCCGTCCTTATCATATCGTTAAAAGACATTTGATTTACATCTTCAACGATGAAAGCCCGTTCTATAAAATATTTTCTTAATATCTTTAAAGTAATCGAATAAGTAAATTCAAAACGTTGAATAACTGAATCTCTAATTGCATCATCAGAAGTATCTTTCCGGTAACGTTCCATTACTTCACCGAGTCTTTTCAAAGAATTTTCCAATGCTGTTAAATCAAGATTTGTCATAGTGTAATTTTACCATATTAACCGTAAAATTTCAATTAAAAAAGAGCGAAGTAAAACTCCGCTCTTTGTAATATAAAAAAACAAATTTTAACAAATACCTTCTCTAAGACGGACGATTGCAGCCCCCCAGGTCATACCGGCTCCGAATCCGCAAAGTATGGCTTTTGTATCTTTGCCGAGTTTAACTGTACCGTTTTCAACACCCTCTGCAAGTGCGATAGGAACAGAAGCTGCTGATGTATTTCCGTAATATTTGATATTTGTAATAACTTTTTCATCAGAATATTGCAATCTTTCCTGAACAGCCTGAATTATTCTTAAATTAGCCTGATGCGGGATAAGATATTCTATATCTTCAGCTTTCAACCCTGCTTGTTCAATAATTTCTTCAATGTATGGCGGAAGAATTTTTACAACGAATTTGTATACTTCTTTACCATTCATATGAATAAATCCGTCATGTTCAGGACATGGTTCAACAAGCGGGCAGTTTTGACCGACGTTATCTTTGTAAATATATTCGCCTATAGAACCTTTTGCTTTGATATCAATAGCAAGTACGTCATCAATTCCGTCTTCAGCTACGGTAACAACCATAGCACCGGCACCATCCCCGAAGAGTATTGAAGTTCCTCTGTCTGACCAGTCTAAATATCTCGTGTTGTTATCAGTTGCAACAATAAGAATATTTTTATAAATACCTGAATTAATAAATCCCTTAGCAACCTGCAAACCGTAAATCAGACCGGAACATGCAGCGGTGATATCAAAAGCGGGAATATCGGTTTCAATACCCAGACGGGCCTGAATATGGCAGGCAATAGCAGGATATAATTGAGGAGGCGCAGAAGATGCCGCAATTATTAAATCAAGTTCTTCCGGTTTAATCCCTGATTTTTCAAGCGCATTTTGTGCAGCTTTCAAACCAAGCTCTATAGCGTCTTCGCTTCCTGAACATACACGTCTTTCTTTAATACCTGTACGGGTATATATCCACTCATCGGAAGTTTCGTATAATTTAGTCAAATCATCATTTGTTATTACAGTTTCAGGTAAGCTGTACCCTACACCGGCAATTCTTAACGGAATTAATTTATCAGCCATTTACTATTTACTCCTCATAAAACTTAGCTATTTTTTCGTTAACGCCTGTTTCGACGGCTTCTTTTGCAACTCTTACAGCATTTTTAATAGCATAAGCCTTACTTCTGCCGTGAGAAATAACCGTTATGCCTTTAACACCAAGAAGAAGAGCGCCGCCAAATTCTTCATAATTAATTTTTGTATAAATTCTTTTCATAAACGGTTTAGACAATAGACCGATAATTTTACCGGCGAGATCTGACTTAAACTCGTTCTTAAGCATTCTGAAAAGCATTGAAGAAGTTCCCTCGGTAATTTTAAGAGCAACATTACCGACAAAACCGTCACAAACAACAACATCACAAACACTGAGGAAAATTTCTTTACCCTCAATATTACCTACAAAGTGAATTTTCTCCTGATGTTCTTCAAGCAGTTTATAAGTTGCCTGTGCTAGTTCATTACCTTTACCGGCTTCTTCACCGATATTTAGAACACCGACACGCGGTTTTTCAATTCCGAGGACATTCTTAGAAAAAGTCTGTCCCATAATAGCGAATTGATATAACATTTCCGGAGTACAATTACTGTTAGCACCACCATCGATAACGACAATAGGTTTTTTCATTGTCGGGAGGGTAACAGCAATGGCCGGTCTGTCAATTCCAGGGAGACGCCCCAGACCGAACAAACTTGCTGCCATAGCGGCACCTGTTGAACCGGCGGCAACAACAGCATCTGAGCTGCCGTGTGCAACGGCATCCACCGCTAAAACTATAGATGATTTTTTCTTTTTACGTATTGCCTGACCCGGAGCTTCGCCCATTTCAATAATCTCAGAAGCATGCGTAATTTTTATATCCAATTTGGACAAATCAATTTTCACACGTCTTTGACGGGCACCTGTTCCGCAATCGGACATAATACCTTCCTGAGCAATTCTGTCAAGCTCCTGTTCAATTCTGTCCTGCTTGCCGACTAACTCTAAAGCAACGCCGTAATCTTGCGCCGCCCATACGGCACCTGCGACAATCTCATGCGGTGCGTGATCTCCGCCCATTGCATCTATAGCTATTCTTGTCATTTTACCCTCTCACAAAGTCTTCTCTTACTTATATCCCTTTAATTTTCCGCCGGAATTAACCGGCAGAAAATTATCAGTTTATCAAAATTTATTCAGCTTTATCGTCAGAAGTTTTTTCTTCTGCAACTTCTTCTTTTGCTTCTGCTGCAGGAGTTTCTTCAACCTTAGTTTCTTCTACTTTAGTTTCAGCTTTAACTTCTTCTGCTTTAGGAGCTGCTTTTTTAGCTGATTTTTTAGCCGGTTTTTCTTTAACTGCTGCTTCAGCTTTATCTTTCAAACGTACAGGTTCGCCTTTATAGTAACCGCATGCTGTACATACTGTATGTGTTAACACTGTTTCACCGCAATTAGGGCATTTTGTTGTTTCAGGTTTAGTAGCTTTCCAGTTGCTTCTTCTGTGTCCTTGTGCGGAATGTCCTGTTCTTTTCTTTGGTACTGCCATTTCTTTTTTCCTTTTTATTTCCTTGTGTACTACTTATTTTTCGGTTTAATTTGGATGTTTTTAAAGACATCTAATCTCGGGTCTGATAAATTTTCTTCTTTGAGAAAATTACCCCCCTTACAATTTATACCACAAACTTTCTTATTTGGTAAATTTAATATTACAGATTGATACAATAAGTCATAAATATCAATTTCATCAGAGCCGTCAAGGTCGGTAACAAACTGTCCGTCTTTGAGTTCCAGCTCTTGTCCGTATTCTTCCAGAAGAGAGTTTTTTGCAAAGAGTTCATCAATATCAAAATCAAGGTTATAGTCAAATTCTTTCAGACATAAATCACATTCGAGCTTAACTGTACCTGAAACATGCCCTTTTGCTTCAATAAATTCACCGAGGGATCTAATGACGATATCAGCATGAATTGGTGTAACGCAATTAATTTCACTAATAAAATCTTCAAACGTGAGGTTTAAAGTCTTATCGGCAGAATTTTCAAGTTCATCGATACTGATTTTGTACATATTCAAAGAACCCGCCGCAAACTACTGAATAAACTGTTCTTCCTGCATAGCAACCGCTGCAACCTGATTAGAGATAAAGCAAACTTTTTTCAACGGACCTGAAGTTTCTTTCTCAATCATAACAGCAGTCGGGCTTTTCATTAGATTAACGACTTCTGCATACAAATCCTGCGGTGCGTCTACATAAAGAACCAGAGGAGCTGTTGAGCCTTTCAAAAAGACAAGAACAGCCGTTCTTTTTTTAATATTTTGTGATGAAAATTGTTGAGCCATAATTCCTCCGATAAGCTAATTACAGTAAAGAAATTTTACATTAAAAATGAAATTTATGCAATATTGTAAAGTAAGTATAATTGTTCCTGACGTATAAAACAAGAAAGACTGATTTCGTAATAAACAAACACTTTGAGCATAGTTTTTCTTACTCTATTCATATCCAAGTGGATAATTTGATTTCTTAAGCTTCCGGTTTATCCTTTTTTGTAGTTAAAAGAAAGGAAACATTATGTTAAAAAAAGCAGGTATAACATTTGCCGTTTTAGGCGCACTTGTACTGGGATTTTCACTCAATAACATTGCAATTTCAGACACAGCAGATTTCAAAGTCGCAGTTGTTGATATAAAACAGCTTGTTACAAATTCACAGGAAATCCAAAAACTCAAAACCGATCAGGAAAATAAAATTAAGCAAATGCAGGCTACTCTTCAGAAAGCCCGCGAAGATATAGCAAAAGAAACAGACCCGTCAAAAATTGCCGCACTTGAAGAAAAATACAGAAAAGAAGTTAATGCACAAAAACAATCTCTGGATAATGAATATAGCAGTAAAGTTACAAAAATCGACAATAATATAAAATCGATTGTAATAGAAAAAGCGCGTGCGATGAATTACAATCTTGTTTTACCAAAAAATTTCGTCCTTTACGGCGGGGATGATATAACAGCAGAAATCGCTAAAGCCATTAAATAAAAGCGGCTCTTGATACAATAATTTCAAAATCCACAAAAATTCCTCTCATAAAATCATTGAGAGGAATTTTTATATGTATGATTTTATCCAAACAGGTACATTATTTATTTCTTAAACCAGTCGATTATTGCGTCAGTGAATACATATGCTGACTTCTGATTTTGTGCGGTGATAAGATTACCGTCAACTTCTACATGCTCACTCCATGGCTTTTCTTCCACAAAACGCGCACCGAGCGAAACAAGTTTGGTTTGAAGCATAAACGGCATCAGTTCATCTTTATGAACAATATGTTCCTCCATATTTGTAAACGATGTCAAGCGTAAACCTTTTACAAGAGGTTCACCGTTTTCTTTTCTTGCATTAATCAAAGCAGCTGGTCCATGACAGATAGCAGCGACAAGACGTCCGGTTTTATAAAAATAACTTACAATATCTGCAAGATAATCGCTTTCCGCCAGGTCAAACATAGGTGCATGACCGCCGGGAAAGACTATAGCATCATAATCTTCATGTTTTACATCTTTAAGCATCACCGTGTTATCAAGATGAATTTTTGTAGTATCCCATTCAGTAGGACTTGAACAATCGTAACTATCTGCATCAACAGGAGCAACACCGCCCTTTAGACTTGAAACAAGTATTTCAAAATCATTATGTTCAAAGCCCAGATACGGAACCGCAAATTCTTCAAACCATACGCCTGTCTTAGTTTCAGTGTTAATCTCCGACACATTGCTTACTACCATTAAAATTTTCTTTGTCATTTTTTCACTCCTTTTTTTACTTTTTGAGTAAATAATAAATATTGAAAATTTTAATCGGTATAATGTATTTTCTCTCCGGCTATTTATTTAACAAATAATCCAAAACTTCATCAACGTGACCTTTAACCTTAACTTTACGCCATTCTTTTTCTACAGAGCCGTCTTTATCAAGAATAAAAGTTGAGCGGATAATTCCCATATATTTTTTGCCATACATGGATTTTTCTCCCCATGCACCCAGTAATTCAGACAATTTATGTTCAGGATCTGAAAGAAGAATAAAATTAAGCCCGTGATTTTCTTTAAATTTTAAATGACTTTTAATACTATCCGGGCTAACACCGATTACAACAGCACGGGAAGAAATTCTGTTGAAATTATCACGAAAGTCACATGCTTCCTGAGTGCATCCGGACGTATTATCTTTCGGATAAAAATACAGCACAACATCCTGACCTTTAAAATCAGCAAGTGTAAATTCTTTTTCTATACCGTCAGCGTCTATACCTGTTAATTTTATATCTTTAAAATCCATAACATAACTCCTTTTTTTATAATTATATACAAAACATATTATTTACAGCAATACTGCTCAACTTTCAAAAAGTCGCCTGTAATAGGTGTTCAAAAAGTTTTAAATATCTTTGTAATGGTGACTTTTATATAAACCTTTTTCCCCTCTCCTTGTTAAGGAGAGGGGGTAGGGGTGAGGTGCAAACGTTACGTTTGCATCAGAACGACTCCTCAAGGCTGGAATTGCATTTCCCTCCCCCGTCAGATTGACCTCTGTGAGGGGAGTGAGTAAGGGAGGGGCAAACATGATGTTTGCATCAACACTACTCATCAACATTGGAATTGGCGCCTGTATTAGATGTTCTACACATTTTAAAAATCTTTAAAATGCCGGCTTTTGGAGAAAACATATACCCCTCGCCTTAGTAGGAGAGCGGATTTGCGGACGGACGACACGAAGTTAGTCCGGATAGCGAGCGGAACGAGACAACTAGGCCGCCAGGCTTTTTGTCGAGTCTCTGTGAGCGTGGAGCAAATCCAAGACAGGGTTAGGGTGAGGGGCTTTTAGGGGTGAGGTAAGATGTGGGGAAAGCCTTGCCCCTTGATGTGGCATTTCCTTAACAATTCTACATATTTCTTAATCTTTTCTTAAAAAACTTTTTTCTGTCGAAAACCTTTGCCACACTTTACAAATACCCCTAACTAAGCCCATTCGTTTTGTAAATTTTTATTAAATGTGCACTCTAAACACTTGAATTTTTATAAAATATAGTATATAGTATAGATATATACTTTATCTTGCGAGGATATGTTTATGTCAAACACGGTTTTTACTACACTGCCCAAATTAAGCAATAATAGCCTTTTCTCAGAGAGGGGGGGGGCAAATTGACTTCCAAGATGCTTTTAGCTGCTTTATTAATCGGAGCGGCTCCTGTTTATGCCGATGATTTAGCGACACCTACGCTTGACAATCTTGCTGGTCAGGCTATTCCGGATACTGATCCTGTAATCTACTATCCTGATAGCGCTTATTCTTTGACTCCTGTTCCTGCCGGGGAAGACGGGGCTGCACCTGTCGGTGATAATATCATTACTAAATTCAATTATAACAGCGAAACTGGTGAGTTTACACCCGTTTACTATCAAATGAGTCTTAAACAAACTGAGTATGGGGTTTCTGATACTAATCCTGATAACGTTACTACACTCACTTTTCAAGTCAACGCCCCTACTGATCCGGTAACTATCACTTATAGATACATTACACCGGATACCAATGCAGGCGGGAATTATACCTCTGAATACATAAATCAGGTACAACCCGTTACTCTGGAAAATCCTGATGGGTCTTCTGACAATCATTACCAACATGTTGGAGGTGTCTCTAGCGTTACAAATTTTGAAAATGTACTGTTTAAGGATAATATAACTGATGTTTATCTGGATCTTAATAATGGAGCAGGTACCGATGTCGATATTCTTGGAGGTGCCCTAAACAACTCCGCAGATATTGATACTCTCAGCGGGGATTTTATTAACAATTCCATTAATCTTAGCTATCGTAGGGGAAGCTACAGAGATAGCGGCGACATATACGCTTATGGCGGGGCATTATATAATTCAGGCAGTATCACGAATCTGAATGCTGATTTTATTAGTAATTATGCACAGAATGGTGGAGCTATTGCTAATTCTGGGATAATTAAAGCTATTATTGGAAACTTCATTGAGAATGGCGCTGGTAGTTATGGGGCTGGTGGCGGGGCGATATACAACAGTAACACGATTGAAAATATCACCGGAGATTTCATTGCTAATTCAACAGGAGACAGTAATAGAGGCGGAGCTATTTATAATACAGAAACTGCTGTCATTAATACTATCACTGGCGATTTTATTAGTAATTCGGCAGATAGTTCAGGCGGAGCTATTTATAACAGAGGCACCATCGGCGATATCACCGGTGATTTTATTAGTAATTCGGCAAATAGTTCAGGCGGGGCTATTGATAACGACGGCACAATAGGTAACATCACTGGTGATTTTATTGGCAATTCTGCAGACTACGACGGCGGGGCGATTGATAATTCTGAACTTATTAAAACTATTATAGGTGATTTTATTAGTAATTCGGCAGATAATTCAGGCGGAGCGATTTCTAGTTATGGATTCATTGGAATTATTACAGGTGATTTTATTAATAATAGTGCTATTTCTATTAATGAAGAAACCGGCTGGTGGGGAGGAGGCTCTGCTACTGGCGGGGCTATTGATAACGACGGCACAATAGGTAACATCACTGGTGATTTTATTAATAATAGTACTAGTGCCTATGCCCCAAACTATACATATGAATCAACCTATGCATATGGAGGAGCAATATATAATTCCGGACTAATTAAAGCAATTATTGGAAACTTCATTGAGAATAATGCATCAGGGACTTATGGCTCCTACGGTGGAGCGATTTACAACAGCGGAACTATTGACGCTATCTCAGGGGACTTTATTAACAATTCAGTAAACATGTCATCTGAGGCAATAGGGGGGGCAATTTTTAACAGTGATACTGATAGTCATTCCTCCGGATTAATTAAAAATATTATTGGTAATTTCATCGGAAATTCTGCAAAACTAGGCGGAGCGATTTATAACGCAGGAACAGTTGAAACTATTACTGGTAATTTTATTGGTAATACAGCATCACAGAACGGCGGGGCGATTGATAACGACACAGGGACTATTGAAACCATTACTGGCGATTTTATTAATAATAGTGCAAGTCAAGGTGGAGCTATTTACAACGAAGGAAAATCTAATAATTCAGCAATAATTCAAAATATTATTGGCAATTTCGTCAATAATAGCGTATCAAGCAGCAATGATCGTTCATACGGTACTTACCTCGCCATAGGAGGTGCCATTCTTAACAAAGATACTATTGAAACTATCTCTGGTGATTTTATTAGTAACAGTGCTATTCTTATTGCTACTGCAGAAACTAACAATAATAACCTTACAAATAAAAGTCTTGGTGGCGCAATATATAACACTGGAACTATCAAAGAGATTTTAAACGCCTCATTTATAAACAACTTTACTAAAGTGGATCATACCAATGTCCAAAATGAAAATAATTACGCGATTGCTAAGGGCGGCGCTATTTATTCTACAACTGACCTGAATATTATCGCTGATAACGCACAAAGTGTTTTTTCAGGCAACTACACTGAAACTATTGATGACAATGGTAATATTTCCAGAGATGATAATGCTATCTATCTTGATGCGGCTGATGCTGCTTTAAACTTCAATCTAAAAAATAACGGTAGCATTGTTATGGCTGATAATATTGACGGTGTTGACGGTTATAATGTTAATATTACTGGCGATAATAAAGATAATACTACTTTCTACATGTTTAACGATATCAGAAACAGTAACCTCTTTGCCGGTAATACTACTTTAAATACCGTTAATAACTCTGTACATGTCTATGATGTAAATAGTTTTACTCTCACTGATGATACAAACTTTGTTGCCGACGTTGATTTAGCTAACAAAGAAATGGACAGGCTTACTGCTGACAGTTATGGCGAACATAACGGTAACTTAAATGTCATAGGTATGAATCTTTTGTCTGACGCTGTTCAGGGTGAATCTGTCACCGCTGTCTATTTCGCTGAACCTGACTTGAAAAACAACGTTGTTAACGCTATCTCCGGCGGCACAGGGGATCTTCCCGACAGTTTCCAAACAACTGCTTACACACCTATCTACAAATACAATGTTATCTACGACAAAGACAATCAATATGATGGTAAAGGTGACGGCGGTTACTTTGTCTTTGCCAAAGGCGACATTATCCTGCCCGACGAACCCGATGAACCGGATGAACCTAATTTACCAATTCCGCCTACAGGTGGCGGAACCACAGGCAACCCGTCTGATGCGTTCAACCCTGCTGTTCTGGCAACTCCTGTCGGTAATCTTGCTGCCGGTCAAGCTGCTATGAACGAAGCGTTCAAATACGTCTTTGAACACGCTGATGCGTTCACTCAATTACCTGCTATGGAACGTTACGCTAAAATCAATGCTAACAAATATGCATTAAGTACTGACTTTAACGATAATTTGCCGTCATACGCTGATAACTTACATAACAAAGGCGTTTGGTTCAGACCGTATACCACTTTTGAAACCATGAACATTAAAAACGGACCGAAAGTCGATGCCATTACTTATGGTAGTCTAGTTGGCTTCGATGGTGATTTCAAAGAAATGAAAAACGGCTGGAGTAGAGTCTTCACTGGTTATGCCGGTTACATGGGTTCTTCTTTGAATTACTCCGGTGTTGATACTACTATGAACGGAGGTTTGTTAGGCTTCACCGAAACTTTCTACAAAGGTAATTTCTGGACTGCTATCACTGCGTCTGCAGGTGCTTCTGTTGGTGAATCACACACCATGTACGGCAAAGAAGATTATACTTCACTGCTTGCTGGTGTCGGGTCTAAAACCGGTTACAACTTTGAATTTAAAGACGGTAAGTTCATTATCCAGCCGATTATGTTCTTGTCTTATACATTTGTGAACACTTTTGACTACAAAAACGCTGCTGGTGTAAATATCGAAAGCGACCCGCTGCATACAATCCAATTAAACCCGAGTGTAAGATTCATTGCAAACCTCAAAGGCGGTTGGCAGCCGTACGCTTCTGTTGGTATGGTTTGGAATTTAATGAATGAATCCAAAGTTACCGCTAATAACGTTAAACTCCCTGAAATGAGTGTTAAACCTTACGTAGAATACGGTGTTGGTGTTCAACGTAACTGGGCTGACAAGTTCACTGCGTTCTTGCAAGCTATGATTCGTAACGGCGGCAGAAACGGTGTTGCTCTCACAGGCGGCTTCCGTTTCATGCTTGGCTCTGAACCTAAAAACTCCGACAAACCTAAGGTTAAAAAAGAGATTAAATCTCTTTGATGCAGACTGATAACATACCTCACCCTACCCTCTCCTACTTAGGAGAGGGGCAAACGAAGCTTTGCATCAGTATGACTCTTCAATGTCGGAACAGTCGCCTGTATTAGGTGTTCAAGAAGTTTTTAATATCTTTGTATTGGCGGCTTTTATATAAACCATTGTTCCCTCTCCTTTTCAAGGAGAGGGAGAGGGTGAGGTTCTAATGTGTATGTATTCTTTTATTAAATCAGGCTCTACAAAGTTTTTTCTATAGCTGATTTATCATAGGACTTATTCACCTATTCACTCATTTACTTATTTACTTTTTCACTATATTTTAAAATTTCCGTTTTCAAGTTGTTTTTTGACTTTTTTAAATTTTAACTTCACAGCCTTTTCTGCCAAAACTTTCTCTACTTTCTCCTTTAAATCCATAAAATCCATCTGTCCGATTTTTGAAACAAACTTGTCCTGATGCTTGCCCGTCAAAATATATAATGTCCTTTGCCATTTTGATTTATCTTTAAAAAATACAAAGCTATCAGGCAATGCGTCATTAATTGGCTCAACAAGAGGTTTTAATTCTTTTGCTGTGCCTTTAATTTTATAAAAACCAGTAAATGATGGGGCTGTATATCCGGTATTATAAATCATTCTAATCTCCGTTTGAGTGCGTATTATATTAAAATCAGAAAAAAATATTTTTTGCTACTTAAAAAATTTTAATTCTTAAAAATTAATTACATCACCGGTGCAGACTTCCCGTATTTTACAATATTTAGAAAGTATGATTTTAGAATTCAAATCACAGCAATGACAGGGATATAGATAAGTTATATTTTCCTTTTGTAAAACTTTTGCTATTGTTTCAATCTCTTTTGCAGATTTATTTATAAGATGTAATCCGCCCAAAAGTCCTTTAATTTTGCTGATGCCGGTAACTTTTTTAGCGTAGTTTAATATATTGATTATTCCTGAATGTGAACAGCCGGTAATAACAATTAATCCGTCGCAAGATTTGTAAACAAGTGCAGAATCATCAATATCGCAACTTATATTATTTTCTATTTGTCCGAGAAAACATAAATTTTCTGTCAAAAAATACGGAGCAGACGACAGAATAAGATTAAATCTCTCTTCAAGTTCTTTTCGGGAAACAGGACAGCCATAATGAATTTTATCCTCTCCGACTTTTTCATCAAAAATATTAGGATGGGCAATAAAATTTATCTTTTTATTTTTTATATCCCAAAAAGTTAAGCCCCTGGTATGGTCATTATGCCCGTGCGATATGATAATATCACTGACTTTTGATAAATCAATATTTAAATGTTCTGCATTCTTTATAAATACATCGCTGTAACCTGTATCAAAAAGTATTTTTCTGTTTTCAACTTCAACAAATAAACTTAATGCAGGTTCTGCAAGCAGGTAATTATCTATTCTTGAATTATTCTCAGCCAGAACAGTAATTTTCATTCCACATTATCCTAGAATATTTTATAAATCAGAAAATAAATGAAAGAAGAAATAATCATACATGCCGGAATAGTTAAAACCCAGGCAGTAACAATATTCCCTACAATATTCCATTTAACAGCATGCGCATGGAGAGTAGAACCAACTCCCATAATTGCCGTTGAGATTACGTGGGTAGTACTAAGCGGAATCCCGAAATGTGAAGCAGTCAAAATCAAACCGGCAGCAGAAGTTTCAGCTGCAAACCCGTGTATTGGTTTAAGTTTGATAATTTTATGCCCCATTGTTTTGATAATCTTCCAGCCGCCATTCATAGTTCCTGCCGCCATAGTAAGAGCACACACAATAATTACATAAATCGGAATTTCAAAATCACCTGTCGGATTTTTATGTAAAACGCCTCCGGCAAGAAGCGCCAATGTGATTATACCCATTGTCTTTTGAGCATCGTTTGAACCGTGGCTTAATGCCATCAATCCTGAGGACAGAAGCTGCAACTTTCTGAACTTTTTATTAATAGTATCCGGATGTACACGTGTAATAAGTATTGCCCACGCAAGTAAAAGCATCAATGTAAAACCAACACAAAATCCCAGAACCGGCGATGTAAACATCGGGATTATAACTTTGTCCAGTAAAGTATGAACATGGACAGCATCAACACCGGCTTTCACTATCGTAGCCCCCAGAAGCCCGCCAATCAGAGCATGCGAAGAACTGGACGGCAGCCCTAACCACCACGTAAATAAATTCCAGACAACTGCCGCAGCCAATGCACAAAAAATTACCGTTAATGTAATCATTTCGGCATTAACTATTCCTGAACCGATAGTCTTTGCAACGTGTGTACCTGTCAGAGCACCGATAAATTCCAAACTTGCGCCGAACAAAACTGCCTGTTTAGGAGATAGTACTTTTGTAGAAACTACTGTCGCAATAGCATTTGCACAGTCATGAAAACCGTTTATAAATTCAAATACCAGAGCAATTGCAACCACTGCTATTAAAAGTAATATTGTTATAGTCATAAATTACCTACGATTGTTTCAATACAACGTTTAAGATAGTATCAGTTACGTAGAAACACGCATCAAAAGCGTTTTCAATTTCTTTATACATATCTCTCAGTTTAATAACATCCAGAGCTTCATATTTTCCGGAAAATAAATTATTCATAGCGCGACGGTGAATTTCATCTCCGTGAGCTTCTATTTCTTTCATTTCAATATTTAACTTGGTGATTTGTTCCACATCAGAAACTTTCTTAAATATTTTTACGATTTCACCGAGTTTTTCCGTAGCCTGAACCAAAGTTAAAGCCTGTTCTTTCATTTCATCCGTGTATTTATCTAATCTATACACTTCCAAATTAAGACAGGCTTTAATAATTTTTTTATTAATTTTATTTAGCTGTACCGCAATAGTCTGAATATCTTCTCTCTCAAGCGGCGTTATAAAACTGCGGTTTAACTGTTTCAAAATAGCTCTATACGAAAGTTTACCTTTTTTCTTATACTTCAAAGCTTTTTCTTTATATTCCTCTGTCAGCTGATTATGCATAATGTTATCGTAAAGACAGGCTGACTTCCTGCATATTTCCGCACTATCCTGAAAATACGTAAAAAACATCTTGTCTTCAGGCGGCATAATATAAGACATCAAATTAAATTTAGGCATGATTATCTCCTTATTCATACTCACGCATAGCATACTTGAAAAAAAGCTCTTTGCATAGTGTTTATTTACAAAATGTAAAAAAGCACATATTGTTAAAATCTGATAATCAGTTTTTTCTATTCTTTTTATATTATAATTTATACATGCAGAAGTATTATGAAAAATGTAATGTCCAGTTATTCTTAGGGGATTGTATTGAAATTCTGAACAAAATATCTGCAGAATCCATTGATATGATTTTTGCAGATCCGCCTTATATGCTATCTAACGGTGGCATTACCTGCCATGCCGGAAAAGTTGTTTCTGTAAATAAAGGTAAATGGGATGAAAGTAATGGGATTGATGAGGATTTTAAATTTCATCAGACCTGGATTAATGCCTGTAAAAGAGTTTTAAAACCTAATGGTACTATATGGATTTCAGGAACATATCATTCTATTTATGCTTGTGGTTTTGCACTCCAAAAAGCTGGTTTTAAAATCTTAAATGACATTTGCTGGTTTAAGCCAAATGCCTCACCCAATATGAGCTGCAGATATTTTACCGCAAGCCATGAAACACTGCTATGGGCAAAGAAAGACAATAATTCCAAGCATACTTTTAACTATGAAGCAATGAAAAATGGCAGCTGGAGTGAAGATTTTATCAAGAAACCTGACAAACAAATGCGCTCCGTTTGGGCAATAGGAACTCCAAAACCCTCAGAAAAAGTTTTCGGTAAACACCCTACCCAAAAACCTTTAGAATTGTTAAGACGGATAATCCTTGCCTCTACTAACAAGGAAGACTTAATTCTTGATCCATTCACAGGAAGTTCAACAACTGGTATAATGGCGTTAAAGTTAGGAAGAAAGTTTATTGGTATAGACCTAGAACAGGAATTTTTAGACCTTTCAATTAAAAGATTTGAACAGCAATTTTCAAATAAGGAACTAAAATGGCAGTAGTTTTAGAAAAGTTAAAAGATAAAACATATCCAATTGTTAAATGGGTTGGCGGAAAACGTCAGCTTATGTTTGAGCTTCTCCAAAACCTGCCAAAATCATATAATAGATATTTTGAGCCGTTTATAGGAGGCGGAGCTCTATTTTTTGAATTACAGCCGCAAAACGGCTATATCTCTGATATGAATGAAGAGTTAATAAATTTATATATGGTTGTTCGTGATAATATTTACGACCTTATTGATGATTTGAATAAACATGAGGTTTCAAAAGAGTATTTTCTAAAGATAAGAAATCTTGATAGAACAGAAAAATACAATGCTTTATCAAATACTGAAAAAGCAAGTAGATTTATTTATTTAAACAGAACTTGTTTTAATGGTTTATATAGAGTAAATTCTCAAGGACAATTTAATGTCCCATTCGGGAATTACAAAAATCCCAGAATAGTTGACACAGAAAACTTAATTAATTGTTCTAAATTATTGAAAAATACGGAAATCTGTTGTGGCGACTTTTCAAAAATTTTAAGTAAAGTAAAAAAAGATGATTTTGTTTATTTTGACCCACCATATGTACCATTAAACGAGACTTCAAGTTTTACATCTTATACCAGAGATGGTTTTGATATTGATATGCAATTTAAGTTAAGAGATGTATGTGATGAATTAGACTCAATGGGTGTAAAATTTATGCTTTCAAATTCAGATACAAAATTAATAAACGAATTGTATTCAAATTATGAAATTAAAAAAGTTTTTGCATCCAGAGCCATAAATGCTAACGGCAAAGGGAGAGGCAAGATAACGGAAGTTTTAGTGAGGAATTATTAATGATTAAAGACGGCATTGGCGGCGGGAACACTACAACAGGTTTAGTATTTGAAACAAAAGCAGATTTAAAAACATTATTAAATGGTATAACTAATTATAAAGTTGATGAAGAAAACAACGTATTTTTTAAAGATAAGCTCGTAGGCATGATCTTTGTAAAACATGATTTATACAGATTTTTAGACAAAAATGGAGTAAAATGGCAAGATTACCTATCTAAAAAATTACTTCCGGACGACTCTATTTATGTAATTTTAAATAATACATTTTTTGTTATTGAATGCAAATATCAACAGGTGGGCGGCTCTGTTGATGAAAAATTACAAACCTGCGACTTTAAAAAGAAACAATACAAAAGATTATTAGCTACTTTGAACTTTGAAGTTGAATATATTTATATACTGAATGACTGGTTTAAAAAACCGGAATACAAAGATGTTTTAGCATACATACACAGTGTCGGCTGTGATTATTATTTTAATTACATTCCGCTGCAAAGATTAGGGCTTCCGGTAGAGAAATAATTTATAGGAAATCACATAAAACTTAATAGACTTAAATATTAGTTAACCTAACAGGGGAAGTGCCCTGACGCTTCCGGAATTGTATAAAGAAACTACAAATATTAAAAAGGTGAAAAATGGACAAAATTTTTTCTGATAAAATAAATCTATTAAAATGTCTGGCAATAACTCTTGTTGTCTCAGGACATCTTGAATTTTCATTGTTTGGAATGTTCCCGCCTTATTCATTCCAGTTATCCTTATTCTTTTTCATTTCCGGAATGCTGTTCAAAGATAAATACTTGGATGCCGTTTTCGATTTTATAAAAAGACGTATCAAAAGTCTGCTGGTTCTATACTATTTGTATTCGGCATTTTATATGATAGTTACAATCATAATTGCAAAATATACCGGCAAATTCTGGGGTATGGAATTAAGCTGGAAAAATTTCTTTATTACACCGTTTTTAAACGGGCATCAATTTGATTTGTCATGCCCTATGTGGTTTGTACCGCAGTTGTTTATGACAATGATTGCATTTTTATTCTGCCAGAAATTATTGAGAAACAGGAGCGAAATCGTAAGAGGCATTTTTTATACAATACTCGGTTTATCAGCTATTCCGCTATCAAAAGGAATTGATATGACGCCGGTCAACTTAATTTTAATCAGAATTATGTTTTCATTATTTTTTGTCTACCTCGGGCATTTTTACGTACAAAAAATAAGAGGGAAATACAATATATTTTCGCCTAAAATATTGGGATTTGTAATATGTTTGCAGGCAATACTCTGGCACTTTAACAGAGATTACGATCCGGAACACGGAATAGGATTAAGTTATGTACTGGTCTGGGCAAGATTTGATGACCAGATTATCGTTCCCGTGTTAACAAGTTTAACCGGCATCTGGTTCTCTTTATTATTTATTGATGTAACGTACAAATATATTAAAGATATTAAATTCCTCAAACTTATCGGAGAAAATACCTATCATATTATGGCAAATCATCTTCTTGTTATGTATTTGATGACAATAACAATTCTTACTATAAACAAATTACCTTTGAATATGATAGAAGCCCATGACATTTACTGGATATACAATCCGGTACAAAATACATATTTATATTTTGTGCTCACAATGTTAATAACAACGTATACAGGCGTTGCTTTAAAATTTTTGAAAAAGAAAACATTTGATAAACTGACAGCAAAACTTCTGCCTGCAGAAAACAAATAACTATCAGTTAGCAAAAAAATTTTTTACAGGCTTTATATATACACACTTACAAAGGAAAAGCCGTAAAAAAATGAGAATTCAAAATATAACAGCCGGATACAGACCCATCACACCGGTCAAGAATACAAATACATCTACACAAGCAAGACCATCAACAGGTTATACCGGTCTCTATATCAGTGAACAGCATATACCAACAACAAGTATAAGCTTTGGAGCAAACCCGTTTAAAGAAATTCAACATGCTTTTCAATACGTACGGGCACGAGCTGCGGTTAATAATCTAAAAAGATACATAGACGCTACAGATCAGCAGCAAAATTTCATGCTCAGAGACTTTTCTATGGAAGCTTTAGAAGGTTTGCAATACGGTATCAATGTTTTTAAAGGCTTAACTATGAAAGAAATTCAATATTTAAGCGAAAATCTTCACGTAATTGCGGTGAAACGCGGATGCAAAAACATGTGTGCACACTGTTATGCGGATGCAAAACCGCAAAAAAGAGAAATGAGCTGGGAAGATTTTACATCTATAACACAAGGGTTTAAAACTCTTCGCCAAAGATTTCAAGGACTAGATATTTTTGGAGAGAACAATCCAATCTCGCAGGAAGATTTAATCTACAGAACAACAGAACTTTTCTATGATGCAGACTGTATGGAGCTCGCAATAAAAGATAAAAACGGCAAATTATATGACTTTACAGAACTTGCCACCGAACTTTATGACTCACTTGGCAGGCGTACGGCATTTGACACTTCCGGCTGGAATCGTAACAACCCTGCATTACAGGCAAGAGCCGAAAAATACGCAGAATATTTTTCCAGCCCTGAAAATATGGAAAAGCTGAATGCTTTTAATGTTTCATTCAATGTCTTTAATGCCTCTTATGTTGCTTCAAGAAAAGCTCTTAAAAACGGTGACTTTGACAAAACCAAAAGATTAAGAGCACGCTTTGTTGATAATATGGCAAATACCCTGTTCACGTTTACACCGCTTCTGGATAACCCTAAATTCCACATGCTTGTAAGATGCTTTGATGCACAGGCAAAAAACGCCGCAGGATTTAATAAAAAATCGCTTGCTTCTCTGGCTGAGGATGTAATTGACAGGCTTGCCGGATTATATAAAGATGACCTGAACGGTAAACAAAAATATATTAAATCCAAAGATGACATAGATGAAAAAATATCAAATGTAATAATGAAAATAAATCATCTTGACACTTCATTAAACTCATCAGGCAGAATGAAAAAATTTATGGAAGAATTCGGGATAAAAGCCCCTCTGCAAGAATACGACGAAAGCATGAAACCAGTTATTGAAGATTTAAAACAAATGGGACGCTACCATAAATACATCATGCACAGACTGATTGATGCCGATGGAAAAGTTTACCACATGAATTATGCCAGATTTATCCCTACAGAAATCCAATTGAATATTCCGCAAAAAAATATCCCCTCACCAAAACTCGCAAACCTTGAAAAAAACTTTGTTCTAACAAAAGAAATTATTAATCGTCCGGAAATACAAATAAAAATACATCCAGATAAAAAATAATCTTGACAAAAGTTAGATATCTAACTATAATATTTATATAATTAATTTGGAAAGTCCGAAAAGTTATGAAAAAAGCTCTTGCATTAATATCAAGAATACATGAAAAGGGTAACCGTTTTATAACGGACAAGTTAAAAGAAAACGGAATAGAAGAGCTTGTGCCGAGTCACGGTGATATCCTTGCATTGCTTTACAAGGAAAAAAAAGCAACAATGAAAGATATTGCCGGCAAAATTCACCGGACAAAACCGACCGTCACAATACTTGTTGATAAACTGGAAAAACTAGGGTTTGTAAAAAGAGAAAAGTCAACAGAAGACAGCAGAATTACTTATATTCTGCCAACGGCTAAAGGTGAGGATTTCAAACCGGTATTTGAAGAAATATCAAAGGATTTAAACAAAATGTTATATAAAAATTTAAACGAAGAAGAAAGCGCAATGCTTGATAAACTTCTTGAAAAAATGCTGTAGAATGAAGCAAAAAATTTTAGGAAAATAGTTAGATATCAAACAAAAAAAGGAGGGCAACATGACTAACTACAAAACAACAGAACTCGGAAAAATTGACGAATTAATCAATCTTGAAAACGGAAAAGCATTTTTGCACGATGCACTTGAATTAACAAGCTGTGAAGTTTCAATTAACGCAGTACCGAAAGGATTTAAAGTTCCTTTTAATCACAAACACAAACAAAATGAAGAAGTTTATATTATTCTTAAAGGTGAGGGAATTATTACCGTCGACGGAACCGCTGTTAGTGTAAAAGAGGGCAGTGCCGTTAAAATCATGCCTGAGGCATCAAGAACTATTGAAAACACAGGCGATGGTGAATTTGAATTTATTTGTATACAGGCAAAAACAAATTCTCTTGAACAATACGGCTTAGGAGATGCCGAACTCTGTTAGTATAGTTAAAAAATCAAAATAAAAAACGGAGCCATAAACTCCGTTTTTTATTAAAAATTTTTAATTATAAGTTCTGGCTATATATTAGCTGCCGTTTCATACAAATTTTTTCCGCCTGTTGCTTTATACAACGTAATAGTCGAAATCAGACAGTTAATTTTATTTGAAACTTCCTCCTTTGTTGTCAGCAAAAGAGATTCTCTGTTATACAAAACATCCAGCTCAGAAGCAGAACCGATATCTTTTTTGTCTGTCATTAATCTGTAAGTTTTATCCTGAAGATTCAAACGCGCAAGACTTTCTTCATAATTTTTTTTAGCTGTTTTGTATTCATGCAGGCTGATATTTAATTCTTTTATATCTTCCAGAATCGTTTTCTGATAATCATTCAAAGCTTCATCATACTGGTATTTTCTTAATTTTAAAAACGCCATTTTTCTTCCGCCGGCAAATATATCAAGTGACGGCATAATCCCCGCGTTAAATAACTGGGAAGAACTATTTACCAACCTGTTCAGCCTGTATGCATTAAAACCAATCTGCCCGAAAATCACAATACTCGGAAGCAATTCCCTTTTGGCAACCTTTGCATCATAACCTGCACGCTTAATATTTGCCTCCTGCTGCAAAAAATCAGGTCTGTTCTCTATAATATCGGAATTAATCTCCTGAGGAATATTCTCCAGAAGAATAATCTTGTTAAAATCGGCTCTTTCAACATCACCGTCGCTTTTAGCGAGATAAACCCGCAGATTGTTTATCAAAACTTCCTGATTTTTTTCAATACTGTTCTTTTCTTCTTTTAAAACTGTCAGCATTTTCTGCTCTGCAATAAGGTCATTAATCGTAGCAAGCCCTGCTGAATACTTATCTTCGGTTTTTGCAACAATTTCTTCCTGAATAGCAATGAGTTCCTTTTGAATAGACAAAAGTTTGTCACATTTGATTAAATTAAAATACTCTGCCGCAAAATCAGAGGTTAAGGCTATATAAGTTGCTCTTTCTGCCTGTTTTACCATCTCAAGATATTGTTCGGTACTTTTTGTTTTCAATCTGTTTTTACCCCAGATATCAATTTCATAACTCGCAGTCAATGGGAGTTGAAAATTGTTCTGTGCATAACTCGGGATAACCATATTTCCGTATCTTTGTATTGAGGAACGGAACGTTCTTGCAATATATCCGTCAAATGATAACTGCGGCAATTCATCCGCAAATTGCATTTTAACAAGTTTTTCATTCTCTTTAATCTTCAATTCCGCATTCTTCAAATCGTAATTGGATTCATAGAGTTCTTTCAAATGCTGTGTCAAAATATCGTCTTTATAATTTTCCCACCATTCAAGATTTAAATACATAATGGTATTTTGAGCATGCTCAATATCTTTTTTTGTCTGTTTACAAATATAAAAGGAGATAAAAGTGGAAAAGGATAAAAAAGCCGAAGTTACAACGGAAGTTGAAGACACCCGCCCCGAATATATGAAAAAAAGAGTACTGGTTCCAAGCATAACTGCTATAATATTTTTGATTTGCGGAATTTTTTACTCAATACACTCTGTATATTACAAATCAACAGATGACGCATTTGTTGAAGGTCACGTTATCACAGTAGCACCGAGAGTCGCAGGTCCCGTATTAAACTTAAATATTATAAAATGCAAGCAGCCGTTATCTCAAAACCTCACCACGCACCGTTATGGCTTGTGGCATTTTCAATTCTTCTGCCGACATCATTTTCATGCCTTGCAACATCGGCAACTAATGTTGCAATCCCGCATATTTCCGGCTATTTCGGCTCAACAATTGATGAGGCAAACTGGATTATAACATCTTATATGATAGCAAACGCCTGTCTTATTCTAATGTCAGGCTGGATTGAGAGCGTTTTGGGAAGAAAACGTTTTTTGAAAATATTTATCGGAATATTTACAATAGGTTCACTTATTTGTGCAATGGCGCCTAACCTGAATTTAATGGTACTTGGACGGTTAATACAAGGTATCGGCGGAGGGCCGATGACACCTGTATCACAGGCTATTTTGCTTGCTGCATTTCCTCCTGATAAAAGAGGTATTGCAATGAGCTTGTACGGGCTTGCAGTAATGGTATTTGCCATTTTAGGCCCGACTTTCGGCGGCTTTATTGTTGATAACGCGGATTGGCAGTGGATTTATCTCGTTAATATTCCTGTGGGAATTCTTTCCATATCAATGGTTCATGCTAATATTGAAGAAATTGAAACCGAAAAACATCATACAAAAACTGACTTTCCGGGAATGGTTGCGCTTGTATTATGGCTTCTTTCAATGCAGGTTGTATTGGACAAGGGGCAGCAATACAACTGGTTTGATTGTGCCTGGATTTCATGGCTTGCAGGTTTTTCTGCGTGCGCACTTGCATTCTTTATTGTTTGGGAAATTGAATGCAAATCACCTTTGATTAATTTAAGATTATTCAAAGACAGAAACTTCCTAATTGGCACAATTTTAAGCGCATCAATTAATATGCTTGTATTTTCGAGCATTGTACTTATCCCGCAGTTTCTGCAGAATCTAATGGGTTATACTGCGATTTTAAGCGGATTTGCACTCGCGCCAAGGATAGTATCATGTGTATTAATGATGATTGCTATAAATCCGTTAATGAAAATTTTTGACAACAGGATATTAATAGCTCTCGGCTTTTTCTTTTTAGGTATTTCAATTTTATTTTTTATAAATCTGAACCTTAGTGTATCATTTATTTATATAGCTATTCCCCAGGTGCTTATGGGAGTTGGAGTTATTATGACATTTATCCCTGTATCGGCGTTAGTTTTAGGAACATTACCAAAATCAGAACTGACAAACGGAGCAAGTCTCCACAATTTATGTAAAAGTACAATGACTGCAGTAATAGCATCTGTAGCATCCACTCTTGTTGCCCGTCATGCGCAAATCCATCAGGTTTATCTGGTCAAAAATTTATCGAATTTCAACCTGATTTTTCAACAAAAATTCTCATCACTTGTGCACACATTTATGGCAAATGCCTCCGGAACCTTTGCCGGCACAAAGACAAACATGTATCTTTACAAATCACTTTTGACGCAATCACGTTTAATGGCTTATGTCGATGTTTTTACGATATTTGCACTGATAGCATTTTTGCTTATACCGTTTGCATTTTATTTAAAAACAAACACAGACAGCCAAAAATAAACTTGTCGTTTAATAATTTGCGAATTGTATAAAAGTTTTAATTTTCTCTTGTTTCTGGTAAGATAAAGAAGCAAAAAATTGGGGGAGCATATGGAATTCATTAATCTGATTTTATCTCATCTTGTAAGTTTTATAGAACATGTAATTACATATTTAGGACCGTTTGGTATAAGCCTGCTTATGGCAATAGAATCCTGTAATATACCGCTGCCGAGCGAAGCTATTCTACCTTTTGCGGGATATATAGTAAGTAAGGGGGAAATGAACTTCCATGTAGCGGCGTGGGCAGGTGCTTTTGGATGTGTTCTGGGTTCAATCCCATCATATTATCTTGGCTACTTTGGCGGACGTCAGTTTATAGAAAAATACGGGAAATACTTTTTGATTTCTCATAAAGACCTTGAAGATGCTGATAAATGGGTAGAAAAATACGGCGACTGGGCATTTTTTATATGCAGAATGCTGCCGGTTATAAGAACATTTATCTCACTGCCTGCCGGAATTTTAAAAGCCAGAAAAAGAATATTTTTTACATTAACCTTTTTAGGTTCTCTTGTATGGAGTTATCTTCTGGTATATGTCGGCGTAAAATTCGGTCAGAACATGGAAATGTTTAAACACCTATGGCACAAGTTTGACATATTGATTGTACTGGTTGTTGCAGTACTAGGCGTTTTGTATATTTATAAACATTTCAAACATTTAAAAGAATCATAATAAAAAAAATACAGATTATGTATTTTTTATTACAGAATAGCTTATGTTGTTAATTCGTGATTAAGAAATTCGCGTTTGATATAAGTGGTGGTAAATATTATTTCCAATAAACTTTGAATTTTTCAATTTCTTCAAGAGTTTTGTGATAATCCCACTTGAAACAAATCGTCCTGTCATCAATATAAAGATAAGACGGCAATTTTATATTAGTAACATCTTTAAAAAATTTATCTATGTTGTTACTTATTAACCATTTAGTCGCAAGCATTAAATTTCTTGACGTAAAAAGGTACAGCTCTGCACTTTGAGATAAAGTTTCTAAAAATTCATAAGCCCCGGCTTTAATTTCAGGAATATAATTTTCATTAAATTTCTCTTTTCCATATTCATTTAATACTCCATCTAAATCTATAAGTATTTTTTTATTACACATAAAATTACCCTACAAAATGGACTGTCATTCCTGTTAATAATGTACTCATAATAACATAATTGGAATATGAGTCAAGATATTAGACAAATATTATCAGATAATATAAAAAATCTGCGAATACAGAAAAAATTAAGCAGGGAAGAATTATCTTTGATTTTGGGAGTCGATAATTCTTATATTTCTAAACTTGAAAAAGGTAAAATAAATATTACTATAGATAAAATTGAAATGCTAGCTAATTATTTTGACACGGAAGTTTATATGTTGTTTAAAGATAACTCTTAAAGAGCTTCTTTCATACTTCAATATTTTTTATAATGTTGTCAGGGATATTTATATTTTATTGTTATCCTAAGCCAATTGATAATTTGACACATCTCAATACTAAAAAACAGCCTCAATCGTCCTGTCTGTTTGATTTTTTATTAAATTTTTCTCTGTCTCAATGTCCCAGAAACCTATTACCCAGAAACCTATTACCTATTACTATTAATTACAAAATAAAAAGGATGATAAAAAAAGTCATCATCCTTTTAAATCTGGGCCGCAGTGGACTCGAACCACCGACCTCACCCTTATCAGGGGTGCGCTCTAACCACCTGAGCTAGCAGCCCATATTTATTTTTCATCTCGAGATTTGGCTATCTTCTATAAATTAAGTCGACTGTGCTTTATCTCTTTAGCGTTCAATCTCTCGTTTGCCCGCATGAATTAATGTATAATAAACATTTTTTAAAATCAAGACTTTTTTAATATTTTTTTAATTTTTTACAATAATAAAAACGCTTTACTTAAATCTTTGTGTTTTGTAAAATAGTCTTGCAAAGTATACGTTACTTTATAAAGGAGAGAAATTTATGAAAAAATCAATTCACGATTTAGGAGACATTAAAGGTAAAAGAGCTCTTGTACGTGTAGACATTAACGTTCCTCTGGACGCTGACAAAAATGTTACAGATGATACAAGAATTCAAGCTATTTTGCCGACAGTTAAATTTTTGAAAGATAAAGGCGCTAAGATTATTCTCATGGCACACCTTGGCAGACCAAAAGGTGAATGGAATATGGAATTTTCTCTGGCTCCTGTTGCTAAATATTTATCTAAAGTCCTCGGCGAAGATGTTCTGTTCGTTTCAGAACCTGTAGGTCAAGGCGCTGACAAAGCTCTTGAAGCACTCAAAGACGGTCAGGTAGCTTTGTTGGAAAACATCAGATTCTATAAAGCAGAAGAAGCAAAAGATGACGACATGACTTTTGCAAACGAATTGGCTAAACTCGGTGATTTCTATGTAAACGATGCTTTCGGCGCAGCTCACAGAAACCACACTTCAACTGCTAAGTTGGCTAAAGTTCTTAAACCGGCAGTGTCAGGTCTTTTGATGGAAAAAGAAATCAGATGCCTGTCACAAGCACTTGATAACCCGACAAGACCATTCACAGCAGTTGTAGGCGGAGCAAAAGTTTCTTCTAAAATCGGTGTTTTAGAAAACTTAATCGACAAAGTTGATAACTTAATTATCGGCGGCGGCATGGCATACACATTTGTTAAGGCAAACGGCGGTAAAATTGGTAACTCTATTTGCGAAGATGATCAGTTAGAAGTTGCAAAAGCTATCGAAAAGAAAGCTGCTGATAAAGGTGTTAAACTGGTTATGGCAACTGATGTTCTTGTGACAGATGATTTTTCAGGCAACGGCACAAATAAATTCGTCAAAATCAATGAAATTCCTGACGGGTTTGAAGGTGTAGACGCAGGTATGGAATCAAGAAAAGCATTTGCTGATGTTCTTAAATCTTCAAAAACAATCCTGATGAACGGACCTGTAGGAGCGTTTGAAAATCCTGCATTTGCAGAGGGAACAAAGGCTGTATTAGAAGCTATAGTAGAAGCAACTAAAAACGGTGCAGTATCAGTTATCGGCGGCGGAGATTCAGTTTCTGCAGCTAAGAAATTCTGCAAAGCAGAAGATTTCACCCACGTATCAACAGGCGGTGGTGCTTCTCTGGAATTCATTGAGGGGAAAGTACTTCCGGGTGTTGCTGCATTGGATGACAAGTAGAAAAAAACTCCATACACATTGAAAAGACGGACTTATATAGTCCGTCTTTTTGTATATTATGGCTAAAAAAATGTAAAAGAATGTAACGATTTTCTAAAAAGATTAAATTTCTTCGAAAAATTTTCCGTTAGTAATTAATGTAATGTGTAATAAACACGGAGGTATCATTTATGTATAAAACATCCAAAAACCTTGATAAATCAGCATTTCTTACAGGGGGGGGGCAGTCTAACCTCTAGAACGCTTTTAGCGGCTTTGCTGCTCGGTATAACTCCCGCGATGGCAGCAGAACTTGCTGATGTCGATTTGAGTAAAATTCCGCTCAATAAGCCTACTTTAGACTATTTGCACGAAAATAATGTACAAATCCCGCAAACAGAATATGATGACGAGGGGAACCTTGTAGAAAGCGGCTCTATCTTAGCGCCCGAAAGCGCTTATACTTTGACGGAAGTTCCTGCAGGCGAGGACGGCGCAGCACCTGCGGGTGACAACATTATCACAAAATACGAGCTCAAGCCGGTTACGCATTACTACGACCCTGTGACTGGCAAAGAAGTGGCAGAGGCAGACAGACTGCCCGATGTTCAGTACAAGGAAGTCGTTTTTAAGGAAGCTTCCCCGGTTTATTACCAGTGGAATTTAAAGCAGACAACTTACGGCGAGGGCAATCAAAAATACACCATTACGCTCCAAAACTCTCCTGTCAAAGATGTTATTATTAATGTGCTTTATGACAACACTAATACTTCCGGAAGATTAGATATCACCTCCGGTACAAATTACGGCGATATTACAAGTAACTTTATTGGAAACTCTGGCAGCGTCGGCGGGGCGATTTATAATTACAGAGGCACCATTGGCAATATCACCGGTGACTTTATTGGAAACTCTGCCGACAGGTACAGCGGGGCGATTTATAACTACTATGGTACAATTGGCAATATCACCGGTGACTTTATTGGAAACTCTGCCAACAGCGCCGCCGGGGCGATTTATAACGTTGGCACAATTGGCGATATCACAGGTGATTTTATTGGGAATTCTGCCGGAGACCATGGTGGTGCGATCCGTAACGAGGGCAGCACTATCGGCAACATCACTGGTGACTTTATTGGAAATTCTGCCGGAGACGGTGGCGGGGCGATTTATAACAGAGAGACCATCGGCGATATCACAGGTAATTTTATTGGAAATTCTGCTGTTGATGGTCGTGGTGGTGCGATTTATAACTACCATGGTACAATTGGCAATATCACCGGTGACTTTATTGGAAACTCTGCCAGCAGCAGCGGGGCGATTGATAACAGCAGCGGCACCATCGGAGATATCACCGGTGACTTTATTGGAAATTCTGCCGGAGACGGTGGCGGGGCGATTAATAATAACAACAGCGCCACCATCGGAGATATCACTGGGGACTTTATTGGAAATTCAAGCGACAATACTGGCGGGGCGATTTTTAACTTCTATGCTATAATTGGCAATATCACCGGTGATTTTATTGGGAATTCGACTCGCTACTCCGGCGGGGCGATTGATAACAGCAGCGGCACCATCGGAGATATCACCGGTGACTTTATTGGAAATTCTGCCAGCAGCGACGGAGGGGCGATTTATAATAGGAACAGCAGCACCATCGGAGATATCACCGGAAACTTTATTGGAAATTCTGCCAGCAGCGACGGCGGGGCAATTTATAACGAAGACAGTACCATCGGCAACATTACAGGCAACTTTATTGGAAACTCTGCCAACAGCTCCGGCGGGGCGATTGAAAATAGCAGAGGCACCATCAGAGATATCACCGGTGACTTCATTGGAAACTCTGCCAGCCTCTACGGCGGGGCGATTGAGAATAACAGAGGCACCATCGGAGATATCACCGGTGACTTTATTGGAAACTCTGCCCGCAACTCCGGCGGGGCGATTAATAATAGGAACAGCGGCACCATCGAAGATATCACCGGTGACTTTATTGGAAACTATGCCAGCAGCTATGGCGGGGCGATTTATAACGACACCAGCAGCACCATCGGAGATATCACCGGTAACTTTATTGGAAACTCTGGCCGCAACTACGGCGGGGCGATTTATAACGATACCAGCACCATCGGAGATATCACTGGCGATTTTATTGGGAACTCTGCCAACTCCGGCGGGACGATTTATAACGGCGGCACCATAGGCGATATCACAGGTGATTTTATTGGTAACTCTGCCCGCATCTACGGCGGGGCGATTTATAACAACAGCGGCACAATCGGAGATATCACCGGTGACTTTATTGGAAACTCTGCCAGCAGCTACGGCGGGGCGATTTATAACAACGGCACCATAGGGGCAAAAGATAATGACAATACAATTATAGGAGGAATAATTAATTCTTCATTTATTGACAACTATGCACAATCAACTAACGGAGAAGCTCAAGGCGGCGCTATTTATTCTACAAAAGACCTCAATATAATCGCAGATAACGCACAAACTGTCTTCGAGGGCAACTACACGGAATCAAACGGGGTCAAGGATGACAACGCTATTTATATGAACGGTAACGATTTAACGTTATCTTTCAATATGAAAAACGGTGGAAGCGTTGTTATGAAAGACAACATCGACGGTATTGACGGATATACAGTTAATATTACAGGTGATGATATTAACAATACTACGTTCTACTTGCTAAACGATATCAGAAACAGCAACCTCTTTGCTGGTAATACTACTTTAAATACCGTTAATGACTCTGTACACGTCTATGATGTAAATAGTTTTACACTCACAGGCGATACAAATTTTGTTGCCGATGTCGATTTAGCTAACAAAGAAATGGACAGGCTTACGGCTGATAGCTATGGCGAACACAACGGTAACTTAAATGTCATAGGTATGAATCTTTTGTCTGACGCTGTTCAGGGTGAATCTGTCACCGCTGTCTATTTCGCTGAACCTGACCTGAAAAACAACGTTGTTAACGCGGTCTCAGGTGGCACAGGGGATCTTCCCGACAGCTTCCAAACAACTGCTTACACACCTATATACAAATACAATGTTATCTACGACAAAGACAATCAATACGACGGTAAAGGCGACGGCGGTTACTTTGTCTTTGCCAAAGGCGACATTATTCTGCCCGACGAACCAGATGAACCGGATGAACCTAATTTACCAATTCCGCCTACAGGTGGCGGAACCACAGGCAACCCGTCTGATGCGTTCAACCCTGCTGTTCTGGCAACTCCTGTCGGTAATCTTGCTGCCGGTCAAGCTGCTATGAACGAAGCGTTCAAATACGTCTTTGAACACGCTGATGCGTTCACTCAATTACCTGCTATGGAACGTTACGCTAAAATCAATGCTAACAAATATGCATTAAGTACTGACTTTAACGATAATTTGCCGTCATACGCTGATAACTTACATAACAAAGGCGTTTGGTTCAGACCGTATACCACTTTTGAAACCATGAACATTAAAAACGGACCGAAAGTCGATGCCATTACTTACGGTTCGCTTGTTGGCTTCGACGGTGATTTCAAAGAAATGAAAAACGGCTGGAGCAGAGTCTTCACTGGTTATGCAGGTTATATGGGCTCTAGTTTAAATTATAGCGGCGTTGATACTACTATGAACGGCGGCTTATTAGGTTTCACCGAAACTTTCTACAAAGGTAACTTCTGGACTGCCATCACCGCATCAGCTGGTGCTTCTGTTGGTGAATCTCATACTATGTACGGTAAAGAAGATTATACTAGTTTATTAGCAGGTGTTGGTTCTAAAACGGGTTACAACTTTGAATTTAAAGACGGTAAGTTCATTATCCAACCGATTATGTTCTTGTCTTATACATTTGTTAACACCTTTGATTATAAAAATGCTGCTGGAGTTAGCATTGAATCCGACCCGTTGCACACTATTCAATTAAACCCTAGTGTTAGGTTCATTGCGAACCTCAAGGGCGGTTGGCAGCCGTACGCTTCTGTCGGTATGGTTTGGAACTTAATGAATGAATCCAAAGTTACTGCTAACAACGTTAAGCTTCCAGAAATGAGTGTTAAACCTTACGTAGAATACGGTGTTGGTGTTCAACGTAACTGGGCTGATAAATTCACTGCTTTCTTGCAAGCTATGATTCGTAACGGCGGTAGAAACGGTGTTGCTCTCACCGGAGGCTTCCGCTTCATGCTCGGCTCTGAACCTAAAAACTCCGACAAACCTAAGGTTAAAAAAGAGATTAAATCTCTTTGATGCAGACTGATAACATA